>DAOQNK010000006.1:0-45085 GCA_035332045.1 Thiobacillaceae bacterium | reverse complement strand
CCGATCTGGTGGCCGAGATGGTCCGGGAGGACCTGAAATCCGCCGAGCGGGACGAACTCGTCAAGAAGCATGGCTACAAGGCCATGGATTATCACGAGTAGAACAGACGCACGGCTCAGGAAGCGAAATGCACGCAGGCCTATGGCCAAGCTGCCCGAAGTCGAGGCGGGGCGGTAGTGGCGCCTTATCGTCTAGAGTGCAGGAAGGTCGCTTTGCTCGGCGCTGCCTGCGTGCGCCTTCTCTCGACCTGTATTGCGATATCGCGCCGCAGTTCCTGAATCTTGCGCCGCGCCCAGATTCGCCCGAGCGTGGTGCTCCAGGTATACCAGGGGATGAGCACGGTACTGCCCAAACCATCGATCACCACGAGCCTCAATGTGCCGTCGGACCGCACTTGCGCGGCGATGTTGTCCAGAAACAGACTGCGCGAGGGAATGCGACCAGATTCCCAGAATCGTGCGAATTCGTCCACGGCCGCCTGTACACGGTCATCGTAGTGGTTGGTCCAGAGGTATTCCAGCAGGTTGCGCGAGATCAGACCGTCGGCGTCCCGTATCAGGTCCGTTACCAAGCCTCGACCACGATCCGTTTCCACCCAGCCGAGGCAGCGCGGAATATGTTGCCAGGTGACCGAATCGGCATCGGATTCCAGTGCCTTGAGTATCTGGAAATCGCGCAGGCTGTCATCATATTTATTTGCTGACTTGCGCCAACGTTTCCACCATGCCACCCCTTGCCGCCGTTCCTCTGGCGAGCGCCCCTCTCGGGCAACTTTCACGCACAGTCCCGAGTCCTGCGGATGGGCGTAGCAATCACGGCCTCCGCCACGGGCAAAGGGTTCGAGGCCTGTGAGTAGCAAACGCTTGCCAGGTGGAGTGTCATGCATCGCGAATAGCCATATACGCTAAAGAAACCAGTATTCTTCTAACAGAGCACGACCATATTGACCACAGCCCTGCATATGCCCCAATGCCAATAGCTGGCAGCCCGATAGTCGGGAAGATTCATCCCCATCATACCCACAGCCTTCCATTTGCACCTTGAACCTTGAATCTCATATCCACGTGGCAGGCCACCGCAGTCTAGTGGTACCTGCCATAGTGAACAGCCTCCAGGCCCAGGGCAACGCCAACCTGCTCTCGCACACCCACGCGGAACTGGATCTCCCCGACACGCAGGCTGTCGAGGACTTCTTCGCTCGAGAGAAGCCAGACTAAGTGTTCTTGGCCACCGCGAAACGACGTGAAACGCCAGCTACACGTGGGTTCCAGATACATCTACCGCCAATCCATACAGGAGGAAATCTCCGCACCTACCCCTTGGAGCCCGTATCGGGCTTACACGCTGATCTAGCTCGCCGGCATAGGGATGGTGCTGACGACAAGGGCGTTTGATTGACTCGTGAATCACAAACGTGGTCTACGCAGGTAAGTTGTTGACTGATACCACCAGTCCCAATTGCACACTCAGGAGACTCGTGGAGGCTGGCTTGCTGACCAGAACAGGGCCGACGTCACATTCGGATATCCATGCGGGGTTCAGCTGGGCAGTATCCGATTATTCTGAACCATACTGTCTGAAACGATCCGAGCGTGTGACTATCTCGGAGTCAGAAGTTGTCGCAGAGGGAAATACATGACTGAGGCGGAAATCCTAGTACGGGCTTCCATGGATTGTGCCCCGGGGGGCATGGAACTGCTGACTCCCAATGCCAGCCTGCACTGGGGGCGGTGCCGCTTCGATTTAAATCCTGAGCCCGGTGGGAGGGCGGATTTTTCGGTTGTGATGTATAACGCTCGGCCCTATGACCACTTCTACTGTGCGCCTGAGAACACGCTGTTCATTGCCGGTGAGCCTCTCAGTAAGAAGCTATATCCCAAGACCTTCTATCGCCAGTTTGGCCATGTGGTTGACAGTCATGCCGAGTCGCGGCATCCCCATCTTTACGTCAACGCGCTGGGGCTGAACTGGCATGTAGGGCTGGATCACGCCACCCACGCCTATCGCTATGGCTACGATCACTTGTCCACCTTGGCATGTCCCGCCAAAGAGAATCGCATAGCCGTCGTGTGTTCCAACGCCAGCAAGACCGAAGGCCAGCGCGCGCGCCTGGCTTTGCTGGATGCCCTCAAGCAGTTCCTTGGCGACAGGCTAGTACACTTTGGTCGGGGTTTCGAGCCCATCGATGACAAAATGGATGCCATCCTGCCCTACCGTTTTCATCTGGTGCTAGAAAACAGTGTGCTACCCAACTACTGGACCGAAAAGCTGGCTGATGCCTATCTCGGCTGGGCTTTTCCCATCTACCTGGGCTGTCCAAATGTGGACGCGTACCTTCCTCGGGAATCCCTGGTATCGATCAACGGCCATAACGCCGACAGTGTGGCTCGCCGTATCGCCCATTTGCTGGATACCCCACTAAGCCGTGAGCAGGAATCTGCCCTGGCGGAAGCCAGGAACCGAGTATTAAACGTCTACAACCCCTTCTCCTGGGCAGCCCATTGGGCCGAGACACTATACCTACCGGGACTTGCAGAACGCTCACTGATCCAGCGCTCCCACAAGGCACACCGGAGCCTGGGGCGGGGACTAGTCTTCAGATTGCGACAGACCCTGAGAGGAAACTACAACTAGCTCCCAGGCGGCAACTCAAGGATCAGATTGCCCCGTGTCCTGAGTATTTCCTGATAGCCAAGTTCTCGTAGACGTCCCCACAGATCGGCCTGCCACAATTGATCGGAGGTGTGCTCGATAATGATGCTGTGTGGATAAAGGCCTGCATCAGCATTTTCAAAAAACGGCATCAGGGCCTTGTCTTCATGACCTTCGATATCCACTTTGAGAAGGTCGATTCTGTTGAAGCCATGCTGGTTGACCAAGTCCAAGAGTTTTCTGGTGTGGATACGTATACATTCCTCGCTTTCTTGCGTCTCTACATGCGCAGCACCAGCACCACTATGCAGATTGAGGAAAAGATCCGCCTCCTGATCACTGGCGGCGCAGGATTCCAAGATAGACTGGATATTTCGAGAACGTACACTGCCCTCGATCAATTGTATATTTGCCAGGATGCGAGCGCGCATGGCCGGGTTCGGCTCAATAGACAGCAACCTGGAGCCTACTGCTGCATGGAACAAAAAAACTTGTGAATAGAAACCCGAATTAGCGCCGAGATCGACGAAATAGGTGGCGCGTTTACGGGCAATGTCGATAAGATAGTTAACCTCCCTATTATTATAGTAACCAAATAGAGCCTTCTGCTCGGTGGGATTATCTAAATGGAAAAGCATAGGGATGCCTCGATAGGCCGCCCTGATGGGACTTATGGCATAGCGCTTAAGGAGTTTGATGATTATGCGGCGAGACGACCCTCGATTGAAGGGTTGCCTGCAGGCGAGGGCCAGAAGCATTCTGATGGCAAGATTCATATAACGACCAATAGTAGGGGAAATGGAAAAACGATCAACAATTACCGCATATTCAGCGAATAAAAACAATATAGAAAACCTAAGAAACAGCAACAAAATAAAGAGGCGTCACCACTATATTATGAAGCAAAAACTATTAGAACAAGGACAATAATTCATTGAGCAGTAATATCATAGTCTTTTAAGAATTTATAAAACTTCTCACCGAAATACCGGCTACCACCCTCGCTTAAATGATCATAATCCCGGTAAAGATATCCATACTCAGAACTAAACCCCGAGCACTTATCGCTGTCACAAAAATAGTTAGTCGGGTCAAACACTATTACATTAGGATATTTGGATACAACCCTGTAGACAAGATTCTTATAATTACGGCTTCGCTTGTCGTATTCATATCTAGAAACAGAACAGCGTGCCGGCAGGGTTGTGGAAGCCGTCGTAAAGTCATGCAACTTAAAAGAGCCAATACTAATTTCTTTTCCACCACCGCCGCAACCAAAATCTATGCCAAGCTCCGGCACATCAATTACAACAATAACCCTCACGTGCTTCAAACTGGTCAATTCAGACAAGGTGGCATTTAATCCAAATTCAAAAATTTGCCAGCGATCTGATATTGATTTATCAGTAACCAACTCGACGCCTAAGCCACGGATTCTTGGCTTTCCTTTTCCCTTAAACGTGGTTCCATCAAGATAAACAGGCCCCATTGAACCAAGCAGAACAAATGCATGAGGGTCTTCATTAATGAGTTTATCTAGCGCAGCATTGACTTTGTTTACGCAGTCTCCAGGTGGAGTTCTACTATCATACCTATCCACATTTCTCAGCGGCAAACATCCACCACTCGAATAATCAGTGACAGAACCTTTAGTAATCGATCTGATACCTTTAACAAGATGCTTGGCGTGCGAATCACCCAAAATAATGAAGCTGTCATTCAAGCCAGGCGTGATTTTTGGCCACACATGCAGTTCTGTTTTCTTAAATCCATTCTGCGCGACACCTATTGAGCCCAAAACAATGAAAAATATAGTGCCAATACCACCAAACGCAAACACTTGTCTTCGTGTGAACTTTCGCTTATTCCTAAACGGCCGCTCAACGAATCTCCAACTCAAATAAGCCAAGACGAAAGACAAAACAGACAAGAATAGCATCAATACAATATCGGGCTCTTGTAACCCGACATGACGTGAAAAAGCGAATATCGGCTGGTGCCATAGATAAGCACTGTAGCTTACCAAACCCGTAGCAACTAAGAATTTACTGCCAAGTAGCTTTCCAACCCACGTTAGATGCGTCGCAAAAATTATAATAAGCATTGCCCCAACAGTAGGGGCTAGTGTATATAAACCAGGGAATGGGGTCTCTTTACTGTACGTAATCGCGGAATAAACGATGAGCAGCAAACCAAGCAAACTACCCCACTGCGATAACCAATGTTTATGGTGCTTAATGTTGTGCTCAAGGTAATACAAGGCGACAAGGGCACCCAATGCCAATTCCCATGCGCGTGTAGGCAGCATGTAGAATGTGAAGCCAGAGTGCCCATTGTTAGTTCCCCATTGAGCCCCTAATAAGCTTAAGACGAATATTACGGACACGGCCGATAGAACAGCAGCCGCGCGAATTCGCCACAATAAAACAAAAAGCAATGGAAAAAACAGATAAAACTGTTCCTCTACAGCCAAGCTCCAAGTGTGGACAAGGGGAGCAAATTCCGTAGCTGTGTCAAAATAGCCAGAATGTCGCCAAAAATATGAATTAGCTGTAAATGTGGAAACTGCGGTAAGGCTCTTGGAATAATCAACCATATCGCCCGGAGAAAGCCAAAACCACGCAAACGGCAATGAAACGAACATAACCAAAAATAGCGCGGGAAGGATGCGACGTGCACGTCGTTCATAAAAATTTAGAATTGAAAAAGAGCCCGACTTGACATCTAATAACATTATCGTTGTGATAAGGTAACCACTTATAACAAAAAATACATCGACTCCTATGAACCCACCTTGAAAAGTCTGGATTCCCGCATAAAATAGAATCACCGGAATTACTGCAATAGCGCGGAGTCCATCGATTTCGCTTCTATACTTCATTTACGTACGTTATTGTCATGTTGTGACAAATGTAGGGCATGCCTGGTAAATTTTTCCGCACCACATGCATTCAAATGCGCGTAGTCAACAAACATTGAATCGTCGTAGTCCTGTGAGCCGCTTACAAAAATATACTCACCACCATGGTCCACCACGATGCGCGCCACTTCATTCCATAGCTTCCTTCGTTCAACAACAAACAAATTGTTTTCTATTTTATCCCGTAACGGCGGCGTGAGAACATACATTTTAACACCTTGGTTTTTTGTATATTCAGCAAGAGATTTCAGAGCTTGGATATTGGACAAGACCGATTCTTTGTCGAGTGAGCGCGATTGGTTTATAGCCTCCCAGCGCTCAACAGCAATATTGAATTTACTGCATTGAAAATTAACTGTCCCGGTATCATCGAATTCAATGGATTCATAGTTAGATTTATTCTTTTTCTGACTATCACGTATCGCCTGCAAGGTTGTAATAAAGTAATTAATATCAAAATCCAAAAACTCATCTAACAAGTTAGACTTGCCTTGAATGAAATTTTCAAACATATTCCAATCAATATTTTTATCCCAACGGCTATTGAAATCCATGAAGTTGGTTACGAGAACCACAGTTTCGGGCTTGCATATTGGCGCAACTATTTTTGTCATTTTTAGCGAGTCAATCACACTCATGCCCCACGAGCCCACATTGACAACATGATTGCCGAATCTAGATACAGGCAACAATTTAGCATCAATATTGTTGAATGCCATAGACGAACCAACTATCAATGTAGTGCATTTTTCCCGCACTGCATTACGCATCCATCTCGCCTTTTCATTGAAGGCCAAGCTATTAGAAAAGCGCGGGGCAGGGAGTTTAGCAGGGAACAAGGTCATCGCAGTAATGAGGGCAAGCATCAATAATGTCGGAACCGACACTAGCGTGACAAGATAATTTTTCGTTATTCGCGTGGTTTTCAACATATGAATCAGAACTGAAAATATAGAAACTCGCTTTTTTGAGATAGTGACGTCAGACAATAAAAGAAGAGCACGCCAATGACGAATGCGTATGTTTGCTTAGGCTTCCAATATATTCTGCTCTTGCCACTAACCGATATTGAATCCAATTTGCTTTTAACTGTAAGATCATCCCACACTGGTTTTGCTGAATGCATAATCTGCCGGACGTTTGGCAGGACCCATACGATCAACAGTCCGATTAGCAGATGTTGAAAAACCTTACTAGGTTTGGATTTTTGAACATGAAAGAATCCATCATAGCTGACGTCAAGCCAAGGCAGGCTAGCTAACGTTGTACTGAATATTTTAGGAAGATGTTCAGGAAGAGAAATCCCTTGCAGCCCAGCCATACCTGCAAGTATGTTTTGCGCTGAGGACATGTTCTCCGAACGAAAAATAACCCAAGCAATTACGACAACCAGAAAGGTAAGCGCACTTGATCCAAACGAGGCCAAAGCCCCACCGTCTTTCCATTGCATGCGGGATTTGGCTTCACGCCAACCGTGATTAAGCATTAGGTATATACCATGCAGTCCACCCCAAATGATGAAAGTCCATCCAGCACCGTGCCAAAGGCCACCGAGCAACATGGTAATCATAAGGTTAAGATAGCGGCGTGGCTTGCCCAGCCTGTTTCCTCCAAGCGGGATGTACAGATATTCGCGCAGAAAATTGGAGAGTGTTATGTGCCAGCGTCTCCAGAAGTCGATTATGCTCGTTGATTTGTATGGGGAGTCGAAATTGGCCGGCAGCCTAACGTTAAACATTAATGAAAGCCCAATCGCCATATCTGAATATGCGGAAAAATCGAAATACAGCTGCAACGAGTAGGCCAATGCGCCAGACCAGGCGTCAAAAAATTGGATGGCTTGGCCTTCTGCTGCAGAAGAAAATACCGGCGATGCAAAGGAAGCCAAATCGTCTGCAATCAGTATTTTTTTTGCCAGCCCTATAATGAATATGGTCAGCCCCGCAGATAGATTCACTGTACTTAGTTTCCAGGTTCCGGAATCGCTAAATTGTGGCATCATCTGTTTGTGATGAATGACTGGGCCTGCGATTAGGTGTGGAAACCAGGTAACAAATAACAGGTAGTTGACAAAACTGTACTCGCGTGCCAGCCCTTTATATACATCGACCAGAAATGCAATCTGCGTGAATGTAAAAAAAGAAATACCGAGAGGCAGTATGATATCAAGACCAGTGATTTCAACCCCAAACGCCGCACTTATGCTCTGGATAAAGAAGTTGAAATACTTGAAATACGCCAACAGCGCCATATTAATAACAAGCGCCATCACCAGTGCGAGTCTGGCATGATGCCTATTTTTTTCCGCTCGCCGTTTGCCAATAAAATATCCAGCGCTGTAATTTATCGAAATTGATACCAACAGAAGCAGAACGAATCTCGCGTCCCATACAGCATAGAAACATACAGATGCCAATCCCAGCCATAGTGCCGCCAGATTCTGACTGTGCCTGCTCAGCAAATACATGCCTAAGAAGGTGATCGGTAGAAACATCAGAATGAAACCAACAGAGTTAAATAGCATTGGCGATGAGGCTTGCTTGTTTAGGCTATCTATAAGACCTGTCGCGCGGTTTATAGCAAATAACTTGAGCGACCCGAGTGCTGGGTCGACATTCCGACTTTGTCAAGCAACCTCCTTGTACCAATTTCTAGGCAATGGAAGAGGGACATTCTTTGTATTTTCTGAGTCGAGCGGGTGGGGAAATTTGCTGGCGAAACCGGACTGGCTGAAGCGATCCCGACGCAGGAAGGTAAACTCCATTACCCGGGGTATGTCGATGCCCTGCAGGTAGATGCTGTTGCGACAGTTGTTGGGGTGCAGATGCACACAGGCGTGAGTTTGCAGTAGCTTCTTGAAGACACTCGACCCCAGACGGAAGAAGGGCAGGCTCCAAAGCTGGTGCAGGCGGTGAAATTCCACAACAATGATTCGGAAACGTCCCACCAGCTCATCCGGCATACTGAGGAAGGTCTCATATTCATGACCTTCGATGTCGATCTGCAACAGGAGGTCGGCCTCTTGGGGGATGCCGGACTGCGCGACCCAATCAGCCATCGTCATAAAAATTTCCGATGTCGTCGCACCGACGAATTTCTTCTTGAAATGAAAGTTGGGGTGTTGGGTAGCCGGGCCGTCCACCGAGTAATCAGCCAGATATATCTGCATGCCGCGTTCAGCACAGTCCAACTCGAAGTCGGATGAAGTGCTTACACCAGGCGAAAAACAGGCCTTGATGCCCTCGAGGTCGTCCGGAACGAGATAGCCCCCGTCGCCTGCGGGGCCTATCCGGATCAGAGGGTGTTCGGTGACAACCGGATGCAGGCTTTGCAACAACGCCAATATATCCGCACGCCGGGTGATCTTGGTCAGGAAAAAACCGGGCTTGAAATGGTCCAGCAGACGGTGTTTCAGAGATTTCTTATCCATGTGGGCGGTGTGATCAGTGGGTGGATTCAGTCTCGGTTCAGGAAATGCCGGATGCGTACGTACAGTTTTTCCAAGCCGTAGAATAGGCCCTGTCCGGGTTGCGTGTGCAGTCTGCGTCGGCTTTGGATGAGCGTGCGGGACACAGCGTTCATACCGATGTGATGACGCTCGTTGACGAGTCGGACGATGGTTGCGATTGTGCCGTAGTCTTGGACCACACGCCGGCGAGCTTCAAGGATTGCGGGCAAGCGTGCTTCCCATAATCCATCGTGGATCGCGCGTTCGATCATCTCCGCCGTGGCGTCGACATCGGCTAGATTCAGGCGCAAGAAGCTTTCTTCTGGGAAATATTCCTCGGCGTTCGGACAACCGTAATAGATTGGCAGACAGGCGCCGAGGAATGCGTCTGCGAGTTTCTCGGTCCAGTGGTGCGGCCCCAAGTAGTTTTCTATCGCTACGTGGTAGCGGTATGGATCAAGCGCATCGGCCTTGTCTTTAAGCGGGCGAACGCCATGGCCGTAGATGTCCATGAACGGCAGGCGCAGCTTAAGTCGTTGAGTGAAGTCGTAGCGCTGTCGATGCAAGGTGTGACCCTGGCGCTTGCTCGAACAGACGGTAGACAAGTCCAACGTCTTGTCCAGTGGAACATGGCGCACGATGGTGTCGTAGTCGCCGCGCGGTGAACTGTCGGCGTAGAACCAGATCAGCGCCGGTTGTTGTGCAATGCGCCCGGGATGTGGGCCGGTGGCCCAGCTTTCCTGGGTGGAGAGTATCCAGTGGTACTGGCGCAGATATGAGCGCCCGTAAGTCTTCACTGAAGAGGGCTCTGTAAGCAGTAACAGGGTGTGCTCGGGTGGGCAGGAGAGTTCCTCGACCCACAGCGGGTGTCGCTCGCCGGCGACGGAAGGCAGGTCGTCGTAGACCACCAGCCAGTCGTAGTCCCGGCAATCGCGGTCGAAGACGAAATCGCAGTTGCCCCACCTCGGGAGGTTGCCTGGAAAACGTTTCACCCAACCCGTGCCGTCCTTACCAGGCTTGTATTTGCCAAGAAGCTTGATTCGTAGACGCGTTGTGTCGGGTGTCGTCATAGTCAATAACCACGCAGTCGCTTGATCCGACCGCGCAGCCAGTCGCGGGGCTCAGCCAAGCGATAGCCAAGCCAGCGCCACACGCCGAACAGCGCGAACGCGAGTCTACTGGAGCCAGGATGGTTGACGCGGGTGGTATGGGCTTTCTCGTGCTCACGCTGGGTGATGTCGGAAAAGCCACCCTGCTGGTTGATAATGGCGGGAGAGACAGCGCACACGGTGAAGCGGCGTGCGAGGTTGCGGTAGTACCAGCGATCGATTGCCCGGTGGGTCGCAGTCCAGTTCCACACTTGGGCGGGGGCGGGAAGATGCGCAAGTAGCCAGTCCCAGGTAGTGTCGCGCAAAAGGTAGGCGTGGGTGGTCGACGCGCCGGAGATGCGGAATAGCGAGTGTCCGGCGGGCAAGCCTGAGAGCTTGCGGTATGGCGAGACCGGATCGGTGTAGCCGAGATAGCAGACATCCCAGTCGACGGAGAAAAGCGCGTGCGGCAGTTGGGTCAACACGGCATCGAAATCAGGGGCCAGTTCGATATCGTCCTCCAGGATCAGCAGAGTGTGCCAACCCTTTTGACGAGCGTATTCGATCGCCGCACGGTGTGAAAGCGTGCAGCCTGCGCGCCCGGCCCAAGTCCGGTCACGTTTTCTGCCGCGGAACCAAGGCATACCACCGAAACCGGGCAAAGCTGCGCCGAGCGTAGCCGGTAGGCGTGCTAGCTTGTCAGCCGGCACATGCTCGGCCAATATCGCCTGGACCTCCTCCCAGCGGTCAGGCCGGGCGTCAAGGTTGATGACCAATACGCCATCCACCAATTCCCAGAAGGTGGTAGTCACAGCGTCCAGTAGTCCGCGACCCAGGGGGCTGGACGGATGGTGTGGTGCAGCTTGCGACCACGGTAACCGACGATTGCCTCTGCTGGATCCGGGCGGCCATGAAACACCAAAATGCGGCAGCCCTTGGGCAGTTTGGGAGGGCGGAATAGATTTAGCGGAAAGGCGGGACGGCAGTTCCACTTGTAGCTCCTGACCCATTCCTCGGGCCACCATTGGGGGTTGCCCAGGGCGTAGGTCAGGAAAGCCTGCTCGGTGTTGAAGACACTACGGTCCTCGGACCGATGCATCTCCCTTAGGAAGGTTTCGTAGGCATAGTTGGCTTTGCCTGCCTCGAAGCGAAACACGGATGAATTACCTACCGCTGGCCGGCGTCCCAACAGGGCTTTGCGCGTATGCACCCAATTGTGGATGATGCAGAATTCACCAGGCTTATAGTCGAACAAGTCGTCTAGCGTGCCGGTGATAGCAACGTCCAAATCCAGGAAAAGGGTCGGCCCCTCCAGACCTCCGAAGCCATTCTGGAGCACCATTAGCTTCACCAGCACATCCGGCCAGCCCCGCTTGATGCCGGGATTGTCGGGAAAGGGGATGGTTTCCACGCCTTCATCCAGTCCAGTAGCGTTATCCGTGCAGCAGACAAAGCGGAAGGGCTGCGTAAGATTGCGCGCGACGCCACGGAAGAGTTTATTGACGTAATCCGGGCCGTAGCGGGTGCCCCATTTGAGGCAGAGAATGTTCGGCATGGTCTGTAGGTTTATCTAAAGGACTAACTCAAGAGCAGGGGAAGGCAGTGGTCGCAATGAATCAGCCACAAGCGAGATAAAGATAACCGTGGTTGTGCGTCAGGAGCACGGAAATGTCTGATCCATGTAAGACTTCCTCTTCCCAGGGAATACCACCCCGACAATTAACCAAAACCTATCAAGTGACATAAGCGATGACTGGGTGACGGAACAAGGCGGCCGATTAAATAATCAAAGACAACATATTGCCAAGGCATACACTAGATTATTGGGTCGATCCAAACAGAGGTCAGAGAGACTGAAGTTTCACATATTTGATCTGAGGCGCAATTCATAGAATCCAACGGAGCTATCAGCCAAGGTAGAATTTGGATTGCTTATTGTCATGATGGTCACGTAGCCTTACGGAATGCACACTCGATAATTTAGGGCTTTCGCTTCCAGCTTTCCCAGACAAACCGGTATTGATATTCGGGCTGGTGTGTATGAGCAAGAAGCTCATGAATTCTCGCCATGCGCGACTCAGCGTCCGGCGCGAAATCATGAAACTGGATTTGGAGGTGCTCAAACATCTCAAGACGGCCAGCTTGCATAAGGCGATCAAGCAAATCATATTCGGCGCCTTCAATATTTAGCTTGGCCAGTGCGATGCGATCAAAATCTTGCGCATCCAGCCATGCGACCGCGTCGACAATCCGTGCAATCTGGGTCTTGCCGGACTGCTCGAAACAGGTGCTAGCATCCGCCATCAATGCAATCTGGATTTCCTGATCGGCGGGGCCTAAACCAAAATCATGCCCAACAATATCAGGATTATGGGCAAATCGGATTTCGATAGCCTTGGCGAATTCGGTCACGGGTTCAAATATGTGAATGTGGCAGCGATAGCGTGCATAGAGATCGCTCGCCCATTGGCCCTTGTAGCCCCCCAGATCCAGCACCACGTCATCAGGAGTCAATGGATAGTTGAATCGCAGCACCTCGTCGCCGCCATCGTCGCGGTAGCGTCGAAGTTCTGCCTTGTGGTCGCGACGATGTTGGCGCTTTTTGAGAAATTTGAACATAATTGGCTGCTTATACATTCAAGAGGAAAGCGGGGCTTCGGAACTAGCTGTCAGGTTGAACTCCACAGCGTAGCCCATCTCTTCCATGAACAAAGAAAAATAGCAGGCAACCTTGTTCCATTGCCCTGGCGAGAATTGTCGAATGGAAAATCCGGGGGAGCCGTTGTATCCAGAAATATGCCGGCCGTGGAACTGAGTTTTCGCGTCGTATCGCGAGAAGTCTTCATAGTTGCACGTCATCGTTTTCACGGACTCACGGCAATATTGTGCTGAAAGTTCTTGGCGTCGCACGGCTGAAATGGTGATACCAAAATGGCCCTCGATGCGGTCGTACAATACATTGTAGTCATCCACAAAATCCTCGTAGCGGAGCAGCAAGAGATTTGACCGCTCACGGATCGTCAGCAAATCCCAAATCCCTAGTTTGTTCAGCAAGACAGACTTTTCTCTGATTTTTTCATCAGAAACCGTCTCGGATTCGACCAGCAACAACGAAGCCACGATATCAACAGGATTCCGGTACGTGGCCACAATTGTGGAGTCAAGGTACCGGTTGTCCAGCGTATGGCACTTTTCGATCTGGTGCTTGGGGAACAACTCACGCAGGATATTAAATACCAAGGTACTCCCACTACGTGGCAGGCCGAATTGGAGGATGTGATTACTCTTCAAGAATTTTTGCAAGTAACGTTTCATAATCTGAGCTAAATATTTCCCGAATCCGGCAGCCTCCACCCGCTTTCAAATCTGGCGCGGGCCATGAGGGAATTATTGGCCACCGGGGACATGAAAGATTGAGAAGCTATCGGCCGAATATCCTGCTTGGTTGTGACGGTAGTTTATGGGCTCGCTGCGATCAGTCTAAAACTGATAGCCGAACAGCTCTATGTCCCGTGCATGCCGGGTTTGAATGATGGCGGCAGTTTCATCGTTGTAATTGGTCCGGTAATCCTCATGCTTGGAAACATTGACACGAGCCTCCGGAATCTGAATTTTTATCTTCAGGGATGCTGCCATTTGAAGGAGATCATCCCTCAAGCTTTCCTGCCTCAAAACCCAGTCCACCGCCACGTTCTGATTCTCATCAACCAGCCAGTCGACAACCTGCCTGGTCAGATATCTCTGCGGCCCCTTGGGGGCAGCAGGGTCATTCAGCCAGTGGACGTAGTCAGTGAAACTCATGTGCTGAAACAGTTCAGCTTCGAGTTTATGGCCGGACGCCCTGCCTTCTGGGTCGTGCTTGATGTAATAGAACCAAGATACATGCCAAGCCCACGGGTTCCTTATGCACGAGAAAAGTGTGTAGTCATGGATGTTCTTTCCATGCCTTTTGAATACATCACGATATTCCTGATAGGTTAAATGGCCTTTCGCATCTTTCCAGCGGATCGTGGGGGACTGCCGGTAGCGTTTGCCCAAGGACTTCTCAATGAAAGAGCCGCCGCATTTGGGAGTGTGGATGAAAAGTATCTTCAGCCCCATCCATGGAATCAGGTGCTCGATCAGATTACGTGGTGCGTACATGTTGTCCTGGGTCGTGTGTCAGGGCAATCGAGCATAAGAGCAGGCGATGCACGGGGCCTGTCAGCGAGGCAGGCTCCGTGCTAGTGGCACTTTCTCGCCCGATGCCTATTCAAGATTTTGCCAATCTACCGGGAGCGTATCGTGCTGAGCCCAGCCCCGCGCGGGAGCCAATACAATTTTATCACGCTTGGTACTGAGCCATGCACCCCACCAGTGTAGGGTGCTATTCGAAATAATATGGTGTCGGCACTGGGCCATCAGGAAGAGGTCCTGGACGGCACCGGCATCCGGGCCCTTCTCGCTGGCAAAGGTCATAGGGTGACGGCTGATAAGTTTCTCTCGGGCCCAATCCATGTCCTGGGCAAACACAAAATAGTGGGGGTGCTCCACTTTCTCCTCTAGTCGGGCCATGGCGCGGTGGTAGTAGTCGGCATCCAGGATAACCATGGGACGCTTTAGTTTCGGGATTTCTTCGTAGCGTCGTACCGCCAGGCATACCGGTGTGGCGGCGGCACGGATAGTGGCGAGTTCGGAGGCCAAGGCTGCGGTCAGGGTCTCAGGAAAGCGGATGAGTTCTCGGAGAGGCAGGTCATCGAAGTAACGTTCCGTCTGCCAGTAGCCATCCACGATCAGAGGCCGAGTGATCCGCAGGTCATGGATTTCCCGATCAAAACCATTTTCTCGCTCTCGCAGG
The DNA here is from genome assembly GCA_035332045.1 of Thiobacillaceae bacterium. GTDB lineage: Bacteria > Pseudomonadota > Gammaproteobacteria > Burkholderiales > Thiobacillaceae > PFJX01. Next base: position 30,140 of record DAOQNK010000006.1, on the reverse strand, counting down.
TAATAGCGTTCTGACAGCGGTAGACGGTTGTTCCGCCGGCGATCCAGGCTTTGAACGGCACGCCCCACCAAAGGCCAGGCCCGGGCCTGTAATCGGCTGGCTTGGCGCTCTTCCGGGATCAGGTAATTCAGCAGGTAGTTGCGACGGTAATTGCGGTCCCGGGCGAAACCGCTCACCGTATCGAGCAGCAGTGGCACCCGGTTACGCGACGCCAGCGCCCGCGCGAAGGCATACATGAACAGCTGGTTACCCAGTCCGCCCGCCAAGCGGACGATGACGCAGGGAAGCCGGAAGTCAGAAAAAAGACTCATAGACGGCGAGGGTGTCGGACAACATGTGTTCCAGGGTAGGGGGGCTGGACGCCAGGGCAATGCGGCCCATACCCAGAGCGGATCGACATTGTCGCAATAGGCCTTCAAGGTCACCGAGACCGACCAGGCCCCGGGAATGGAGCAACTGGAGCTGCTCCCCCACGCCGCCGTGGTCATAGCCCACCACCGGCACGCCCATGCTCAGGGCCTCCAGCACCGTGCGACCAAAGGACTCCGGCTTATTGGAGAGGGACAGCACCAGATCGGAAACCGCCATGATCTCCCGAAGGTCGCCACGCTGTCCGGTGAAAGTAATGTCCTGAGCCAGGCCGGCAACGGCTACCTTGTTCTCCAATTCGGCCAGATAGGCCTGTTTCTTGGCCTCTGCCCCACCGACGACGAGCCCGTGGACAGGTCCCCCGGCAGCCTTCAGGCGGCCTATGAGCTTGATGAAATCCTCGTGTCCCTTGAGGCGGGTAATGCGGCCGGGAAGAGTGATCACCTTCCGGCCTGCTAGTTGGGGGTACTGGGTCCGCCAGTCGGCAAGCCAGGATTCTGTCGGGCGGTACCCCCAGGGATAGGCGGCAGGATCAATGCCCCGGGGGATAACGGTGATCCGTCCGGGCTCTGTGCGGGGGTAGTTTTGCAGCACGTAGTCCCTGACGGTTTTGGACACAACGATGACACGTTCTCCCTTGGCCATGATGGCGCTGTAGGCATTGACCGAATACAGGCCGTGCACCGTGGTGACAAGACGGGGGCGGGTCGCAGGCTCCATGCCCCGCCAAGCCAGCCAAGCGACCCAGGCGGGCATGCGGGAGCGGAGATGAAGGATGTCCACGCTTTCATCGGCGAGAAATCGCCGGAGCCTTCCTACGTAGCGCAGGAGAGTCATGGGTGATTTACGCCCCACGTCCCAGGCCAGGTGCTCACTGCCCTCCCGTCGCAGCTGCTCCACCATCCTGCCCCCCGCGGAGATGACGATGGAACGGTGACCATGGTCCACCAAATGCTTACCCACTTCCAGGGTGCCGCGTTCCACCCCGCCAGACTCCAGGGCTGGAAGCATCTGCACCACGGTCAGGCGTCCCATGGAAACCACCTTTCTCGAATGAGCGACGCGCATCGCGCCGCCTCGTTCAGAACAGCGCCGGGTGGGGGGGGAAGCCGCCGCCTTCCCTGAGTAATAACCCACCCCTCCTCAAGAAGCCTGTTCACCCCGGCGGCCACCCGGGATTCAGCCCGGGCCGGCAAGTCCAGCAACCCCACACGGCAACCGGCGCTGAGGGCCTCGTACACCATGGAAACACTATCCGGGGTGCACCAGGCCTCGCCGGCCTCCGCCAGCTGCGATTCCACCCAACCCGGCGGGGTCGCTTCGGCCGGGATGCATTCCAGACCAGGCTGCGGGGGCAAGGCCGCGAGGAAATCCCCGGGCGTCCTGCGAGAAGTGGTGAGCCGCCAGTTCATTCCGGGTGATTCCCCGACCAGTTTCACGACTTGGCGGGAGACTTCCATTGAATCCCATGCGAAATGGGGGGAAGGGCCGCCGATGAGGATCACCCCCCTATCCTCCCTATGGCGTCCCTGATCGGACAGGGGATTCAGCACACCCCGGGTAGGCTCGACATTGTTTCGATGGGGCGGATCGTCATGTTCCGGGATCAGGCACAGATCGAACAAGAAGAGGGGCAGACTGGGCATCATGAGCACCACGCCCTTTCCACCTCTGGCGCGGCGGGCCGCCAGCAAGGCCATATGGGTCGCGTGTCCGGCGCCCATGATCAGATCGGGATCGGGCAAACCTTGCCCCGGGGGAAACTGCCCGGCAAACCACCATAGCCAGGGGTTCTTCCGGGAACCGACGGAAATATTCCAGCAATCCACACCGCCGGTCTGCGCCAGGGCCGCCACCAGACCGGCCGTCTGCTTCTCGTGACCGGGTTTGCCATCCATGAGCCGCCAGATGCAAAGTGGAGAGGGTGATTTCGAGCGCATTTGTCGGGTTATTGCGAGACGCCGCCAGTATAGCGGCGCGGGCCGGCCATGATGACCAACTTGACGCGAATTGCGCCGATTTCTGGACTTTGGGAGGCAATTTGCGGCAAACTCGCGGCCATTCAAACAACCGGCATGCTCTGACATGGCTCGTGCCCGCAAGCCAAAAAGCCCGCCGAAGATCGCCCCAGCCCAGGCCGACGCCTCTACCGCCGCATCCCGTCGCATCCTGGTTCTGCATGGCCCGAATCTTAATCTGCTCGGCAGCCGCGAACCCCAGCATTACGGTCAGCAGACCCTGGCCGAGATCAACGCCACCCTGATGGCCCAAGGGGCTTCTGAAGGGGCCGAAATTCTCTGTTTCCAGAGCAACGCCGAACATGAACTGGTGGGGCGCATCCACGCCGCTCACGCCGAAAACATTCACTTCATCATCATCAACCCCGCCGCCTTCACGCACACCAGCGTGGCGATCCGCGACGCCCTGGCGGCGGTGGGGATTCCATTCATCGAGGTGCATCTGTCCAACGTCCACGCCCGGGAACCCTTCCGCCAGCACTCGTACTTCTCCGACAAGGCGGTCGGCGTGATTTCCGGTCTGGGCGCCATGGGCTATCTGTTCGCCCTGGGCTATGCCCTCCACGCCCTGGAGGATTGATTCATGGATTTGCGCAAGCTGAAAAAGCTCATCGACCTGGTGCAGGATTCCGGTATCGCCGAACTGGAAATCACCGAGGGCGAGGAGAAGGTCCGCATCACCAGCGTGGTAGCGGGCAACCATACCGTTTACGCCCAGGCGCCCATGCTGGCGCCGGCCGTCGCGCATATGCCCGCCGCGCCGGCGCCGACAGCCGTATCCGGTGCCGCGGAAGCCGCCGAGCCGGACGGCCACGTGGTGAAGTCGCCCATGGTGGGCACCTTCTACCGCAGCCCTTCGCCCACCGCGAAGGCTTTCGTGGAGGTGGGCCAGTCGGTCAAGGCCGGTGATACCCTGTGCATCATCGAGGCCATGAAACTCATGAACGAGATCGAGTCCGACGCGTCCGGCGTGGTCAAGGCCATCCTGATCGAGAACGGCCAGCCGGTCGAATACGGCGAGCCGCTGTTCATCATCGGTTGATTGGGTGAGGAGAGAAGCGCAAGGAGTGAGGGACCGCCGTTCCTCGCTCTTCGCCCCTCACTCCTGACTCCTCACTGGATACAGACATGTTCGAGAAAATTCTGATCGCAAACCGGGGCGAGATTGCGCTGCGCATCCAGCGCGCCTGCCGCGAGATGGGCATCAAGACCGTGGCCGTCTATTCCGAGGCCGACGCGGAAGCCAAATACGTGCGCCTGGCCGACGAATCCGTCTGCATCGGCCCGCCCCCCTCGGCCAAGAGCTACCTCCACGTGCCGGCCATCATCGCTGCCGCCGAAGTGACCGACGCCGAGGCCATCCACCCCGGCTACGGCTTCCTGTCCGAGAACGCCGACTTCGCCGAGCGGGTGGAAAGCTCCGGCTTCGTCTTCATCGGACCCCGTCCCGACACCATCCGCCTCATGGGCGACAAGGTTTCCGCCAAGGACGCCATGAGAGCCTCCGGCGTGCCCTGCGTGCCGGGCTCGGAAGGCGCCCTCGACGACAATCCGGACGAGTGGATGCGCCTGGCCAAGGACATCGGCTATCCCATCATCATCAAGGCCGCCGGCGGTGGCGGCGGCCGCGGCATGCGGGTGGTGCATACCGAGGCCAACCTGATCCAGGCCGTGCAGATGACCCAGGCCGAAGCCGGCGCCGCCTTCGGCAATCCCATGGTCTACATGGAGAAGTTCCTGGGCAATCCGCGCCACATCGAGATCCAGGTGCTGTCCGACGAGCACGGCAACGCCATCCACCTGGGGGAGCGGGACTGCTCCATGCAGCGCCGCCACCAGAAGGTATTGGAAGAGGCCCCCGCCCCCGGCCTGGACCCCAAGCTGCGCAACAAGATCGGCGAGCGTTGCGCCGAGGCCTGCCGCAAGATCGGCTACCGGGGCGCTGGCACCTTCGAGTTCCTGTTCGAGGACGGGGAGTTCTACTTTATCGAGATGAACACCCGGGTCCAGGTGGAACATCCGGTCACCGAGCTCATCACCGGCGTGGACATCGTCCAGGAAAGCATCCGCATCGCCGCCGGCCTGGAGCTTTCCAAGAAGCAGAAGGAAATCCAGTTCAAGGGCCACGCCCTGGAGTGCCGCATCAACGCCGAGGACCCCCGCACCTTCGTGCCCTCCCCGGGCCGCATCACGCTTTACCACGCCCCCGGCGGCCCCGGCGTGCGGGTGGATTCCCACGTCTACCAGAACTACTACGTGCCACCCCACTACGACTCCATGATCGGCAAGCTCATCACCTACGGCGCCACCCGGGAGCAGGCCATCGCCCGCATGCGCATCGCCCTGTCGGAGATGATCGTGGAAGGCATCAAGACCAACATCCCGCTGCATCAGGATCTGCTGGTGGACCAGGCCGTGCTCGAAGGCGGCCAGAGCATCCACTACCTGGAAACCAAGCTGGGCATGAACAAGCACTGAGGCGCACTCCATGGCCTGGGTCTCCCTGAAGATCGCCGCCGACGGCGACCATGCCGAGGCCCTGGCCGACGCCCTCATGGCGGCGGGCGCCCTGTCCGTCTCCATCGAGGACCGGGACGCGGGCACCGAGGCCGAAGCCCCCCAGTTCGGCGAACCGGGTCTGGACGACCCGAAAGCCTGGAACCACAACTGGGTGGTGGCCCTGCTGGAGGCGGACGCCGATGTGCCCGGCCTCCTCACCCGCCTGGGCCTGCCCGCCGGCATCCAGCACGCTGTCGAGGCCGTGCCCGAGCAGGACTGGGTGCGCCTGACCCAGTCCCAGTTCGATCCCATCCGCATTTCCGATCGCCTCTGGATCGTGCCCTCCTGGCACGAGCCGCCCGATCCCACGGCCGTCTGCATCGAACTGGACCCGGGCCTGGCCTTCGGCACCGGCAGCCATCCCACCACGCGGCTGTGCCTGGGCTGGCTGGAACACCACGTGCAGGGGAGTGAATCCGTCCTGGACTACGGCTGCGGTTCCGGCATCCTGGCCATCGCCGCGAAGAAACTGGGGGCCGGCCGGGTGCTGGGCACGGACCTGGACCCCCAGGCCATCGCCGCCTCCCGGGACAACGCGGCGCGCAATCACACCGAGGCGGAATTTTTCCTGCCGGACGCGCTCCCAGTCGGAAGCTTCGATATCCTGGTGGCCAACATCCTCACCAACCCCCTGAAAGCCCTCATGCCTCTCCTGGCCGCCCGGGTGCGGCCCGGCGGCTGCATCGCCCTGTCGGGCATCCTGGCAGAACAGGCCGGCGACATCCTCGAACTCTACGGTGGCGCTTTCACCATGAAACCCTGGGCCGAGGAAGACGGCTGGGTCTGCCTGACGGGCGTCAAACACTAGCCGGCCATGCAGACATCCTGCCCGGAATGCCGCACCACGTTCCGCGTCACCCAGGCGCACCTGGGACTGCGCCGGGGGCTGGTACGGTGCGGCCAGTGCAACGCCGTCTTCAATGCCTATGACACCCTGCTGCCGGAACTGGAGGAGCCCCCGATCCAGCCCCGGACGCCCATGCTCGACGCCCTGTCCGACAATGCCACCCTACCCGAGCTGACGCTCCCGGATTGGCCGGACCAGAGAGCCACCTACCCCGATCTTTCCATTCCTGAACCCACCGAGTCGCCCGCCTCCCCAACCCAGACCAAGGCCATCGACCCGGACCAGGAAGCGGACAGGGCGGAGGAAGACCCCGCGACCGAGGCGGCGGATTCCCCCGAGGCCATCCTGCTTTCGGAATTGCCCACCCGGAAGATCGCCAGACCGGCTTTGACCTGGAAACGCCTGGCCTATGGCTTGGCTTCCCTGGCGTTGTTGTGGCTGTTGGCCATGCAGCTGGCCCTGTTCCTGCGGGCGGATCTGGTCGCCCTCGCGCCGGCCAGCCGCCCGGCCCTGGAAAGCCTCTGCGCCCCCCTGGGCTGCGAGGTCCCCTTGCCCAGGCAACTCACCAACCAAGCCATTTCCGCTTCCAACCTGGAACACGATCCGGAACAGAAAGCCCGGGTGCGCCTGACCCTGCTGCTCTCCAACCGCACCGGCCAGACCCAGGCCTGGCCCCAGCTTTCCCTGACCCTCACCGATGTGCGGGAATCGCCGGTGGCCCAGAAGCTGTTCCCCCCCGCCTCCTACCTGCCCAAGAACACGAAGATCGCCGAGGGCATCGCCGACCGCGGCGAACAGGAAGTCCGCCTGGACCTGGACATCGGCAACCTGGCCGCCACCGGCTACGCGCTAAGCCTCGTCTACCCTTGAGGTTTGCCGGCGCGGGAGGCCCTCCGGTATAGTCCCACCCGCTATCGTTCCCGCGGGAGAGCGCCGGACCAGCCGGCCGCCGAAGGCGCAACGCCACCCGCAACCGCTCAGGCAAAAGGACCGTGGGAATCGGGCAACGCTGGAGAGCGCCGTGTTCGCCACGGCCACCGACGGAGCAAATCTCTCAGGTAACCGGACAGCGGGGTGAAAGCAGTTCAGGCTGAACCTGCCCAACTACCGGAGTCGTCTTTGCAGCCCCATCCGCCCAACGCCGCCCGCATGCCCATCTGGATCCGCCAGAACCTGGGCCGGGAGCGCCACTATCCTGGCACCGCCGCCGCCGTCCACGGCCACGGCCTGCACACGGTCTGCGAGGAAGCCCGCTGCCCCAACCGGGGCGAATGCTGGAGCCGGGGCACGGCCACCTTCATGCTGTTGGGCGACACCTGCACCCGGGCCTGCGCCTTCTGTTCGGTGAAAACCGGCCGCCCCGCCTGGAACGATGCCGACGAACCCCGCCGGGTGGCGCAAGCCTGCCTGGACCTGGGCCTCTCCTTCGTGGTGCTCACCTCGGTGAACCGGGACGACCTGGCCGACGGCGGCGCCGGTTGTTTCGCCGACACCCTCGGCGAACTGCGCCGCCTCAAGCCGGACATGGGCGTGGAGTTCCTCACCCCGGACTTCCGCAACGTCCAATCCGAAGCCGCCGCCACCTTCCAGGCCGCGGTCCGGGCACATCCGCTCCCACCTCACGCCTCACGCCTCACGCCTCACCTCATCTGGGGCCACAACGTGGAGACCGTGCCGCGCCTGTATAAGGAAGCACGCAAGGGCGCCAAGTACGAACGCAGCCTGGACCTGCTGGCCCTGGCCGCCCGCCAGCCCGGCATGGAAGCCAAGTCCGCCCTCATGCTGGGCCTGGGGGAAACCCAGGCGGAAGTGCTGGCGGTGCTGGCGGACCTGCGCGCCGCCGGTGTGGCCCGCCTGTCCCTGGGCCAGTACCTGCGCCCCACCCTGGACAACCTGCCGGTGGCCCGCTACGTGCCGCCGGAAGAATTCGCCGACTACGAAACCGAAGCGCGCCGCCTGGGCTTTGCCTGGGTGAAGGCCGGGCCCCTGGTGCGCAGTTCCTATTACGCCGAGGAAATCCAACATGGCTGAGCTCAAACAGACCCCCCTCAACGCCAAGCACCGGGAGGCCAACGCCAAGCTGGTGGACTTCTCCGGCTGGGAGATGCCCATCCACTACGGTTCCCAGATCGAGGAGCACCACATCGTACGCACCGGCGCCGGCATGTTCGACGTCTCCCACATGCTGCCGGTGGACCTGAAGGGTGACGGTGTGCGCGATTTCCTGCGCACCCTGGTGGCCAACAACGTGGACAAGCTCCAGACCACCGGCAAGGCCCTCTACACCTGCATGCTGCATGAGGGCGGCGGCGTGGTGGACGACCTCATCGTCTACTTCCTCAACGAATCCTGGTTCCGCCTGGTGGTCAACGCCGGCTGCGCCGACAAGGACCTGGCCTGGATGGAAACCCAGCGCGACACGCTGGCCCCGGGCCTGGCCATCACCCCGCGCCGGGATCTGGCCATGATCGCCGTGCAGGGCCCCCAGGCCGCCGAAAAACTCTGGCAGGCCATGCCCGGTACCCGGGAACTGGCCGCGCCCCTGAAGCCCTTCAACGCCGTGGTGGTGGGCGACATGTTCGTGGCCCGCACCGGCTACACCGGCGAGGACGGCTTCGAGATCATGCTGCCGGCCAAGGCCGCGCCCTTCTTCTGGCAGGCCCTGCTGGAAGCCGGGGTGAAACCCTGCGGCCTGGGTGCCCGGGACACCCTGCGCCTGGAAGCGGGCATGAACCTCTACGGCCAGGACATGACGGAAGCCACCACGCCCCTGGAATCGGGCCTGGCCTGGACCGTGGACCTGAAGGCCGAGCGGGATTTCATCGGCAAGGACGCCCTCCTGCGCCTGCCCCGGGACAAACAGCTGGTGGGCCTGAAGCTCCTGGACCGGGGCGTGCTGCGGGGCCACCAGAAGGTCTTCGCGCCCCAGGGCGAGGGTGAAATCACCAGCGGCTCCTTCTCCCCCACCCTCAACGCCTCCATCGCCCTGGCCCGGGTCCCCGCCGGCATCAACCTGGGCGACACGGTGGACGTGGAAATCCGCGATAAACGTCTGAAGGCGCTTGTGGTGAAATACCCCTTCGTGCGCAACGGCAAGGCTTTGGTTTAACCCTGGAGAAACACATGAGCATCCCCGCCAACCTGAAATACGCCAAATCCCATGAATGGGCCCGCCTGGAAGCCGACGGCACGGTCACCGTGGGCATCACCCACCACGCCCAGGACCTGCTGGGCGACATGGTGTTCGTGGAGAACCCCACCGTGGGCCGCAAGCTCGCCGCCGGCGAGGAATGCGCCGTGGTGGAATCCGTGAAGGCCGCCTCCGACGTCTACGCCCCCATCGCCGGGGAAGTGGTGGCCGCCAACGCCGACGTGGAAGGCAGCCCGGAGAGCATCAACCAGGACGCCTACGCCGCCTGGATGTTCCGGCTCAAGCCCGACAACGCCGCCGACCTGGACGGCCTGATGGACGCCGCCGCCTACCAGGCCTTCGTGGATTCGGAAGCCCATTGATCCCGGTGAGGCGTGAATTTCGGTGAGGCGAAAATCCTCACCCCACGTCTCACATCTCACGCCTAACCGCCTTACGCCTCACGAAAAATGCCCTTCATCCCCCACACCCCCGCCGACATCGCCGCCATGCTGGCCAGCATCGGCGTACCCGGTACCGACGCCCTGTTCGACGAGATTCCAGGCGAGCTCAACTGCGGCGGCCTGCCGGGCATTCCGGAAGGCCTGTCGGAGATGGCCGTCACCCGGCTGATGCACGGCCGCGCGGCCCAGGACGGCTTCTACAGCTCCTTCCTCGGCGCCGGCGCCTACGAGCACCACATCCCGGCGGCGGTCTGGCAGATCGTCACCCGGGGCGAGTTCTATTCCGCCTACACCCCCTACCAGGCGGAGGCGAGCCAGGGCACCCTGCAACTGCTGTACGAATACCAGACCATGATGGCCGGCCTCACCGGCCTGGACGTGTCCAACGCCTCCCTCTATGACGGCGCCTCGGCCCTGGCGGAAGCGGTGCTCATGGCGGTGCGGGCCAACAAGGCCGGTATCCGCCGGGTGCTGGTGCCGGCCACGGTGCATCCCCGCTACCTGGCGGTGGCCCGCAGCACGGTGAAGAACCAGGGCATCGAGCTGGTCACGGTTCCTTATGACCCGGCCACCGGCGCCACCGGCCTGGCTGGCCTGGACGGGATCGCCGGCGAGGCCGCCGCCCTGGTCATCCCCCAGCCCAACTTCTTCGGCGTGCTGGAGCCGGCGGACGTCCTCACCGACTGGGCCCACGCCCACAATATGCTGGCCATTGCCGTGGTGAATCCCCTGTCCCTGGCGTTGTTGAAGGCCCCCGGCACCTGGGGCGGAGGCGCGCAACCCCATGGTGCCGACATCTGCGTCGGCGACGGCCAGCCCCTGGGCGTGCCCCTGTCCTCCGGCGGCCCCTACTTCGGCTTCATGACCGCCCGCCAGGCCCTGGTGCGCCAGATGCCGGGCCGCATCGTCGGCCGCACCGTGGACCTGGACGGCAAGGAAGGCTTCGCCCTCACCCTCCAGGCCCGGGAACAGCACATCCGCCGCTCCAAGGCCACCTCCAACATCTGCACCAACCAGGGCCTGCTGGTCACCGCCGCCACCATCCACATGGCCCTGCTGGGGCCGGAGGGGCTGAAGAACGTGGCCTTGAGCAGCCACGCCAACACCCGGGCGCTGCTGGACAAGCTCTGCGCCATTCCCGGCGTGGAACGGGTGTTTGCCAGCCCCTTCTTCCACGAAGCGGTGATCCGGGTGAACAGCCCGGTGCCCGAGGTGCTGCGCGCCCTGCGGGCCCAAGGCATCCTGGGCGGGCTCGACCTGGGCCGGGACTATCCGGAGCTGGAGGGCTGCATCCTGGTCTGCGCCACCGAGACCAAGGTGGATGACGATCTCGACCAATACGCGCAACAATTGGAACGTATCCTCAGCCGGCGCCGGGAAGCGCCGCCTTGTGCGTACAAATCCTGACCCACATCAAAAGGAGACTCTGACATGGCAACCGTAACCCTTGGCGGCGAGCCCATCGCCGTAGGCGGCAACTTCCCCCGTCCCGGCGATTCCGCCCATTCCTTCATGCTGGTGGACAAGGACCTGAAGGACGTGTCCCTGTCGGCCTTCTGGGGCAAGCGCAAGATCCTGAACATCGTCCCCAGCCTGGACACCCCCGTCTGCCAGGCCTCCGCCCGCAAGTTCAACGAAGCCGTGGGCAGCATCCCCAACACCATCGTGCTGACCATCTCCGCCGACCTGCCCTTCGCCCAGAACCGCTTCTGCGCCGCCGAGGGCCTGAAACATGTCGTCACCCTGTCTACCCTCCGGGGCCGCGACTTCCACAAGGATTACGGCGTCATGATCATGGACCCGCCTCTGTCCGGCCTCACCGCCCGCGCGGTCATCGTGCTGGACGAGAACGACAAGGTGGTCTGGTCCGAGCTGGTGCCCGAGATCAAGCAGGAACCCAACTACGAAGCCGCCCTGATGGCCGCCAAGGGCGAGCCGCTGTAATTCCAGCGCGGGACTCCGTCCCCGTATGCGGGGAGGGCTGGGGAGGGGAGCTTCGGTTCACGCCAAGCAGGACTCCCCCTCCCAACCTCCCCCGCAAGCGGGGGAGGCGTTCCCCACCACCACCGTATAACACCTGCCACACATGCTCATCTTCGAACACGCCCATCCCGGCCGTCGGGCCTATGCCCAGGCGCCCCTGACCGCCCCCGCCGCCGACGACCTGCCCGCCGAGGCCCTGCGGCCCACGCCGCCGCCCCTGCCGGAAGTGTCGGAACTGGACGTGGTGCGCCACTACACGGGCCTGAGCCAGAAGAATTTCAGCATCGACACCCAGTTCTACCCCCTGGGTTCGTGCACCATGAAGTACAACCCCCGGGCCTGCAACAGCCTGGCCCTGCTGCCCCAGTTCCTGGCCCGCCACCCCCTGGCGGCTGACGACACCGGCCAGGGCTTCCTGGCCTCCATGTATGAACTCCAGGAAATGCTGAAGGAAGTCACCGGCATGGCGGCGGTCTCCATGGCACCCATGGCCGGCGCCCACGGCGAGTTCGCCGGCGTGGCCATGATCCGCGCCTACCACGACGCCCGGGGCGACACCGCCCGGCGCGAGATCATCGTCCCCGATGCCGCCCACGGCACCAACCCGGCCACCGCCACCATGTGCGGCTACGCGGTGAAGGAGATCCCCACCGACCGCCAGGGCAATGTGGACCTGGAAGCCCTGAAGGCCGCGGTCGGCCCCCAGACCGCCGGGCTGATGCTGACCAACCCCTCCACCCTGGGGGTGTTCGAGAAGACCATCGTCGCCATCCAGAAGATCGTCCACGAGGCCGGCGGCCTCACCTACTACGACGGCGCCAACCTGAACGCCATCCTGGGCCGGGTGCGGCCCGGCGACATGGGCTTCGACGTCATCCACATGAACCTGCACAAGACCTTCTCCACCCCCCATGGCGGCGGTGGTCCGGGTGCCGGCCCGGTGGGGGTGTCGGAACGCCTCAAACCCTTCCTGCCCATCCCCTTCCTGCTGGAGGAACAGGGCGCCTACCGCCTGGCGGTCGAAGCCGACTGCCCCCAGAGCATCGGCCGCATGAGCGCCTTCGGCGGCAACATGGGCGTGCTGCTGCGCGCCTTCGTCTACGCCCGCATGCTGGGCGGCAAGGGCATGCAGCGGGTGGCGGAATTCGCCGCGCTGAACGCCAACTACCTGGCGGCGGAGCTCAAGAAAGCCGGCTTCGAGCTGGCCTATCCGGAGCGCCGGGCCAGCCACGAGTTCATCGTGACCCTGAAGAAACTCAAGGACGACACCGGCGTCACCGCCATGGATTTCGCCAAGCGCCTGCTGGACTACGGCTTCCACGCCCCCACCACCTACTTCCCCCTGCTGGTGCCCGAGTGCCTGCTCATCGAGCCCACGGAGACCGAAAGCAAGGAAACCCTGGACGCCTTCGTGGCCGCCATGGTGGCGGTGAAGCGGGAGGCGGAAGGCCAGCCCGATCTGGTGAAATCCGCCCCCCACAAGTTGCCGGCCCGCCGGCTGGACGACGTGAAAGCCGCCCGGGAACTGGATCTGGTCTGGAAGGCCGCGTGAGCGGCACCCAGGAAAGCCCGCACAAGGGGAAGACCGGCCTCACGCGGGTCTGGAACGCGCTCTTCTACTCCCTGGATGGCTTCAAGGCCGCCTGGCGGCACGAAGACGCCTTCCGCCAGGAGGCACTCCTCGCCCTGGTCATGATCCCCATGGCTTTCGTGCTGGCCGGCGCCGCCCTGGAACGGACGCTGATGATCGCCAGCGTGCTGCTGGTGCTCATCGTCGAGCTCATCAACTCCGCCATCGAGGCCACGGTGGACCGCATCTCCCTGGAGAACCACCAGCTCGCCAAGCGGGCCAAGGACATCGGCAGCGCCGCCGTGCTGATTTCCCTGACCAACGTGCTGGTGGTGTGGGGCCTGGTCCTGCTCGGCTGACCCCGACGCCGGCCTACGCCACCATCCGTTCCGCCACCAGGTCCCGCAGTTCGGCCAGACGGCCGAGGATGTCCTTGCCCAGTTTCGCGTCGTCGGCCTGCTGGCCGTAGAACAGGCCCAGGGGCTGCCCCGCGGCATCCGCCACGGGCAACAGGAAGAAGGGATGGGCGCCTTGGGCGCGCACCCAATCCGGCAGGCGCGGGGCGATCTTGGTGTCCCGGGGGTTGTCGATATAGATGTCCAGTCGCCGCGCCAGGGCCAGATGGGCCAGATCGTCTTCCGGGCGGACCGGCAGGACGAAGCCGGCCAGGCGGCTGGGCGTCCGGGCAGCCAGGCTTGCCGTCACCCGAAAACGCCCGTCGACGGGGTCCCGCGCCAGGATCGCGGCCTGGCTCAGGTTCAGGGCCCGGAACGCCACTTCCACCACCATCCGCTGGATGTCGGCGGGTACGCCCCGCTCGGCGATGGCCCGGCGCACGTCCCGGACGCCCGCCTCCAGCCTGGAATGGGGATCATCCGCCTCCCGGGTTTCGCCGGGGGTTTCCCGGGGCTCGGCCAGGATGCCGGCCAGCAACGGTTCGGCGGTGACCGCGTCGGTGGCCGCCTGCACCGCATCCAGAAGGGCATCCGGCGCCAGCCCCAGGGCTGGCCCGAAACGCTCCGCCAGCAGGGACTGTTCGCCCAGGCTGGCGTCGCCCCCCGCCAGGCAATCGGCGGCACTGTCGGAAAAACGGGTCAAGGCCAGCAGCCAGGCCTCGTCATCCCCCAGGTCGGGCGCCCCGGCCTCCGGGGCCTCGGCCCGCATGGTGCCCACGATCTTGCCCGGCAGCCGCCATTGCCGGGCGATGCGCATCCCCAATTCATCCAGGCCCATGCCCAAGGCCGCCCGGGCCGCCTCGGACTCGGGCTGGCCAGCCGCCATGGCCGCCTGGATGCGGGCCCATTCCTCGGGCAGGTGGAACGCCGCGAGCAGCCGCCCGGTGCGATGCAACAGCGCGCACACCACGCCGATCTCGCCATTGCGCAGACCGGCATGACCCACCACCGAGCCGGCCACGGACCCCGCCACCAGGCTGTGGGCCAGTTCCCGCTCGGCACTGGGCGAGGCGGGCTGCATGTCGCCCAGGGCGCCGATCAACCTGGCGCCGAGGGCCAGGTGTCCCACCGCCTCGAAGCCCAGCACCATGAGGGCATGGGACACCGTGGACACATTTCGGCCCAGGGGCGCGTACATGGCCGAATTGGCCAGGCGCAGCACCTTTTGCGTGAGGGAGACATCGTCCAGGACTGCGTTGATGAGGGGTTCGGTGTCTTCCTCGCCCCGTTCCAGGGCTTCGACGATGCGGGCCACCGAATGGTCCAGGGCGGGGAAGCCGCCGCTTTCGTTCATGCGGGTCACGAGCCGGGCCAGCAAAGCCTCCTCGGCCTGCCCGGCGGGATCGGACACCGTGCCCGTCAAGGAATTCATCGCTTTTCCAGCTTCCACGCGCCGCTTTCCACCCTTTGCTCGAATTCTGTCGCCGACACCGGCCGGCCCAGCAGGAAACCCTGCACCTGGTCGCATTCCTTGTCCACCAGCATGCCGAGCTGGGCCTCGGTTTCCACCCCTTCGGCCACCACGGTCAAGCCCAGTTCCCGCGCCAGCCCCAGTATCACCGAAACGATGGCACGGCCGCTGGCGTCATTTTCAATGTCCATGACGAAGGACCGGTCGATCTTGAGGACGGACAGGGGAAAGCGCTTGAGATAAGCCAGGGAGGAATAGCCGGTGCCGAAATCGTCCACGGCGACGCCCACGCCCAGCGCCCGCAAGCGCATCAGCATGGTCTCGGAGCTGGCGGGTTCCTGCATCAGGGCCCCCTCGGTGATTTCCAGGCTCAGATCCCCCGGCGACAGGCCGGACTCGGCCAGGGCCTGGCGGACCACGGCGACGATGTCGCCTTTCTGGAACTGGGCCGGGGAGAGATTCACCGAGGCCTTGAGGCGGCAGCTCCAGCGGGTCTCCCATTGGGCCGCCTGGTGGCAGGCCATGCGCAGGGACCAGGCCCCCAGGAAGCCGATGAGGCCGTTGCGCTCCGCCAGGGGAATGAAACGGGCGGGGGAAATCGCCCCCTCCCCCGGCCGGTTCCAGCGCATCAGCGCCTCCATGCCGACGATCTCCCGGCTCGACGCGCGCCAGATGGGTTGGTAATGCATCTCGAATTCGCCGTTCTGGATAGCGTCGTACATGTGTTCTTCCAGGGCCACGCCCTGGACGGCTTCGACGGCGCCGTCACGCTGATACAGGCGCCAGTGGTTGCGACCTTCGGCCTTGGCGGCGTTCAGGGCGACGTCGGCGCAGCGGAACAGCTGGCGGTCGTCCTCGGCATGGTCGGGGTAGAGGGCGATGCCCAGGGTGGCGGAAAGGTGCAGCGGGTGGCCTTCCAGCAGGAAGGGGCGCTGCATGGCCGCCAGGATCTTGCGGGCGATGGGGGGAATCGTCTCCGGCGACTGAGGCCCGGGCAGGACCAGGGCGAATTCGTCGCTGCCCGTGCGGGCCACGGTGTCGCTGCCCCGCAGCAGCGCCGTCAGGCGGGCGGCGGCCTCCCGCAGCAATTGATCGCCCAGGGCATGGCCCAGGGCATCGTTGACCTTCTGGAAACCATCCAGATCCATGTGGATCAGGGCGAAGGGCCCCGCGCCGCCCTGGGCCCGGGGCCGGGCCAGCCGCGCCAGCAGATTCAGGAGCCCCGCCCTGCCGGGCAGGCCGGTAAGCGAATCGGGGCTGGCTGGTTCCGGGCCTTCGATGTTCACCGATTCCACGCTCCAGGCGGCCACCAGGCATTCCTCGTGGCCGGTCACCGCCGCCAGGCCCAGAATCCGGATCGTGGCGGCCCGGTGGGTGCCATCGGCATGGCGGAAGCGCGCCTGGAGGGCCAGCCGCCCATGGGCATCCACCGCCGCCAGTGCCGTCGCCAGGGCGGCCCGGTCCTCCGGGATCAGCCAATCCAGGAGATTTCCGCCGCGCGTCGGTCCGTCATCTCCCAACCACCCCGCCCCCGGCGGAGACACGAACAGGATATCCCCCGTCGGGCGGGCCCGGACCATGAAGTCGGCCAACCGGTCCGCCAGGCGTTCGCTGCCAGGCGTGTCAAGGGCGCCGGGGGGAGACATGGGAGTCCGCAGTCATGCTGTCCAATCGGGTGATGGTACAAACGTCTTATCGGTTTCCCGGCCACGAACTTGACGCTTTTTTCCGTCCGGCGGGCGGGAATTTTTTCTTTTCCCGCCTCGCGCCGGGATTTTCAGGGATTACCCGGCTGCCCCTTCCTGATCACCCGTGCGGGCAAGCCCAAAATATGTGTTACATATTCACACAAATCGTCATTGTGACTATAGTCACCGACATCGACGAAGGGTGGCGGCAATCTGACAAGGCCAGCCGCCCTGATGCCTTGCCCCCTGCACGGCTGTCCCATGTCTTGAGGAGACCCCCATCATGCTGCACTCCATGCCCTCTTCCCTGTGGCGCCGACCCCTCGCGCCCGCCCTCGCCCTCCTGCTCGCGCTTCCAGGCCTGCCCGCCAACGCGGCGGTGGACTGGTCCGTGGCCAGCCGTGGCAACGCCGTGGCGGTGGACGCCACCGACAACGTCTACACAGTGGATTACCAGTACGCCCTGGGCGCCGAGATGACCCTCAGCAAGCGGGATGCCAGCGGCAACCTGCTGTGGACGGCCAGCTATGACCAGACCGACGCCACAAAATGGGAACAGGCCAGCTGGGTGGCCACCGACTCGGCGGGCAACGCCGTGGTCTGCGGAACCCTCATGTCCGGCTATTCCAACCCCGTGAACGCCGCCAGCATCCTGATGAAGTTCAGCCCGGCGGGCACCCTGCTCTGGCGCCAGGTGTTCGAATCCGGCTTTGACGGCTCCAGCGTCAAGAAATGCCTGGTGGACAACACCGACAATATTTATGTGTATGGCCTGGCCGTGGGTCCCTCGGGACTGGTCAACGCCGTGAAGAAGTTCGCACCGGACGGCAGCCGGGTGTGGTCTTGGTTCGACGGCCAGGGCATCGGCGCCCCCCTCAACATCAAGTTCACGCCGGAGGGCAACCTGCTCCTCTCCGCCCGGGGCATTACAGGCAGCCTCAACGGCTATGCCAAGGTCGACACACAGGGCAACCTGCTCTGGTCCCGGGCCGGCATCAACAGCCTCACCGCCGGCGACGCGGCGGGTGACCTGAATGGCGACACTTATCTGGTCAACGGCGTTTACAGCACGGGCAGCGGCACGGTGGTCGGCAAGCTGGACGTGGCCGGCGCCACCCTTTGGGAGCGGACCCAGGCCATGACCGGGTACCGTGTCGAGGTGGGCCGCGACAACCGCCCCGTGGTCAGCGGCTTCCCCGGCGGCGGCGGTGCAGGCGCGGCCTTCATGAAACTGGATGAGGCGGGCAACCTGCTCTGGTCCAACCAGGATGCCGACGGCCCCCTGAGCCTGCTGCTCCATGCCCAGATGCTCATGGATGACCAGGACGCCGCCTACCTGGCCGCCGGCACCCTGTTCGAGATGGCGGTGTGCAAGGTCAACGCCGACGGCTCCAGCGCCTGGACCCAGACCACGTCCGGCAGCTATGCCAACGCCATGGCCCTGGGCCACTTCGACCACCATGTCTTCGTGGTGGGCGGCTACACGGCCCGGCTGAGCGATACCGGCACCCTCAACCTCCCGCCCCAGGCCGTGCTGACCGCCACGCCCCTGACCGGCGAAGCCCCCCTCAACGTGGCCTTCAGCGCCGCCGGCAGCCTGGATCCGGAGGGCGCGCCCCTGAGCTATGCCTGGGACTTCGGCGATGGCGCCACGGGCAGCGGCCTGGACACCAGCCACCTCTATACCCAACCTGGCAGCTTCACCGCCCGCCTGACGGTGACCGACGCGGCCGGCGCCAAGGCCGAGGCCAGCACCGGCATCCAGGTCAAGCAACCGGCCATCCTCACCCTGGTGAGTAGCGCCGTCACCCTCAGCGCCCGCCTGCGCGGCACCACCGTCAGCGCCACCGGCAACGTGGTGGTGAAGAACGGCCTGGGCCAGCCCGTCCAGGGCGCGGTGGTCACCGCCACCTGGAGCAAGCCCGGCGGCGCCAGCCAGACCCAGACGGCCACCAGCGGCGCCAACGGCACCGCCCGGTTCAGCACCTCCGGCCAGCGGGGCACCTACACCCTGACGGTGGGCGGCATCGCCAAGACCGGTTACGCCTTCGACGCCGGCCAGGGCGTCCTGTCCGGCAGCATCACCCGCTGAGGCTCAGCGGGGGCGAAATCCCCCGGACACCGCCAGGCGCCGCATGACCGGCCGGCGCTTGGCGTGGTGGCCGCTCATGCGGGCCAGGACGCCGGCGAGGAAGCGGGTGGTCTCGACGATGTAGGGGCCCTTGTTGAGCATGACGCATTCGGCCCGGATGCCGAAGGCGGCATCGGAGACTTCCGCCCGGGAAGGCAGGCCGCGCTTGGCCATGCTTTCCAGGACCTGGGTCGCCCAGATGACCGGTACGTGGGCGGCCTCGCACAGCCAGAGGATTTCCTCCTGGACTTCGGCCAGGCGCTCGAAGCCGATTTCCACGGCCAGGTCGCCCCGGGCCACCATGACGCCCAGGGGCGCGGGGCCCAGGCCGGCCAGAAGGAGCCTGGGCAGATTCTCGAAGCCCTGGCGGGTCTCGATCTTCAGCACCACCCCCAGGTGGGCGGCACCCAACTCCTGGAGCCGCCGCCGCAGATCGGCCACGTCGTCGGGCCGGCGCACGAAGGAAAGCCCCACCATGTCCACGTGGGGCGCCAGGATGGCCAGATGGGCCAGATCGGCTTCGCCCAGGGCCGGAATATCCAGATCAGTATCCGGCAGGTTGATGCCCTTTTCCGGACGCAGCCGGGCGCCCTTGGGCGGCGCGTGGGTGATCTCGATCTCCACCGCGCCGGGCAGGGCTTTTCGCACCACGCCGCCCAGGCGGCCGTCGTCGAACCAGACGGCCTGGCCCGACCGGACGGCAGTGAACACCGCATCCAGGGTGCAGGGAATGCTGGCCGGCTCCAGCACCTCGCCGGCTTCGCCCAGGCGCGCCGGCCCGCCGGGCTGATCCCCGGCGGTCAGCCGCAGCGTATCCCCCGGCCGGAGCAGGAGGGGCTCCACCACCTCCGGCAAGGGCCCCACCCGGCCCTGGGCCAGGCGCACCACGTCCCTGAACAGGGCGCAGCCGGCGCCTTCCCGGACATAGACGTGACGGCGGCCCAGGGCCAGCCACGATGCGCCCCGATTTTCCGACAGAGTGAGGTCCCGGGTCCCGCCCCGGCAATCTTCCAGGGCCAGGCTGTCCCCCGGCCGGGCTTCGGCCAGCAGGGCGCCCGTCACCGGCAGCACCGTCTGGATGTCGTCGGGGGGGGCCTCGGGCCGCTCCCGGGGCGTGATCCAAACCCGGGCGGGCGCCAGGATGTGGCCCCAAAGGTCCCGGTCCGGCTTGAACTCGGCCAACCGCCCGGCCGGCCGCAAAGGCCCCGTGCGCAGTTTGGGTCCCGCCAGATCGACGTGGATCCGGCAACTTCGGCCGGTGGCCCGCTCGGCTTCCCGCAAGTGAGCGATCATGCGCAGCCAGGCCGCCGGTTCATCATGGGCGCAGTTGATGCGCATGACGTTCATGCCCGCCAGCAGCAGGGTTTTGAGGAGCTCGGGCTGGTCGGCGGCCTCGCTGGGCAGGGTGACCATGATGCGGGCCGGCCTCCCCGGGGGCGGCGGCCCCAGGAGCGCCCCGGCTTGGGCGGCCAGCAGGGCGCCACCCCGGCGGATGGAGACCGGCGCCCGGGCCGCGGGGGGAGGCACCCGTCCCAGGAGGGCATGCAGGGCCTCCGTCACGGCATTCAGGCTGGCCAGGGTGTGGGCCTCGGCGCGCGCCAGCCGGGACAGGCCCAGGAGGGCCAGCTTGCCTTGCAGGCCGCGCAGGTCGGCGCGACGGAGGGCCAGATAGTGGACCAGGTTGCGGGCGCCGGGACGCCACTCCGGCGCCACCCCGGCCAACTCGGGAGCCATCTCCCTTTCCAGTTCCAGAGCCCGCCGGCGCAGGTCCGCCAGGACGGGTACGAGGGCTTCGGCAAGCCGGCGCTGGGCTGTATTCATGGCAGGCGGATGGAGCTGGGGGTCTGCCAGCCTAGCCGCGAATTGTTACACCCCGGAGAAATACCCGGGGTTAGGCCAGGAATTGCCCTGAATGGGAGTGGGTCAACCCTTGCCCCGATTGGGGCAGTTTTCCTTGACGCACTCCACGTAGAGGTGGAGGGCATGCTCGGCCAGCTTGTAGCCCCGCTCGGCCGCCACGGCGTGCTGGCGGCGCTCGATTTCGGGGTCGTAGAACTCCTCCACCTTGCCGCATTGCAGGCAAAGCAGGTGGTCGTGGTGACCGCCCCGGTTGAGCTCGTAGACGGCCTTGTCGTTGTCGAAGTGGTGGCGGATCAGCAGACCGGCGTGCTCGAACTGGGTCAGCACCCGGTAGACCGTGGCCAGGCCCACGTCCACATGCTCGGCGATGAGCAGGCGGTAGACGTCCTCGGCGGTCAGATGCCGGCGCTCGGTCTGCTCGAACAGGCTGAGGATCTTGAGCCGGGGTCCGGTGACCTTGAGCCCCATCGTCTTGAGTTGGTCGGTGTGGGCCATCGCTATGTCTAGGGAAGGAGTTGCGCGCTATCATAGCGCGGCTTCCGACTCCCCTGGCCCGTTGCCCGACACCATGCGTTTCTTCCTCCGGCTCCCCCGAGCCCTCCCCTGGCTGGCGATCCTCCTGACGACGGGCTGCGGAAGCTGGTCCAACCCCATCGACAAGATCTCTCCCTATCGCATCGACATCCAGCAGGGCAACGCCCTCACCCAGGACATGGTGGACAAGCTCAAGCCCGGCATGACGCCCGCCCAGGTCCGCTTCGTGCTGGGCACACCCCTGGTGGTGGACCCCTTCCACAAGGATCGCTGGGATTACGTCTACCGCCTTGAAAAGGCGGGCAAGCTGGTGGAACACCGGCGGATCACCGTGGTTTTCGAGAATGAACGGCTCAAGGGCCTGGAGGGCGACGTGGCCGCCGCCGCGCCCAAGCCGGCCCCCGGCCAGGAAGCGGCGGCCGTCGCCCCGGCCGCCAAACAGGAAGACAAGAAGTGATGAAGATCGTCATTGCCGGCGCCACCGGCCGCATGGGCAAAACGCTGCTGGAGGCCGTGGCCGGCGCGCCCGACCTGCGTTTGCACGCCGCCTTGGACCGGCCCGGCTGCCCCCTCCTCGGGCGGGATGCCGGCGAACTGGTGGGCGCCTCCCTGGGGGTGGCCATCGTCGACGATCCGGAACGGGCGCTGGAAGGCGCCGATGTGCTCATCGACTTCACCCGGCCCGAGGCCACCCTGGCCCACATGGCGGTCTGCCGGGCGAAAGGCGTCGCCCTGGTCATCGGCACCACCGGTTTCGATGCCGCCGGCAAGGCCGCCATCACCGAGGCCGCCGCCGAAACGCCCGTGGTCTTCGCCCCCAACATGAGCGTCGGAGTCAACCTGGCCCTGCGCCTGCTGGACATGGCGGCCCGGGTGCTGAACGAAGGCTTCGACATCGAGATCGTCGAGGCCCATCACCGGCACAAGATCGACGCGCCCTCCGGCACCGCCCTGCGCATGGGCGAAGTGGTAGCCGCCGCCCTGGGCCGGGACCTGAAGGCTTGCGCGGTATACGGCCGGGAAGGCGTTACCGGCGAGCGGGACCCCTCCACCATCGGCTTCGCCACGGTGCGGGGTGGCGACATCGTCGGCGACCACACCGTCCTGTTCGCCGGGGTCGGCGAACGTCTGGAGATCACCCACAAGGCCAGCAGCCGGATGACCTTCGCGTTGGGCGCCTTGCGCGCCGCCCGCTTCCTGGCGGGCAAGCGCGCCGGGCTCTTCGACATGCAGGACGTCCTCGGGCTGAAGTGACGGGTATCCGACCGGCCGTCCCCAGCCTGAGCGCCGCCCGGCACGGCGCGGCGCTGCTGCTGTTCTTCTTCCTTCCGCTGCTGGGCTGCTGCGCCCAGGCCGTGGACGTCATCGCCCACCGCTCGGTGTCGGCGGGCGAACTGTCCCTGGCCACGGCCCGGGCCATCTTCGGCATGCGCCAGGTGCGTTGGCCCGACGGCAGCCCCGTCCGGGTCTTC
Organism: Thiobacillaceae bacterium; assembly: GCA_035332045.1. Taxonomy (GTDB): domain Bacteria; phylum Pseudomonadota; class Gammaproteobacteria; order Burkholderiales; family Thiobacillaceae; genus PFJX01. The sequence continues at coordinate 7,649 of DAOQNK010000006.1, read as the reverse complement.
GTGCTGCCCGACGATCACCCCACCCATGGCGCCCTTTGCAAGGAGCGCCTCAACCTTTTTCCCTACCAATTACGACAATCCTGGGACCGGCAGGTCTACTCCGGCATGGCCCAGGCCCCCAGCGAGGTGAACAGCGAGGAAGAACTCTTGAGCAGGGTGGCCGCCACACCGGGCGCCATCGGCTACGTCAGGAAGGTCAAGCCCAATGATCCGGTCAAAATCATCGCTATCGAATAGGCTCGGCTCCGCCTTGGCCTTGGCCGCGCTGGCCCTGGCCGGGCCGGTCCAGGCCCAGGAGCTGGGCGAAGGCATCCAGGCCCATGGTTTCATCAGCCAGAGCCTGGTTGGCACCAGCGCCAACAACGTCGGCGACAGCGGCGACGGCGGCTGGGGCACCGAGCTGCGGGAAATGGGCGCCAACCTTTCCTGGCGGCCGAACCCCGACTGGCTCTTCTCCGGCCAGGCCCTGGCCCGCTGGGCGGGAGAAACCGACGGGGGCGACCTGCGCCTGGACTACGGCTTCGTCGACCGGACCTTGCTCAGCGATGGCGCCAGCCAGATGGGTGTGCGCCTGGGCAAGATCAAGAATCCCTACGGCTTCTACAACACGACGCGGGACGTGGCCCATACCCGGCCGGGGATCATCATGCCCCAGTCCATCTACCTGGACCTGATCCGCAATTTCTTCCTGGCCGCGCCCGGGGTATCCGTGTACGGCAACACCGAAGCGGGCGCCGGCAATCTCGCCTGGCAGCTCAGCGCCCTGCAGCCCGAGGTGGACGATCCCAGCCTGGAATACGTGTTCCTGCTGGGCAACCGTCCCGGGCACTTCCAGGGCACGTCCTCCTGGCTCGGCCAGGCCTTGTATGACGTGGGAGGCCGGTGGCGGCTCGGCCTCTCCCTGGGCGAGATGAACATGAAATACAAACCCGGCGCCAGCCCGCCCTTCGATGAGATGGCCGGCACCCACAAACTGCCCACCTGGGTCGTCTCCCTGGAACACAACTCCGAACTCTGGTCCCTGACCGCTGAATACGGACGCACCCGGGTCCAGGCGGAGCATTACAGCCTGTCCAACACCGATCACTGGACGGAAGCCTGGTACGCCCAGGCCACCCGCCGCTTCCCGGGAAACTGGCAAGGCTTCCTGCGCTACGACGTCCTCTATCTGGACAAGGACGACAAGAGCGGCGCGATCTTCGCCAGCGACCCGGGCATCGCTTTCCTGGGCTTCCAGCCCTATTCCCGCTTCGCCAAGGACTGGGTTCTGGGGGTGCGCAAGGACATCGACCACCTGGCCCTGTCGGCGGAGATCCACCACGTGGACGGCACCGCCTGGCTGGCCCTGGCGGAAAACGCTCCGGCGGCCCAGCACCGACGCTGGAACATGCTGCTCCTCCAGGCGGCCTGGCGGTTCTGATCGCCCATGGAGAACACGGCACCCCCATCCATCTTCCTCAGCGTCCGGCTGAAGGTTCTGCTGTTCGCGGGCATCTCCCTGGCGGTCATCACCGCCGCCTTCACCTGGCTGGTCCTGCACCAGCTCGACGAGCGCCAGAAAATCTCCGAGAGCCAGCACCGTACCCGTTCCGTGGACCTGCTGGGCCGGCTGTTCCAGCAGCAGTCGGCACGGCTGCAATCCCTGGGTACCCTGGTCTCCGACCTGCCCGGCGTGCGCCAGGCGCTCCAGGCGGGCCAGCGGGAGGCGCTTTCCCGGGTATTCGATCCCTTCTGGTCCGATCTCAACCTCAACCACGGCCTGGACCGGGTGGCGTTCCTGGCGCCGGACGGCGCCATTCTGGGCGACTGGGGCATGGCCGACGCCGGTGGCTACGCCCGGCGCCTGGCCAGGGAGGCGGGCCAGCGGGAATCCCCGAGCTATTGGCTGGATTGCAAGCCCCGCTGCCTGTACATGACCGCGGTCCCCCTCGTGGAGAAAGGCCACTACGTCGGCACGGTGGTCCTGGCCGCCGGGCTGCAGGACCTGATCCTGGATTTCCGGCGCCTGTCCGGCGCCGAACTGGGCGTGGTGGATACCAGCGATCCGGGTTCCGGCGTGGGCCGCATCATCTCCGTGAGCGGCGGCGCGGCCTACGAGGACCTGCTCAGGTCCCTGGGCCCGGTGGCGGGCCGGGACGCCCTGTTCCAGGCCACCCGGGGCGACCGCCACTACCGCCTGTTGCGCTTCGACGCCCCCACCCCGGGCACCGGCGAGGTGAAGTTCTTCGCCATCGGCGACGTCACCGCCGAGTGGCGGGCCATGGAAACCGCGGTGCGCTCCAGTATCGCCCTGGGCGCCTTGTTCCTGGTGCTCTCCCTGGGGCTGCTCTATGCCCTCCTGCGCCCCACCATGAACCGCCTGTACCAGGCCATGCATGCCCTGCCCCTGCTGGGCGAAGGACGCTACGCCGACGCCCGGGATGCCTTCCGTCTCGACGCCGCCGACAAGCATCACCGGGACGAGGTGGACAACCTGGCCGACCTGACCTACGCCCTGGCCAACACCCTGGAAGAACTGCACGCCCTCTCCCGCGAGCACACCGCCTCCCTGCAGGCCCAGGCCGCCCAGTTGGAGCAGGAGCGGGATTTCGTCGCAGGACTCTTGGACACCGCGCCCGTGCTGATCCTGACCTATGGCCGGGATGGCCGCATCCGCCTGGCCAACGTCCACGCGGTCCGCACCAGCGGCCACCAGACCGGCGAACTGGTGGGCCGCTCTTTCCTGGAGCTGTTCATGGCCGGACAGCAGCGGGATGCCCATCGCGCCCTCCTCAACCGCATCGTCATCGGCGACGTCTTCCACAGCGAGAGCACGCTGATCCGGCCCGACGGCCTGGAACGGGACGTGGTCTGGTTCCATTCCTGCCTGGAACATCGCGATGGCCAGCAGGATTTCCTTTCGGTGGGCCTGGACGTCACCGACTACCGGCAGGTGGAACGCAGCCTCATGCTCCTGGCCGAGCACGACAGCGTCACCGGCCTGTACAACCGGCGGGCTTTCAAGCGGGAACTGGACACCTTCCTGGGCAGCGGCATGAAGGGGGTGCTGGTCCTCTGCGACATCGATGAATTCAAGTCGGTGAACGAGGCCGGCGGCCATGAAACCGGCGACCGGGTCCTGGTGGAATTCGCCCGGCACCTCGACAACCTCCATCCCAAACCCGCCCTCTCGGCTCGCCTGGGTGGCGACGACTTCGCCCTGATCTTCCCCGGCATGAACACCGCCGAGGCCATCGTCCTGGCCCGCGCCCTCAATCATGTGGTGGCCTACCCCGTTGGGGAAGGCGATACCCTGGCCCGCAGCCGGCTGTCCACCAGCGTCGGCATCGTCCATTTCTCCGACCCCGGCGAAACCGCCGACACGCTGCTGGCCAACGGCGAGATCGCCCTGGCCCAGGCCCGGGCCAAGGGCCACGGTTCCTGGCACCTGTATTCCGGCGACGACCCCTACCGGGAAGTGGCGGGCCGCCGCGCCCACTGGCGCGCCGAGGTGGAACAGGCCTTGGACGAGAACCGCATGGTGCTGTTCTTCCAGCCCATCCAGCACATCCTCAGCGGCCGCATCGGCCACTACGAGGCCTTGCTGCGCCTCAAATCCCGGGATGGCACCCTCGTCGCCCCCGGCCTGTTCATCGACGTGGCGGAAAGCACGGGCCTCATCCGGCGCATCGACCGCTGGGTGATCGATGCCGTGGTCGAATTCGTGGGGGCCCAGAGCGGCGATGTGAAGGTGGCCCTCAACCTCTCCAGCCGCAGCTTCGACGACGACGTGGCCTTCGAGACCATGAAGGCGGCCCTGGAGCGGCATGGGGTTGAAGGTAGCCGGCTGCTGCTGGAGATCACCGAAACCGCCGCCCTGGCCAACTTCTCCAGCGCCACCCGCATCATGGGGCAACTGCGGGGCCTGGGCTGCGCCTTCGGCCTGGACGATTTCGGCGTGGGCTACAGCTCCTTCCAATACCTCAAGGAATTGCCCGTGGATTTCGTGAAGATCGACGGTTCCTTCGTCAAAGGGCTGCTGCTGAACCAGGACGACGTGGTCTTCGTGAAGGCCCTCAACGACGCGGTAAAGGGCTTTGGCAAGTACACCATCGCCGAGTTCGTCGAGGACGAGGCCACCCTCGCCATCCTGCGGGACATCGGCGTGGACTATGCCCAGGGCTATCTGATCGGCCGGCCGGCATCCAGCCTCGGGGTGGCGAGCAGCGGCCAGTAACGCCCCGGACCGGGGCGGGTCGCCTCGCCCGCCGGGTGCGCGCCCTAAGAGCCTATTTCAGTAGGAATCGGCGCCAATTCCCGGCCCCCTCTTGAACCTGGGCCGCCGGTCCCCACATAGCTTCCCGTTTTCCATAGGGAGCTTGCCACCATGACCGAGACCGCCGCCAAGGAAACCCTGGGCTTTCAGGCCGAAGTGAAGCAATTGCTTCACCTGATGATCCATTCCCTGTACAGCCACAAGGAGATTTTCCTGCGGGAACTCATCTCCAACGCCTCCGACGCCGCCGACAAGCTGCGCTTCGAGGCCCTCAGCGATTCGGCCTTGTACGAATCCGATCCGGAGCTGAAGATCCGGGTCGGCGTGGACAAGGAAGCCAAGACCATCACCCTCCGCGACAACGGCATCGGCATGAGCCGCCAGGAAGTGATCGAGCACATCGGCACCATCGCCAAGTCGGGAACCCGGGAGTTCTTCGGCAAGCTCACGGGCGACCAGAAGAGGGATGCCCAGTTGATCGGCCAGTTCGGCGTGGGCTTCTATTCCAGCTTCATCGTCGCCGACAGGGTCACCCTCACCACCCGCCGCGCCGGCCTCACCGCCGAACACGGGGTGCGCTGGGAATGCGGCATGGAGGGCGACAACGCCGGCCAGTACACCCTGGAGACCGTGGCGAAGGCCGATCGGGGCACCGAGATCGTCCTGCACCTGAAGGATGACGAGGCCGAGTTCCTGGATGCCTGGCGCCTCAAGTCCATCATCCGGGACTACTCGGACCATATCGCCATTCCCGTGGAGTTTGTCGACGAGAAGGGCGAGGCGGAAACCGTCAACCGGGCCAACGCCCTGTGGGCCCGGGCCAAGAGCGACATCACCGAGGACGAGTACAAGGCCTTCTACAAGCACGTGGGCCACGACTACGAGGACCCCATGGCCTGGACCCACGTGAAGGTGGAGGGCCGCCAGGACTATACCGCCCTGCTTTATGTGCCGGCCCACGCGCCCTTCGACCTCTGGGACCGGGAGGCCAAGAACGGCGTGAAGCTCTATGTGAAGCGGGTCTTCATCATGGAGGATGCCCGCAAGCTCATGCCCGCCTACCTGCGCTTCATCCGCGGCGTCATCGACGCGGCCGACCTGCCGCTCAACGTCTCCCGGGAAATCCTTCAGGAGACCCGGGACATGGAGATGATCCGCAACGGCTGCGTGCGCAAGACCCTGGACCTGCTGGATGACATTGCCGAGAACCGGGCCGACGATTACAGGAAAGTGTGGGAGCACTTCGGCAAGGTGCTGAAGGAGGGCGTGGGCGAGGATCACGGCAACAAGGACCGCATCGCCAAGCTGCTGCGCTTCCGCACCACCCAGGCGGACGACGAGTCCGTCAGCCTGGCCGACTACCTCGCCCGCATGAAGGACGGCCAGGACAAGGTCTACTACCTCACCGCCGACACCCTGGCCGCCGCCAAGGCCAGCCCCCACCTGGAGGTGTTCCGCAAGAAGGGCATCGAGGTGCTGCTCCTCACCGACCGGGTGGACGAATGGGTGGTCTCCAACCTGTTCGAGTTCGAGGGCAAGTCCCTGGCCTCCGTGGCCAAGGGCCAGGTGGACCTGTCCGCCGTGCAGTCCGAAGGCGAGGACAAGGAAGAGCCGGCCAAAGCCGAGGAAGCCGCCAAACCCCTGCTGGAGCGCCTGAAGAAATCCCTGGAATCCCGCGCCAAGGATGTGCGCGCCAGCCACCGCCTGGTGGAATCCCCCGCCTGCCTGGTGGCCGACGAGGGCGACATGAACGCCAACCTGGCCCGCATGCTGAAGCAGATGGGCCAGGCCGTTCCGGAAACCCAGCCCATCCTGGAGGTGAATCTGGAGCATCCCCTGCTTCAGCGCCTGGAAGGCGAGGAAGGTGGACGCTTCGACGAACTCGCCGGCCTATTGCTGGATCAGGCGGTACTGCTGGACGGTGGCCAGCTTGCCGACCCGGCGGGCTTCGTGAAGCGGGTCAACGGTCTGCTGTTCGGCTGACCCCGCACTCTCCGTCCCTCGACGCCGGCCTCGGGCCGGCGTTTCGTTTTCCAGGCCAGCCCGGCAAGGGGGCCCGGTCAAAGCCCGAGGAAATGGCCGATATGCAGGTTGGGGATGAGATCCACGCCCAGGGCAACCTTCATGTAGTAAAGGCCCACCAAGAGCACGGCCAGCAAGGGCAGCATGACCAGCGCGAAGAACAGCACATTGGCGGCCCGCCGCAACCAGCGCGCCACGGTGGATACCAGCAGGGGCACCATGCTCAGTCCAGTTGCCGCTTCAGGTGGCGCAGGGCCACCAGGGCGGCGGCGGCGGCGGGTATCGCCACCAGCAGGCCAACGAAGCCGAAGAGCTGGCCAAAGGCCATGAGGGCGAAAATCACCGCCACGGGATGCAGGCCCACCCGGTCGCCCACCAGCCAGGGGGTCACCGCCATGCCTTCCAGGAGTTGCCCCGCCGCGAACACGCCCCAGATGGGAAACAGGCCGGACAGGGAGCCCAGCTGGGCCCAGCCAGCCAGGGTGCCGAGCAAGACGCCGACCACCACGCCCAAGTACGGCACGAAGACCAAAATGCCGGTGATGGCTCCCACCGCCAGCGCGTAATCCAAACCCGCAAGCCAGAGGGCGACGCTATAGAAAAGGGTCATGACCAGGATGACCATGACCTGGCCCCGCACGAATTCCGACAGCACCCCGTCGATCTCCCTGGCCACCGCTTCCACCTTGGGCCGGAGGGGATCGGGAATCCAGTCGGCGAGATGGGCCATGCCCCGGTCCCAGTCCCGCAGCAGGTAGAACAGCACCACCGGCACCAACAGCAGGTTGCCCAGGAAGCCCATGACGGCCAAACCGCTGTCGGCGATCTTGGGCAGGTAGCGGGTGAGCTGGGAAAGCTCCGAAGTGTGTCCCTTCAGCCAGACCAGGATCTGCTCCTGGTCCCGTGCCAGGTCCACACCGAAGGTGGCGGTGAGCCAGGGTAGGAGGGACTGGGTGCCCCACTCGGCCAGCTTGGGCACCTGGTCGATCAACAGGCGGATCTGGGCCTGGATCAGGGGCGTGAGGATGAGGGCGAGAATCACGAAGACCAGCACCAGGCCCAGCAACACGGTCACCGTGCCCAGGGTACGGCTCCAGCCCAGCTTCTCCAGCCTGTCCACCAGGGGGTCGCAAAGGTAGGCCAGGGCCCCCGCCAGCAGGAAAGGCGAGAGGATGGGCGAGAGCAAGTAGAGGAGATAGGAGAAAGCCGCCGCGAGGGCGGCGTAGGACCACCAGCGGGCGGGCGAGGGATTGGCGAGCATGTGGGCTAGAATAGCATTCTTTGTTTTCCCTCCCGCCCGCCGTGACCACTCCCGCCTCCCCGCAGACTTCCCTCTCCTATCGCGATGCCGGCGTCGACATCGATGCCGGCG
>DAOQNK010000005.1:0-49690 GCA_035332045.1 Thiobacillaceae bacterium | reverse complement strand
CGGATTCCTGCCCCACCCTGACCCGGGGCCACTACGCCTACGACTACGGCGACGCTTCCGGCTACACCCCGCTGATGCTCATGTACACCCTGGGCCACGACTTCGTGCCGCCGGGCATCCATGCCGGCGGCCTGCGCTACCACGGCGACTCCCCCCTGGTGTCCCAGCTCTACAAGGAAGGACTCATCGAGGCGGTGGCGGTGCCGCAACTGGCCACCTTCGAGGCCGGCGTCACCTTCGCCCGGGCCGAGGGCATCATCCCCGCGCCAGAATCCTGCCATGCCATCCGCGCCTGCATCGACGAGGCCCTGCGCTGCAAGGCGAGCGGCGAGCCGAAGACCCTGTTCTTCAACCTGTCGGGCCACGGCCACTTCGACATGGCCTCCTACGATGCCTACTTCGCCGGCAAGCTCGAGGACTACGCCTATCCGGAGCACGAGATCGAGGCGGCGCTGCATCGCCTGCCCAAGGTGGGTTGATCGGGATCAAGGGGCCGGCTTGTGGCGGCGCAACACGCTCTGTTAGCATCCGGCCCATGACCCTGATTCATCAGCGCTTTTTTCGATTTACCCTCTTCCTGGCCCAGGCGGCCGGGAGGCGCTGATCCACTGCAGTCGTAGCTTGCCCCCCGTGAAACCGCCAGGACCCTGGCGGTTTTTCGTTTCAGGGCCGGCATCGACAAGGAACCTCACATGACCCATTTCCGTACCGACGACACCCGCATCGAGCAGGGCGACGAACTCCTCGCTCCCATGCAACTGATGCGCGAGCTGAAGGCCAGCGAAACCGCCCTGCGCACCACCTTCCAGGCCCGCAACCGCATCCACGACGTATTGCGGGGCGCCGACGATCGCCTGGTGGTGGTAGTGGGGCCCTGCTCCATCCACGACCCCAAGGCCGCCCTGGACTATGCCGGCCGCCTCAAGGCCCTGGCCGATGAGCTGGAACGGGACCTGATCGTGGTCATGCGGGTCTACTTCGAGAAGCCCCGCACCACGGTGGGCTGGAAAGGGCTCATCAACGATCCCCACATGGATGAGAGCTTCGACATCAACGAGGGCCTGCGCCTGGCCCGCAAGCTCCTGCTCGAAATCAACGAAACGGGATTGCCCTGCGGCACGGAATTCCTGGACCTGATCTCGCCCCAGTACATCGCCGACCTGGTGGCCTGGGGGGCCATCGGCGCCCGCACGACCGAATCCCAGTCCCACCGTCAGCTGGCCTCGGGTTTGTCCTGCCCGGTGGGCTTCAAGAACGGTACCGACGGCAACCTGAGGATCGCCGTCGACGCCATCAAGGCCGCCGCCGCCCGCCATCATTTCATCTCCATCACCAAGTCCGGCCACGTGGCGGTGTTCAAGACCGCCGGCAACGAGGACTGCCACGTGATCCTGCGCGGCGGCAAGCAGCCCAACTACGACGCCACCAGCGTCAACGCCGCCTGCGGGGAACTGGCCAACGCCGGCTTGCGGCAGGTGGTGATGATCGACTTCTCCCATGCCAACTCCAGCAAGCAATACCAGCGCCAGGTGGACGTGGGGGCCGACGTGGCCGGCCAGATCGCCGGCGGCGACCGCCGGATCATGGGCGTGATGATCGAAAGCCACCTCAATCCCGGCCGGCAGGATGCCCAGCCGGGCAAGGCCCTGGCCTACGGCGTTTCGGTCACCGATGCCTGCGTCGGCTGGGATGCCACCGAGCCCCTGCTGCGCCAATTGGCCGAGGCCGTGCGGGCCCGGCGGGTCACCACCCCGGCCGAGGACGAATAGGGCGACGCCCGGGGCGGCGGCCCGCCGGGCCATGCTAGAATGCCCCGTGGCGGGTCTCCCCGCATGGCTAAGTCGTGAACCTGGTCAGGTCCGGAAGGAAGCAGCCACAGCGATCGATGCCAGTGCCGGGGGTCAGGCTCGCCACCCCGAATTCGGTGAGGGGCAAGGCGTCAAGAGCGGGTGGAACGACCCGCGGTCTTGCCGCCTCGCGCTTCACGCCTAACGCCTCGCTACCCGCATGAGTCATCAGGTCCTCGCCCGCAAATGGCGTCCCAAGCGCTTCGACCAGCTGGTCGGGCAGGAGCATGTAGTGCGGGCGCTCTCCAACGCCCTGGCCGGGGGCCGGCTGCACCATGCCTACCTGTTCACCGGCACCCGAGGAGTGGGCAAGACCACCCTGGCGCGCATTCTGGCCAAGTGCCTGAACTGCGAGACGGGGGTCACACCCGAGCCCTGCGGCACGTGTTCGGCCTGCCGGGAGATCGATGGCGGCCGCTTCGTGGATCTCATCGAGCTGGATGCCGCCTCCAACACGGGCGTGGACAACATGCGGGACATCCTGGAGAACGCCCAGTACGCGCCCACCACGGGCCGCCACAAGGTTTTCATCATCGATGAAGTCCACATGCTCTCCAAGAATGCCTTCAACGCCATGTTGAAGACCCTGGAGGAGCCGCCCAGCCATGTGGTGTTCATCCTCGCCACCACTGATCCCCAGAAAGTGCCGGTGACGGTCCTTTCCCGCTGCCTCCAGTTCAATCTCAAGCAAATGCCGCCCGGTCAGGTGGCGGGCCACCTGAAACAGGTGCTGGAGACGGAACAGGTGCCCCACGAGTCCGGCGCCCTTGCCTTGCTGGCCCGGGCGGCCGCCGGCAGCATGCGCGACGCCCTGTCCCTGACCGACCAGGCCATCGCCTATGGCGGCGGCCAGGTCAGGGAAGCGGACACCCGGGCCATGCTGGGGGTCATCGATCAGGCCTATCTCCTGCCGGTTCTGGAAGCCCTGGCCGGGCGAGACGGCCCCCGCCTCATGAACGAGGCCGGCGAACTGGCGGCCCGGGGTTTTTCCTTTGATGCCGCCCTCCAGGATATGGCCGGCCTGCTGCACCAGATTGCCCTGGCCCAGGCCGTGCCCGAGGCCGTGGCCGAAGATGTGCCGGAGCGGGACAGGCTGTTTGCCCTGGCGGAATGCCTGGATCCGGAGACAGTGCAGTTGCAATACCAGATCGCAACCCTGGGCCGCAGGGACCTGGAGTGGGCCCCCGACGAGCTGGCGGGCTTCAGCATGACCCTCCTGCGCATGCTGGCCTTCGTCCCCGGCGACGGGCCTTCCCCGCCGGGCGGCGACCGGCGGCGGGACTCGAGCCCGCCCCCGGGCGTCGGGGCGAAAGCCGCCCTGGCCGCGGCGGTGCCCACCCGCCCAGCGGCCGGCGTCCAGGTTGCCGCCAACGAAGGTCCCCTCCCCGTTTCCTGCGGTGCGGTGGAGTCCACGCCGGTGCCGGCGCCCGAATGGCGCGCCCTGGCGGAAAGCCTGCCCGGCCTGGCGCGGCAACTGGCCATGCAATGCGAACTGGTGTCGCGGGTCGGTAATCATCTCCGTTTGCGGCTGCCGGAAAGCCAGAAAACCTTGATGAACGCCGGCATGAGCGACAAGCTGCGCGACGCCCTGGCCGACAAGCTGGGGGGAGCCGTCAAACTGGACTTTGAGCTGGCGGCCGATACGGCGGCCTCGCCGGCGGCTGCCAGGGCCCGGGAACAGGCCGAACGCCAGGGCGAGGCCGAGGCGGCGATCCGGAGCGACCCTTTCATCCAGGCGCTGGTCCGCGAATGCGAGGCGACGCCCGGCAACATCCGTCCCCTGGCCACCGGCGAGCGCCGCACGGGAACGGGCCAATGAGCGGGCGAGGCCGTGCCCCGGGCGAGCCAGACGGGGATGCGGCTTGGAGGCTCCCATGGGAATTTCACCTTAACGCTGCAAGGAAACCAGAATGATCAAAGGCGGAATCGGTAACCTGATGAAACAGGCCCAGCAGATGCAGGAGAACATGCAGAAGCTCCAGGCCAAGATCGCGGAGATGGAAGTAGAGGGCGCCGCCGGCGCCGGCCTGGTCAAGGTGGTCATGACCGGCAAGCACGACGTCAGGCGGATCAGCATCGACGCTTCCCTGCTGGCCGACGACAAGGACATGCTGGAAGACCTGGTGGCCGCCGCCGTCAATGACGCGGTGCGCAAGGTGGAGGCCATGGTGCAGGAGAAGATGTCCGCCGCCACCGCCGGCTTGCCCCTGCCCCCCGGTTTCAAGCTGCCTTTCTGAAAGGCGGAATGGGATGAGGAGCAAGGAGTGAGGGAAAGCCCGCTCCCCGCTCCTCACCCCCCGCGCCTCGCCGACAGTGCTTCCCTCTCCCCTCGGTGCCCTCATCGATGCCCTGCGCGTCCTGCCGGGCGTGGGCCCCAAGTCCGCCGCCCGCATGGCCTATCACTTGTTGCAACGGGACCGGAACGGCGCGGCCCGGTTGTCCCTGGCCCTCACCGCCGCCCTGGAAAAATTGCATCATTGCGAACGCTGCAACAACTTCAGCGAGACCGCCGTCTGTGATACCTGCGCCAATCCCCGCCGGGATGCCCGGCAGCTGTGCGTGGTGGAAATGCCCGCCGACCTGAACCGGCTTGAAGAGACCCAGGCCTACCGGGGGCTCTATTTCGTGCTGATGGGCCGCCTTTCTCCCCTCGATGGCATCGGCCCCAGGGAGATCGGGCTGGAGCGGCTCATCGAGCGGGCCCGGGACGGCGACACCGAGGAGGTCATCCTGGCCACCAATTTCACCGCCGAGGGCGAAGCCACGGCCCACTATGCCGGAGAACTGCTGAAGGCCCGGGGACTGAAGGTCACCCGCATTGCCCGGGGCCTGCCGGCGGGGGGCGAGCTGGAACACGTGGATGGCATGACCATCGCCCAGGCCCTGCTGGATCGGCGGGCGGTGTAGCGCGAAGCCGGCATGATGGACAGCGAAGTGAAGACCCCCCTTGCCGCCCTGCTGGAGGACATGTCCAGCGGCGGCGATTTCCCGGCCCTGTCCCGCACCATCTCCGAGATCAACCGGGCGATCGGCGACGAAAACACCCGGGCGAATCTGCTCACCGACATCATCCTGCGGGACATTTCCCTGACGAGGAAGCTGCTCAAGCTGGTGAACTCGGCCCATTACGGTTCCTTTGGCAGCCAGCCCATCAGCACCATTTCACGTGCCGTGGTGATTCTGGGCTTCGATGCGGTGCGCGACGCGGCCGTTTCGCTCCTGCTGTTCGAGCACCTCCATGACCGGGCCCACGTGGACGAGCTCAAAGGCGAGGCGGTCGACAGCTTCTACCGGGGCATCCTGGGCCGCCTGCTGGCGGCCAGCGCCGGGGTTCGCGACAGCGAGGAGGCCTTCATCACCGCCCTGTTCCGGGATCTGGGCCGGCTCATGGCCCGCTTCCACTTTTATGACAAGACCCAGGAAGTGGCCAAGCTCATGGTGGATGAGGCCATGGGCGAGGAGGCGGCGGCCCTCCGGGTGTTCGGCGTGGACTACGATCAACTGGGCCTGGGCATCGCCCGCCACTGGCATTTTCCGCCCGCCATCCTGCATGCCATGTCGCCGCTCGAAGCAGGGCCGATTCGCCAGGCCGGCGGCGATGGCGGCCGCCTGCGGGTCGTTGCGAATCTGGCCCGGGAACTGCACCGCACCGTGGCCGGCAAGCGGCCCGAGGAACAGGAACAGGCCATCGACGCCCTCTATATGCGCTATCGGGAAGTGGCCCAGGTGAGTCGGGAGAGCCTCGCCGAGACCGCCCGCAAGGCGGTGGAGACCTTGCGTACCGAGGCGGTGATCATGGGCGTCGAGATAGGCAAGAGTTCCGGCCTGCCCCTGCCGCCCCGGGACACCCGGTCCGGGGCCCAGCCCAGGCCGGCCGATCTGGAGGCGGCTTCGTCGATCCTGGTCGAAGAGGAGGAAAATCCCGAGGGCGACCCCACGGCGGTGCTGGCCCTGGGCATCCAGGACATGGCTGCCATGCTCCTGACGGAATACCATCTTGGCGACGTATTCAAGATGCTGGCCGAACTGTTCTATCGCACCCAGCTTTTCGACAACATCCTGGTCTGTGTACTGGACCGTCCCAGCCAGAGTCTGGTGGGGCGCGTGGGCGTGGGGCCCAAGGCCCAGGCCATGCGCGGCATTTTCCGGATTCCCCTGGCCTTCGCCCCGGACGTTTTCCATGCCTCCACGGCCAAGGGCCAGGACATCCTCATCTCCGACACCACGGCGGACAACATCCGCACCCGCATTCCCGAGTGGTACGCCCGGGCCGCGGGCGCCCACGCCTTCCTGCTGCTCCCGGTGATGGTGGAGGGCAAGCCCCTCGCCCTGGTCTATGCCGACCGCGCCCGGGAGCCCCTGAAACTGCCCACCCAGGTTCTCGGCCTGCTCAAGGCCCTGCGCAACCAGACCGCCCTGGCGGTGCGCCAGAAGATTTGATGAAAGCGAGTGACACCATGGAATTGACCGCCCTGACCGCCTTGTCCCCCCTGGATGGCCGCTATCGGCGGGTGGGCGACAGGCTGGCGCCTTACTTCAGCGAATTCGGCCTCATCCGCTACCGCGTCCGGGTGGAGATCGAGTGGCTCAAGGCCCTGGCCGCCGAGCCTGGCATCGCCGAGGTGCCGGCCTTCTCCGCCGCCACCCTGGCCGAGCTGGAGGCCGTGAGCACCGGTTTTTCCGAGGCCGACGCCGAGGCCGTGAAGACCCACGAGAAGCGCACCAACCACGACGTCAAGGCCGTGGAGTACTTCCTCAAGGACAAGCTGGGCGGCAACCCGGAAGTGGCGAGGGTGAGCGAGTTCATCCACTTTGCCTGCACCTCGGAGGACATCAACAACCTGTCCCACGCACTCATGCTGCGCGACGCCCGGGCAGAGGTGCTGATGCCGGCCCTGGCGGCCCTCGACGAGCGCCTGGCGGCCCTGGCCCTGGACTGGGCCGACCTGCCCATGCTGTCCCGCACCCATGGCCAGCCCGCCAGCCCCACCACGGTGGGCAAGGAGCTCGCCAATGTGGCCCGCCGGCTGGGCCGGGCCCGGGAGCGCCTCGCCGGCGTGGCCTGCCTGGGCAAGATCAACGGTGCGGTGGGCAACTACAACGCCCACCTGGCCGCCTACCCGGAGCTGGATTGGGAGGCCTTCGCCCGACGTTTCGTCGAGGGGCTGGGGCTGGAGTTCAACCCCTACACCATTCAGATCGAGCCCCATGACTACATGGCCGAACTGTTCGACGCCTGCGCCCGCCTCAACACCGTGCTCATCGACCTGGACCGGGACATCTGGGGCTATGTGTCGGTGGGGTATTTCAAGCAGAAGCTCAAGGAGGGCGAGGTGGGCTCCTCCACCATGCCCCACAAGGTCAATCCCATCGACTTCGAGAACTCGGAAGGCAATCTGGGCTTGGCCAATGCGGTGCTGCGCCACCTTTCCGAGAAGCTCCCCATCTCACGCTGGCAGCGGGATCTCACCGATTCCACCGTGCTGCGCAACATGGGCGTTGGCCTGGGCTACGCCCTGATCGGCTACGAGAGCCTGCTGCGCGGCCTGGGCAAGCTGGAAGCCAATCCCGCCCGACTGGCCGAAGACCTGGACCAGAACTGGGAAGTGCTGGCCGAACCCATCCAGACGGTGATGCGCCGCTATGGCCTGGAGAAGCCCTACGAGCGGCTCAAGGACCTCACCCGGGGCAAGGAGGGCATCACCCGGGAGAGCCTGGCTGCGTTCATCCAGGGATTGGAAATCCCCGACGCGGCCAAGCGGGCTCTGCTGGCCATGACGCCCGCCAGCTACACGGGCAAGGCCTCGGAACTGGCGAAGCGGCTGGCCGGCTGAGGGGTGCCTTCTTACCCGCTTAGGCCCGGGTGCACACCAGGGTGTAGGCGGTCTCGTGAGTGCCACCTACGGAAGTGGGCGCAACCCCGGTGGAGATGTAGGTGGCGTGGCTGCCCGTGGTGCTTTCGCTGGTGGCGCCATGCAGGACCAGCTTGGCGTCGAAGCCGATGGAGACGAACACGCCGACGTCATTGAAGTAATCGATGGCCACCACGGGCTTGCCGCCTTCCCGCAGCATGTTGGCGGTAAACACCTTGGCGCGGGTGGTGGTAGAGAAGTCGTCCACGAAAGCGACCCCTTGCTGGACCACGAACGCCTTGACGTATTCCTCCACCAGGGCGCCGTTGTAGAGGTAGTCCACAGTCACATTGCAGTTGGCGGACAGGGTGCCGGCGGCTTGGGCGGTCGGCATTGTGCAAAGCGCGGCCAGGCCGAGGGCAAAGAGTTTGGCGAAGTGGGTCATGGTGCTCTCCAAAGCGTATGTGAAGGTGGGAACTGCCCGGACCTCTGCGCAAGCGGCATGCCAGTTCCAAAGCCCCGAATTTGGGGGGGATTACCCTGTATTCCCGGGTAATGCCTGGGGAAACGGGGGATATACCCCACCCAATCGGGTTGAATGCCCCGGAGCTTCGGTCCGTATGGGCCCTCGGTATCCAGTCAGCTTTTCCCGGTAAGAGGCTTTACTTGGACGTGCAAGCCGGAGATATTTTCCTTTTCCCGAATCCGCGCCTCCCATGACCGCCCACGCTTTCGACATCGACGCCAGCAACTTCGAGCAGATCGTCTTCGAGAATTCCAAACATACCCCGGTGGTCATGGATTTCTGGGCCGAGTGGTGCGGCCCCTGCAAAACGCTCAAACCCCTTCTGGAAAAGCTGGCGGAGGAGTACCAGGGCAAGTTCATCCTGGCGAAGATCAATGCCGACCATAACCAGGAACTGGCGGCCCAGTTCGGGGTGCGCGGTATTCCCAGCGTCAAGGCGGTCTACAACGGCGAGATCGTCGAGGAGTTTTCCGGCGCGATACCCGAGGCTCAGCTCAGGGCCTTCCTGGACCGGATCATCCCCTCGCCGGCGGAAGAGCTGCGGGTCCAGGCGGGCCTGGCCCGGGAAGCGGGCGATGCGGCCAAGGCCCTGCAACTGCTCGCCGAAGCCTCGAAGCTGGATGCGGGAAATGAATGGGTACGCCTCGACGCGGCCGACATTCTGCTGGACCTGAATCAGGCGGAGGAAGCCAAGCGTTTGCTGGACAGCCTCTCCGCCAACACCCGCATGGACGACCGGGTTCAGCGTGTGCTTGCCAGGCTGACGTTCGCCCTGGGCGGCCAGCATGGTGGCGACGAGGAGGGGTTGCGGCGGCGCATCGCGGCCGATCCCAAGGACATGGAAGCCCGCATGAATCTGGCCAACCTCCTGGTGGCCGCCGGCCGCCACCAGGAGGGGCTGGACGAACTCCTGACGATGGTGGGCACCGACCGGTCCTGGAACGATGAGGCGCCGCGCAAGACCATGCTGGCGGTGTTCAACATGCTCGGAGGACAGGGAGAGCTGGTGGCCGCCTACCGGCGCAAGCTTGCCTCCGCCCTCAACTGAGCCCCCTCCGGGGGGAATGCCGGGGTTGCTAGGAGGGAATTTTTGTGTAAAATATGTACACAATATTCCCCGCAGCACACAAAAGGCCCCCCCATGAAAACGCCCAAACTTTCCCAGCTCGCTCTCGCCGCGACTCTGGCTTTCGCGGCCCAGCATGCTTCCGCCCAGGTCATCGGCATCCTCGGCAACTTCGATGTGATCAACGATACGGGGTCCGTTGCCCACGGTTTCGAGATCGAGCTGGAAGGCCTGCACATCACCGACATCACCGACACCTTCGGTGGTCCTGGCCGGGGTTTCCCCACGGGCACCGGCTTCGACCCGGCCACCAGCGTCGAACGCTATGGCTCCCCCATCCTGACCGAATACAACAACGGCACCACCTTCGGCACCAAGGTGACCTATATCAGCGCATTCGATAACGCCACGCAATCCTGGGCCTTCGGCACCCCCAGCGGCACCTTCATCACGCCGGGCGACAACTGCTGGTCGGGCGGTGGCTTGGGCTACAGCGCCAGCACGCCTTGCGACCACTTCGGCGTCGGGACCAGCGCCAATGCTACAAAGACCACCTACAGCTGGCTGCTGGAGACGGGCACGCCGGGCCAGCTCACCAATGGATTGGTGGCCCTGCCGGCGCCCAGCTGGACCGTGACGCCCTCGCCCGTGGTCGGGGCGCCGCCGGTGGTGGTGGCCCAGATCCAGGCCCCCGCGCCCGAGGTGGAAAGCCAGTTCGGCGATGCCATCTGGGTCAAGGTATTCACCACCGAACTGGAAGACCCCATCAAGCTGGAAGAACTGGTGGGCGGCAACCCCAAGGTGGAGCAGGCGGTGACCGAGATCGAATGGCAGCTGTTGCAGACCGACCCGGGCAACCCCCTGGCCGGCCAGCTGGAAAGCGGCTATGGCGTGCCCGTTGGCCCCAACGCCGCCTCCATCCTGCGTCGCTACGAGTTTTATGCCTATGCCGGCGAATACGATTCCGAGACCCACGAGGCCCTGGTCAGCAGCGATTCCAATCCCCTGGACAGCGAGATCGGCACCTATCTTGGCGCCCAGAACGGCGCGGTGAACCTCAACGTGGCCGCCGTGCCCGAGCCTGAGACCTATGCCCTCATGCTGGCCGGCCTGGGGCTTCTGAGCCTGGCGGCCCGCCGTCGCCGGAACGTCTAAGTCGCCGGACTGGTTGGAATCCCCGTAGCGGTCCCTCTCACCCTGGCATATCCTCCCCCTGCTTTGCGGGGGAGGATTACGGTGGCACTTCGTCTTACACGTCAGGCCAAGCTCAAGGAACTCGCGGAATTCGAAGCCTGCGGCGGCTTCGAGGATGACCTCTACCGCCTCACGAGCCTGGTGGGAGAGCTCATGGAGGCCGGCCGGGTTTCCCTCATGCTGCTGGATTCCGACCATGGCAAGGGCGCCCGGCTCAAGTTGGCCTCGCTCTATGGCGAGCTCCCCGAAGTAGCCTGGAAAGAAGAGCCAGCGCCCGGTCAGGGTATCGCCGGCCATGTCCTGAAAAGCGGTGTGAGCCTGCGGGTAGGCCGCCTCGGGAACACGCCTTGGAGCGCGATGGCGCGCCGCGGGGCCGAGGAAGGCGGATTCATCGCCTGTCCGGTATTCCTGGCGGCCAAGCCGGCGGGTGTCCTGAACATCAGCCTCCCCCAGGTCCGGAAGAGTTTCAGTCAGGACGACCAGGACACGGCGGAACTGGCTGCGGCGCTGGTGGCTCGCGCCATCCAGATAGGCCGCCTGGCACGCATGCTGGACTCACGGTTTGCCCAGATGGCCCTGACCTTGGCCGGTCCAGCGAGCGCCTACACCGTCACCTCCCTGTCCGCCCACGATCCCGACAAGGTGGCGAAAATGCTGGCCAAGGGCTTCTACAAGGAAATGCGCCATTGCGGCTTTACGCCCAACCAGATCATCCATGCCGCCGGAGAGATCATTTCCGAGCTCACCGGCAGCCTGAACCGGCATACCAAGCGGCTGGAGCGGGGGCATTAGCCCCGGTATTCCGCCGCCAGCCTGACGTAGTTCTCGGCTTGCCGGGCGAAATGGGCCAGTTCCTCCGGCGTCAGCGGCCGCAAGGGCTTGGCGGGTCGACCCAGATAAAGCCAGCCGGATTGCAGCACCCGGCCTTCCGGCACCAGACTCCCCGCCCCCAGCAGCACCCGGGGTTCCAGCACCGCCCGGTCCATGACCAGGGCGCCCATGCCGATGAGGCATTCGTCACCGATCTCGCAGCCATGCAGGACCACCGCGTGGCCCACGGTAACGTCGTGGCCAAGGAGGAGGGGCGCGCCGCCCGGGTTGCGCTCGCTGGGGCGGCTCACGTGCAGGATGGAGCCGTCCTGGATGTTGCTGCGGGGGCCGATGCGGATGTGGCTCACGTCGCCCCGGATGACCACGCCGGGCCAGACGGAAACCTGGTCCCCCAGTTCCACGTCGCCGATGACGGTGGCGGAGGGATGGACATAGACCTCCTGGCACAGGCGGGGAAGCTGTTCTCGGTAACGTTCGATGGCCATGATCGATAATCGCGATGGCAATGCTTGAAACTATGCCTTGAAATACACGTCATTGCTCCGATACTCCTTACTCACTCTAATTTCCGCCCCACCATGAATCCTCTGCTCGATTTTTCCGGCCTGCCCCGCTACAGCGAAGTCCAACCCGAACACGTCACCCCGGCGGTGGAGCAGTTGCTGGCCGAGAACCGCGCTCTGGTGGACACCCTTTGCGGTCCCGCCACCCGGCCCACCTGGGCGGCCTTCGTCCAGCCCCTGGAGGACGCCAACGAACGGCTGTCCCGGGCCTGGGGCCAGGTTTCCCATCTGCACTCGGTGCTGGACAGCCCGGAACTGCGGGAGGCCTACAACGCCAACCTGCCCAAGATCACCCAGTACTACGCCGAACTGGGCCAGCACGAAGGCCTGTTCCTCAAGTACAAGGCCCTGGCCGCCGCCGACGAGTACGCGGCGTTGAGCCCGGCCCGGCGCAAGATCGTGGACAACGAGCTGCGCGACTTCCGCCTGGGCGGCGCCGAGTTGCCCGACGCGGACAAGCCCCGCTTCATGGCCATCCAGGAGGAGCTGTCCAAGCTTTCCGCCAAGTTCGAGGAGAACCTGCTGGACGCCACCAACGCCTGGAGCAAGTTCATCGTCGACGAGGCCGAGCTGGCGGGTCTGCCCGACGACGCCAAGGCCATGTTCAGGGAAATGGCCGAAGCGGATGGCCAGGCCGGCTGGAAGCTCAATCTCCAGGCCCCCTCCTTCCTGCCCGTGATGCAGTTCTGCGAGAACCGGGCCCTGCGGGAGGAGATGTACCGGGCCTACACCACCCGGGCCTCGGAGTTCGGGCCGGAAAACCTGGACAACACGTCCCTCATCGCCCGCATCCTGGCGTTGCGCGCCGAGGCGGCGAAGCTTCTGGGCTTCGCGTCCTACGCCCAGGTTTCCCTGGAACCCAAGATGGCGGAAACCCCGGCAGAGGTACTGGACTTCCTCGACAATCTGGCCGTCCGGGCCAAGCCCTACGCGGAACGGGACATGGTGGAGTTGCGGGAATACGCCGCCGCCGAGCTGGGCCTCCCCGACCTTCAGGCCTGGGACGTGGCCTATGCCAGCGAGAAGCTGCGGGAAGCCCGCTATGCCTTCTCGGAAAACGAGGTGAAGCAGTACTTCACCGAACCCAAGACCCTGGCCGGATTGTTCCGGGTCATCGAAACCCTGTATGGCCTGGAGATTCGCGAGGACAGCGCGCCGGTCTGGCACGAGGACGTGAAGTTCTATGCGATCAAGGACCGGGCAGGCCAATTGATCGGCCAGTTCTACCTGGACCTCTATGCCCGGGACACCAAGCGTGGCGGCGCCTGGATGGACGACGCCATCACCCGCAAGCGCAAGGGCGATGGCATCCAGACTCCGGTGGCCTATCTCAACTGCAACTTCGCCCGACCCGTGGGCGGCAAGCCCGCCCTGCTCACCCACGACGATGTCATCACACTGTTCCATGAGTTCGGCCACGGCCTGCACCATCTCCTCACCAAGGTGGAGGACCTGGGCGTGTCCGGCATCAATGGCGTGGAATGGGATGCCGTCGAACTGCCCTCCCAGTTCATGGAGAACTTCTGCTGGGAATGGGACGTGGTGAAGCACATGACCGGCCACGTGGACACCGGCGCGCCGCTGCCCAAGGACCTGTTCGACAAGATGCTGGCGGCCAAGAACTTCCAGGCCGGCATGCAGACCGTGCGCCAGATCGAGTTCGCCCTGTTCGACATGCATCTCCATCACGACCTGCCGTCCGGCAAGACCGCCCTGGACCTGCTGCGGGACATCCGTGCCCGGGTGGCGGTGGTGCGGCCGCCGGAATACAACCGCTTCCCCAACAACTTCTCCCACATCTTCGCCGGGGGCTACGCGGCGGGCTACTACAGCTACAAGTGGGCCGAGGTGCTGTCGGCGGACGCCTACAGCCTGTTCGAGGAGAACGGCGGCCTGAACCCGGACATCGGCCACCGCTTCTGGAGCGAGATCCTGGCCCAGGGCGGGGCACGGCCGGCCATCGAATCCTTCAAGGCCTTCCGCGGCCGGGAGCCCACCATCGATGCGCTCTTGCGGCACAACGGCATGGCCTGAATCCAGCACCGGAGTGAAGGCGGCGGGGAGGTGAAAATCAGCCTCCACCAAGGGTAAAGGCTGCGATTCATTTGCACGCGGGCTGCTAGAATTCCCGGCATCGACGAGGAGAGCCACCATGACCAGGGGACTTCTGCTATTCGTGCTGCTCGCCAGCCCGATGCTCCATGCCGGCGAGGTGTATCGCTGGGTGGATTCCAAGGGAGCGGTGATCTATTCCGACCAGCCTCCACCGGGCAGCGTCAAGCCCGCCCAGAAGGTCCAGGGCAAGGGCAACGTGGTGGAAGTGGACAAGGAATCCTATGAAACCCGGCTGGCCCGGGAGACCAACCCCGTGGTGCTCTATACGACCAACTGCGGACCGGTCTGCGACCAGGCCCGGGACCATCTCACCCAGCGGGGCGTGCCCTTCACCATCCGGGATCCGGCCAAGGACGTGGAGATCGCCGTGGAACTCAAAAAACTGATCGGCAGTGTCGAGGTGCCGGTCATCCGGGTGGGCAAGAGCCACGTGAAAGGGTTCGAGTCCGTCACCTGGGACAATATCCTGGACGTGGCGGGCTATCCCAAGACCCCCCTGCTTCCTCCAAAACCCTGACCTTCCTGGAGCACCCCATGCACCGCCTCGCCGGCTGGTACGGGCACGGCACGGATGATGCCGCGCGTACCCTCGACGCCATGCTTTCCACCTGCGCCGTGGCGCGCCCGGGCCACAGCCACGCCGACTCCGGCCTGGGGCTGGCCGCCAGCCACAGCCTGGCGGTGGAGGGCGAACTGGCCGCGGTCGTTGCCGGCCGCCCCCGCTTTCCGGCGGGGGAGCGCCAGGACGCGGTTTCGGCCGCCGCCCTGCTGGAACTGTGGCGCCGGCACGGCCGGGATACGCCCCGGCACCTGCGCGGCAACTATGCCCTGGCCATCGTCGATCGCCGCCAGCGGGGCGTGTTCCTCGCCCTCGACCGGATCGGCGCCGAGCGGCTGTGCTTCGCGCCGGGCCCGTCCGGCGTCGTGTTTTCGACCCAGGCGGACATGGTGGCGGCCCACCCGGCGGTGGGCCGCGGACTGGATCCGCAAGGGCTCTTCAACTATCTGTATTTCTTCGAGGTGCCCGCGCCCGGGGCCGTTTTCCGGGGCGTGGAAAAGCTCCTGCCCGGCCAATGGGCCTGGTGGCAGGACGGCACCGTCAGCCGGGGCTTCCATTGGGCCCTGCGCTATCGGGACGAGCCCCGCGATGACTTCGATTCCCAGTCGGAACGCTTCCACGCCCTGCTGCGGGAGTCGGTGGACCGGGCACGGGACGGAGGCCGGGTGGCCGCCTTCCTGTCCGGCGGCACCGACAGCTCCACGGTATGCGGCGTGCTCAAGGAACTGTCCGGCCAGGCCAGGACCTACTCCATCGGCTTCGACGCCAACGGCTTCGACGAGATTCAATATGCCCGCATCGCGGCCCGGCGCTTTGGCCTGGACATGCGGGAGTACTACCTGAAACCGGCCGACATCCTGGAGGCGATTCCCCTCATCGCGCGCCACTACGACGAGCCCTTTGCCAACGAATCGGCGGTGCCCACCTATTTCTGCGCCCGGCTGGCCGCGGCCGACGGCTACGGTGCCATGCTGGCGGGGGACGGCGGCGACGAGATCTTCGGCGGCAACGAGCGTTACGCCAAGCAGAAGGTCTTCGAGCGCTACCAGCTCATTCCCGAAGGATTGCGCAAGGGCCTGCTGGAACCCCTGGCCAACCTGCCCGGCCTGTCGGCCCTGCCGCCGGTGCGCAAGGCCCAAAGCTACATCCGCCAGGCCAACATTCCCCTGCCGGAGCGAATGGAGTCCTACAACTACATCTACCGCCAGCCCCTGGCGGAGATGTTCATGCCGGAATTCCTCGCCTCGGTGAGGACCGGCCAGCCCGCCGAATGGCTGAAGGAGGTCTACGACCGGACCGATTCGGATTCCTTCATCAACCGCATGCTGCACCTGGACCTGAAATTCACCCTGGCCGACAACGATCTGCGCAAGGTGGGCGGCATGACCGAGGCGGCCGGCATCGAAGTCCGCTATCCCCTGCTGGATGACGACATGGTGGACTTCTCCGGCGAGGTGCCCCCCGACTGGAAGGTCAAGGGCCAGTACCTGCGCTGGTTCTTCAAGAAGGCCCTGACGGGCTTCCTGCCCGACGAGATCATCAACAAGAGCAAGCACGGCTTCGGCTTGCCCTTCGGCGTCTGGGCCCGGGATTACGCCCCGCTGCGGGAGCGCATCGAGGACCGCCTGGCCAGCCTGCGCCGACGGGGCATCCTCCAGCCGGCCTATATCGACCTGGTGCGGTCCGAGCATATGACCGGCCACGCCACCTACTTCGGCCGCTCCATCTGGTTGATGCTCACCCTGGAGGAATGGTTGGCCCACCGGGGCCTCTGATACCCCGGCCACGCGTCATGGGGCGCAGCTTGCGCCGGCCCGGCCGGGAGGGTGGAGGAGTCGATCGACAAGGACATGGGTCCCGGCCAGTTGCGCCAGGCTCGCCTGGATTTTCAGCGCGATCGCCTGGGCGCCCGTTCGGCCGAAATGGACACCGTCCATGCGGCCATCCTCGCTAAGGAACCAGGCCCTGGCCCCTGCGGGACCGAGCTTGGCCAGTTCCGACTCGCTCCAGGCGCCGAGGTCGATGAGGGGGATCCGCAGATCGGCGGCCAACGCCCGGGTGGCATCGGGGTAGCGGCCGTGGACCGGCTGGAGCCGGTTGTCTTCGAAGCGGTAGCGGGCGAGCGGTGTGAGGAGCACGGGCAACCCGCCTCCCCGGCGGATGTCCTCCACGAAGCGGGCCAGGGCCTCCCGGTAAGCGCCGTAAGGCTCGCCATGGCGACGGCTATCCGGCGCGGGATCATTCTGTCCGAATTGCACGAGGACGACGTCGCCAGGCCGGAGCCCGGCATGAATCCCGGGCCAGGCTTCCGCCAGGAAGCTTTTCGCGCTGGCCCCTGGCAGAGCCCTGTTCTCCACGGCAACGCCGTTCAGCAAGGCGGGCAGGACCTCGCCCCAGCCAAAATGGCCGGAGGGTTCCCTGGAGAGCGGTGCCGCCGTGGAGTCCCCCAGGATCAGCAGACGGGGCGCGGGGGGACAGGCTTGATGGCAAGCCTGCGGGAGTGCCAGCAAAGCCGCCGCAGTCATGGCCACGGCGACGCGCCGGGACAGGCTGGAGAGCCGCACCTTGGGCTCCCCGGACTCAGCCTCGCCCCGCCGCGTGCCCGGGCCTGGGGGACTTCACCAGGTGTTTCAGGCGGCGGACCAGGGGAAGCTCGAGGAAATATCCCACGATGCCGGCCCCCGCCAAGCCGCCGGCCAGGCCGATCAGAAAGACGGCCCAGTCCGGAAGGGCGTGATACAGATGGGCCAGGTTGAGCACACTGAATGTCGCGTTGATGAAGACCACATGGGTCAGGTAAATCGAATAAGACACCGAGCCCAGCGCGCCGAGCCAGGCGGGTGTGCGAATGCCGCCCCCGGTTTCAAGCCGGATCAGGCACCAGAGAATGGCGGCCGAGGCGGCGCCCAACAAAATGCGGCCATCGGCGCCATGCCGTGCCGGGCTCAGAAGCATCTCGTAGACGACGGCCAGGACAAAGGCGCCCAGCGCCAGCGGCAGCATCCCCGCCCAGGCAGGGCGGTGCCTGAGCCTCCGGGCGGCCAGACCGATGCCTACCCCCATCAGGAATTCCAGGCAGTGGCCATTGAACAGGAAACCGGCCCTGCCAGGGTCGAAGCCCCCCGCCAACGCCAGGAGGATGGCCAAGGCCCAGACCGCGAACAGGGTGAAACCCAGGCGGGCGCTGAGGATCAGCGGGCAGAACGCCAGGTAGAAGACGATTTCATATTGCAGGGACCAGGCCACCCCCACGTACTTGGGCTCGCCGGTCATGGCGAGGAGCACGGTGGCGGGAAAGTCTGACCAGCCCATGTCCAGGGCGGGGGGCTTGCCCAGGGCCAGGCGGCCCAGCAGGGCCACCGCGATATAGATGCCCAGGCTGATCCAGTAGATGGGATAGATGCGCGTCAGCCGTCGCCACAGGTAGACGGGCAGGCTTTGCCAGCGCCCGAGGTCGGGGTGGTGCACGAAGGTGATGATGAAACCGCTGAGAACGAAGAAGAAATCCACCCCGACGTAACCGAAGTCGAAAATGCCGCCCAGCCCCACATGGCCGCTGAACTGCTCCACCCGCATCAGGTGGGTGCAGTGCATGAGCACGACCAGGATCGCGGCGATACCCCGGGCCCCCTCGATGGAGGCCATCTTCCCCGACGCGCGGCGGACCGGCCCGCTATTCATGCTGGTCGAGGCCGTTATCGGTTCAGACCAGCAGTTCCTGGGCCGGCGGGTGGCCCAGGAAAGCCGCCGGGCTGGCGGTGGGGCCGTAGGCGCCGGATTGCAAGACGACGATGAGGTCGCCCACCTGGGCGTGGCCCAGGTCCATGCGTTCCCCCAGCAGGTCCAGGGGCGTGCAAAGGGGGCCGACCACGCTGGCCTGGCCGGGTTGCTCGGCGTTCACCCGGTTGCCCACCAGCACCGGATAGTTCTTGCGGATGACCTGGCCGAAATTGCCGGAGGCCGACAGATGGTGATGCAGGCCGCCATCGGTCACCAGGAACACCTGTCCCCGGGATTCCTTGCGGTCCACCACCCGGGTGACGTAGAGGCCCGCTTCGCCCACCAGGTAGCGGCCCAGTTCGATGACGAATTCCGCCTCGGGGAAGTCCGCCCGGGCCGCCGGCATCAAGCCGGCCAGGTGGTCACCCACCGCCTTCAGGTCCAGGCGCCGTTCCCCGGGGAAGTAGGGAATGCCGAAGCCGCCGCCCAGGTTGAGGAGGCGCACCGGCCCGGGCGCTGCAGCGGCCAGCCGTCGCGCCAGGTCGAAGGTGTTGCGCTGGGCCTCCATCAGGGAGTCGGCCTTCAGGTTCTGGGAGCCGGAGAAGATGTGAAAACCCTGGAATTCCAGGGGCAGCTCGGCCATGCGGGCCAGCATGGCGGGGACCCGCTCGGCGTCGACGCCGAACTGCTTGGGGCCGCCCCCCATCTTCATGCCCGAGGACTTGAGTTCGAAATCCGGGTTCACCCGGACCGCCGCCTTGGGCCGGAGTCCCAGGGCCTCGCCGGCCCGGGCCAGGCGTTCCATCTCCAGTTCGGATTCCAGGTTGACCACCACGCCGGCCGCGGCAGCCTGGCGCAGTTCGGCCTCGGACTTGCCCGGGCCGGCGAAGCTGATCTTGTCCGCCGGCATGGGGGTGTCCAGGGCGATTTTCATCTCCCCCGCCGAGGCCAGGTCGAAGCCATCCACCAGCCCGGCCATGTGCTGGACCAGGGCGGGCATGGGATTGGCCTTGATGGCGTAGTGCAGGTGGATGTCCCGGGGCAGGGCTGCCCGCAATTCGGCGACACGGCCGCCGAGCATGGCCCGGTCGTAGGCATAGAAGGGCGTCCGTCCGGCTCTTTCGGCCAGGCGGGTGACGGGAACGCCGCCGATGAGGAGTTCGTTGTCCCGTACCTGGAAAAGATGGGGAGCGTGGACCGGCGCGTTCATGGCGCGGCCTCCTCGAACAGGCCCGCCAGTTCGCCGGCCAGGCGCTTGCGGTCGATCTTGCCGTTGGGGTTGCGGGGCAGCGGTTCTTCCCGGACCTCGATGTGGGTGGGCACCATGAAGCCTGGCAGCTTGTTCTTGCATTCCGCCAGCAGCCGGGCCGCGACATCGGCGCCGCCCGAGGGGTCGTACACCACCAGGACCACGGCCTGGCCGAGCTGGGCGTGGGCGATGCCGGTGGCGGCCACCTCGGCCACCAGGCCGGTGGCATACACCACCTCTTCCACCTCGGAGGGGCTCACCCGGTAGCCCGATGTCTTGATCATCTCGTCGCGCCGGCCGATGAAATAGAGGTAGCCATCCTCGTCCTTGCGCACCGTATCGCCGGACCACACGGCAAGCTCCGGAATGACCAGGCCGGCCAGCTGGCCCGGCGCCGGCCGGTAGCGTTCGGCGGTCTTTTCCGGGTCGTTCCAGTAGCCCAGGGCCACATGGATGCCCCGATGCACCAGTTCGCCCGGCTCGCCCGGCGCGCAGGGGGTGCCGTCCTCCCGGACCACCAGGATCTCGGCGTTGGGGATGGCCTTACCCATGGAATCCGGACGCCGGTCCACCTCCTCGGGCGGCAGGTAGGTGGACCGGAAGGCCTCGGTGAGGCCGTACATGAGGAAGGGCCGGGTCTTGGGCAAGCGGGCGCGCAGCCCATCCAGAGTGGGCTTGGGCATGTGGCCCCCGGAGTTGGTGAAGTAGCGCAGGTGCTCGGTCACCCCGGCCGGCCAGTCCAGCTGGGCCAGCTGCACCCAAAGGGGCGGAACGGCGGCCAAACCGGTGATTCTTTCCCGCTCCACGGCCCGGATCACGTCCCGGGGCAGGAGGTAGTTCATCAACACGGCGCAGGCGCCCACCCGGAAAGCGGTGGTGAGCTGGGACAGGCCGTAATCGAAAGAGAGGGGCAGGACGGAAAGGATACGGTCCTCCGGGGTGTTCTCCAGGTATTGGGAGACACTCTCGGCGCCGGCCACCACGTTGCGGTGGGACAGCACCACGCCCTTGGGCCGGCCCGTGCTGCCCGAGGTGTAGAGGATCGCGGCCATGTCGCCGTCGATGACCCGGTGAGGGGCCGACGCCGGGGCGCCTTGGCGGTCCCGCCAGTGGGCCAGGGCCAGACCGTCCACCGGCGCCGCCGGCTTGTCCCCCACCAGCACCAGGGCGCGCAGGTCACGGCAATGGGGCAGGATGGGCCGGAGCAACTCCAGGCGTTCCGGTGAAGTGACCAGGATGCGGACATTGCAGTCGGCCAGGATATGGCCCACCTGTTCCGGCTTGAGCAGGGGGTTCACCGGGACGAACACCCCTCCGGCGGCGGCGGCGCCGAACAGGGCCGTGACGGTGTCCAGGCGTTTTTCCAGGTAGACCGCCACGCGCTCGAAGCGCTCCAGGCCCAGGCCCAGGTAGAAATTCGCGGCGGCCGAGACCTCGCCGGCCAGCCCGGCGTAATCCAGGGTCGTCTTGCCATCCTGCAGGGCGGGGGCCGCCGGCGTGCGGGCCGCGCCGGCGTAGATCAATTCGTGAACCAGACCTGTCATCTCGTGCAATCCTCGATGCGCGCCACACGGGCGCCCCGGGCGCATTGTAGGCGACGGCGGCCCGGGCCTCACCGCCCGCATAGCGGGGGAAGGCGCCGGTAGCATACACTTTCCCCTTCCAGAACCTGCCCGATCCCGCCATGTCCGTCATCCAAGACGTCCGGAACCTGCTTGCCCAGACCCTCCAGCTGGGGCCCCGCGCCGACGCGCTCACTCCCGATTCGCCCCTGCTGGGCGCCATTCCCGAACTGGATTCCATGGCGGTCGTGGGCATCCTCACCGCCATGGAGGACTACTTCGGCATCACCGTGGGCGATGACGAGATCAGCGCCGAAACCTTCGCCACCCTGGGCACCCTGGTGGATTTCGCGGAACAGAAGCTGGGCGGCTGACGTGTCCTCCGAGGGCCTCCGGATCGAGCCTTTTTTCCTGGAGGGTTCCCAAGGTCCGCTGTTCTGCCAGTACACCGTGCCGGCCGGCACGACGCCCCGGGGCGCGGTGCTTTACCTGCATCCCTTCGCCGAGGAGATGCACAAGTCGCGGCGCATGGCGGCCAGAATGGCCCGCGCCCTGGCTGCCGCCGGCTTCGCCGTCCTGCAGCCGGACCTGACGGGTTGTGGCGACAGCGCCGGCGATTTCTCCGATGCCAACCTGGGTTTATGGCGCACCGATGCCAAACGGGCCCTGGCCTGGCTGGCGGACAGGGTGCCGGAGCCCCCGGCCTTGTGGGGCCTGCGCCTGGGGGCCACCCTGGCGGCGGAATTGGCCGCCGAGGCTGGCACCCGGACTCTGGTGCTCTGGCAGCCCGTGCCCGCCGGCGAACTGTTCCTCAACCAATTCCTGCGCATCAAGCTGGCGTCCGAAATGCTGGCCGACGGCAAGGCCCAGGCCGATACCCGGGCCCTGCGCGAGAGTCTCGAAGGCGGTGCGGTCATCGAAGTGGGTGGCTATGGCCTGTCGCCCGCCATGGCCCGCGACCTGGCCGGATTGCGCCTGGCTGACATCCACCCTGCCGGCGCGGTGACCTGGCTGGAGGTGGGCGCGAAGGCGGGACCCGACATCGCCCCGGCTGGCCGGCGGGTGGTGGAGGCCTGGCGCTCCGCGGGGGTGATGGTGGAGACCGCGACGGTGGCTGGCGACCCGTTCTGGGGCACCCAGGAAATCTGTGAATGCGAAGCCCTCGAGGCCCCTACCCTGGCGGCCCTGGGGGTGGCGACGGAGACCGGCCATGACCGCTGATGCCCTGCTCCCCGCCGCCCGGCTGGGTGGAGAGCCCTTCCGGGAAAGGCCCGTGGTCTTCGCCTGCGAAGGCGAGGCGCTCACGGGGATCGTTTCCCGGCCCGCCACCCCCTCGGGCCACGGTCTCCTGGTGGTGGTGGGGGGGCCCCAGTACCGGGCCGGCAGCCACCGCCAGTTCACCCTGCTGGCCCGGGCCCTGGCCAGCCGAGGCGTGACCACCTTCCGCTTCGACTACCGGGGCATGGGGGATGCCAGCGGCGAGTTCCGCAATTTCGAGGCGGTGGACGCCGACCTCCGGGCCGCCATCGACGCCTTCCTCGCGGCTGCGCCGGAAGTCCGGCACCTGACCCTGTGGGGCTTGTGCGACGCCGCCTCCGCCCTCCTCTACTACGCCGCCGGCGATGCCCGGGTGGCGTCCCTGGTCCTCCTCAATCCCTGGGTGCATTCACCCCAGGGCGCCGCCAGTTCCCGGCTGCGGCACTACTATTTGCGTCGTATCCTCCAGCCCGCCTTCTGGAAGAAGTTGCTGAGCGGCGGCGTAAATTTGAAGGATTCCGCCGGCGGTTTTCGCGAGGCGGCCGTGGCCGCGGGCGGCGGCGAGGTCAAGGCGCCAGCCCTGGACCCGCGCCATGGCCAGGATGGCTACATCGACCGCATGCTGGCCGGCCTGGGCGCCTACCGGGGGCGGGTGCTGACCCTGCTCAGCGGGAACGATCTCGTGGCCAGCCAGTTCAATGCCTTGATGAAGAACCATGGAGGCTGGAAGAAAGCCATGCGCAATTCCGCGATCCGCATCGTCCACCTGCCCGAGGCGGACCACACCTTTTCCCATCACCGGGAGGCCGCCCGGGTGGAACAGCTCACCCTGGACTGGGTCCTCAGCGGCCATGCGGAGGGGAAGACGTCATGAAGCCTATTCTGCTGCTCGCCGCCGCGGCCCTGGCGGCTCTGATGGGCGTGACCCAGGCCCTGGCCCTGAGCGACGTGAACCAGGGTGTCGTCAACAACCAGAAGATCTCCTCGGCCGAATATGCGGCCATGGATCCCGTCTGCCGCCTGATCCTAGTGGACAAACCCTTCGCCCACGGTTTCAACCAGCAGAAGGAGAACGTGGAACTCCTCAGCCGGCCCGAATACCTGATGGCCAAGGATGCGGGCTACATCCACCACCGCTGCTGGGCCATCATCGCCAAGCATCGTTATTTCGCCGAGCGCGACAAGGCCAAGCGGGACGAGAACCGGGCGTCCTTCTACGGCGACATGAACTACGTGCTGCAAAACGCGCCCAAGGATTGGCGCTTCCTGCCCCAGATCCATACCGAAATCGGCCAGTTCGCCCTCTACGAGCAGGACTACCGCAAGGCCATCCTGTCCGCCAACAACGCCATCAACCAGGACCGCACCTACGCGGACGCCTACGTGCTCCTGGCGGATACCTACCAGGCCATGAACGACAAGGAAAAGGCCAAGAAAACCATCCAGGACGGCCTGGCCGCCGACCCGACCTCGCGTGCCCTGGCCAGGCGGGCCGCCAAGTACGGGATCAAGGTCCCGGAGCCGCCGCCCGCGCCGGCCAAGCCGGCGCCCACCCAGCCGGCCCCGGTGAAAGCGCAGGGCCCCGCGGAGCAAGGGGCCCCGGAAAAACCGCCGGTCCAGGATGCGGCCGTCGTCCCCACCCCGCCGTCGACGCCCGCGCCGGTGCCGGCTACCCCGGCACCCGCTCCGCCGCCCACGCCCCAGGCGCCGCCCCAGACCGCTCCGGAGACCCCGGCATCCGGCGCGACGGCCTTCCCTCCGGTGGAAGCCAGTCCGGCCCCCGACGCCGAGAAGAAGCCCAACCCCTACTGCCGATTCTGCCCCTGAGCGCTTCGGTCTCGCGCCGGCCGCACGCCATGCTCTCGGCACCCGGCTTCGCCGCCCAGGAGGCTTATCGGGGCCGTTTCGCGCCCACGCCTTCCGGCCCCTTGCACTTCGGGTCCCTGGTGGCGGCACTGGGCAGCTACCTCGACGCCAAGTCCGCGGGCGGCAAGTGGCTGTTGCGCATCGAGGACGTGGATCCGCCCCGGGTGGTGGCGGGGGCGGCGGCGGACATCCTGCGAGGCCTGGAGGCTTTCGGCTTCGAGTGGGATGGGCCGGTGGCCTTCCAGGGCGAAAGGGGCGCGGCCTACCAGGCCGCCCTGGACCGGCTGGATGCCCAGGACCTGATCTATGGCTGCCGCTGCAGCCGCAAGGACATTGCCGAAATTGGGCGGCGCGGGGTGGATGGGCCGGTATATCCGGGCACTTGCCGGGACCGAGGCTGGCGGGGTGATGCTGCCCGGGAGCCGGCCTGGCGCTTCCGGGTACCCGAGGCGCGGGTAGTCTTCAGCGATCGTCTCTTGGGCCGCATTGCCTGCGACCTGGTCCGTGAATGCGGGGATTTCGTGCTGAAGCGGGCGGACGGGGTGTTCACCTACCAGCTCGCCGTGGTGGTGGACGACGCTGAGCAAGGCATCACCCATGTGGTGCGCGGCGCCGACCTGCTGGCCTCCACGCCGCGCCAGATCGCAATTCAGCGGGCACTGGGGCTGCCCACTCCCACGTACCTGCACCTGCCGGTGGTGCTGGATGGGGCGGGGGACAAGCTCTCCAAGCAGACCCTGGCGGCACCCGTGGAGGCCGCCGATCCCTTGCCGGCCTTGTTGCGGGCGGCGGATTTTCTCGGCATGCCGACGCCGAAAGAGGGTTTCACCTCCCTGGCGGAATTCTGGGGGTGGGCAATTGGAGCCTGGAAGCGGGCGCACCTGCTGCCGCTACGGGGCAAGAAGCTCGCTCAGAGCCTATTTCCTGCTGAAAGAGGCGCTTAGCCGCCGGTCATGTTCATGAAGCGCACCAGCTTGCGCGGCGCTTCCACGAACTCGTGGCGTTCCGGCTTGAGGTCGATGGCCTGCCGGATGGCCTCCACGATGTCCCCATCGCTGGCACCGCCGCGCAGCAGGGCACGGAAATCCATGCGCTCTTCCTGGCCCAGGCACAGGTGCAGGGTGCCATCCACAGTGAGGCGGACCCGGTTGCAGGTTTCGCAGAAATGCTGGGAGATGGGGGTGATGAAGCCCACGGTGAACCGGCCATCGGGGGTGCCCAGGTAGCGGGCGGGGCCGCCGCCAGGCATGACCGTATCCACCAGTCCGAAACGTTCCTTCAATTGGGCCTTCACCGGTTGCAGGTCCACGTAGCCCATCTTGCGGGCGGTGTCGCCCATGGGCATGACCTCGATGAGCCGCAGCACGAAGCCCTTTTCCATGCAGTAGCTGACGATGGCGTCGATCTCGTCGGCGTTCTCGCGCATGGCCACCATGTTGATCTTGATGGGGTTGAAGCCCGCCGCCCGGCCGGCCTCAAGGCCATCCAGGATCTTGTCCAGAACCGGGCGGCCGTTGATCTTCTCCACGCCTTCGGGGCGCAGGGAATCCAGGCTGACATTGAGGCGGGTGACGCCGGCCGCCTTCAGGTCATGGGCCATGCCCGCCAGCTGGGTGGCATTGGTGGAGATGGACAGGTCTTCGATGCCGGGGATCGCCGCCAAGCGTCTGCTCAGGTCCACGATGTTCCGCCGCAACAGCGGCTCGCCGCCGGTCAGGCGCAGCCGTTTGAGGCCCAGGCCGGCGAACAGGCCCATCAGCCGCGCGATTTCATCGAAGGTGAGCCAGTGTTCCGGCTCCTCGAAACCCTTGAAGCCTTCGGGAATGCAGTAGGCGCAACGCAGGTCGCAGCGATCCGTGACGGAAAGCCGGAGGTATTCGATGCGTCGTCCGAAGCGGTCAACCAAGTTGTTCATGAAGTTTCGGTCTGTCCATCAGGCAGGCAGAATGTAGAGGCTTGGGGGCGTCGAGAAAAGCTTGGACCTTGATCTTCGGCAAGAACATCCGTCATCGCCTTGATATCGATCATGAGATCGACGCCACACCTTCCCCAAGATACAACACGAATTCCCATCCTTCACCCATGAACCCCGCAGGGTATTCCCGAAAGCATCGCGATGAAAGTCCTGGGTATCGCCGGTTATAGCGGCAGCGGCAAGACCACCCTCATCGAGCGCCTGCTGCCCAGGCTGGCGGCCGCCGGCCTCGCCGTATCGGTGGTCAAGCAGAGCCATCACGATTTCGAGGTGGACACGCCAGGCAAGGATTCCTGGCGCCACCGCCAGGCGGGGGCCCGGGAAGTGCTGCTCACCTCGCCTCACCGCTGGATGCTGGTGGGCGAATTGCGGGGTGGGCCGGAACCGGACCTGGAAGCGCACCTGGACCGCCTGGCGCCCTGCGATCTGGTCCTGGTGGAAGGCTACAAGCATGCCGACCTGGCCAAGATCGAGATCTGGCGTGCCGCCAACCACAAGCCGTGGCTCTATCCGGACGATGCCCGCTTCATCGCCGTGGCCGCCGACCAGCGGCCGGCGGACGGCCCGCCCTGGCTGGATCTGGATGACCACGCGGGCATCGCGGCGTTCATCCTGGCCTGGCTCCGGGCCTGACCCTGCCAGCCCGGCCGGCGAACTGTTACCCTTGCCGCTCCCAAGGAATCGAAGCCATGCACATCCGACTGCTTTATTTTGCCCGCCTGCGAGAGGCCCTCGGCCTGGACCGGGAATCCCTGGATCTGGAGGATGCCGCCTGCCTGGCCGATCTGCTCGCGGTCTTGCGGGCCCGGGGCGGCGCCTGGGCCGAGGAGTTGGGAGAGGGGCGGAATTTTCGCTTGGCGGTGAACCAGGATATCGCCGTGGCGGAGACGCCTCTGGGCGATGGCGATGAAGTGGCGATCTTCCCCCCGGTTACCGGCGGCTGAGCAAGTCGGGGCAGCCGGGTCGCCGGGAGCCGGGGGCCATGCCGACGCTTCCGAGGTGGACACCCTCTCCCTGAGGCACCAGCTCGTCAACTGGCTGTTCACCCCCCTGTTTCTACTGCTCCTGTTCTCCACGGTGACCGGCTACATGGCCGCCGTCACCCTGTCCAACAAGCCCTATGACCTGGTGCTCTTGGAACGGGCCAGGTTGCTGGCCAGCCGTTATGCCTTGCATCCATACCAGGATACGACCGGCCTATCTCGCCTGTTTCCAGAAAGCGAAGGGGAATTCCGTTTCTCCCTGCATGATGAATGGGGACGCAAGATCGCCGCCAGCGGCCAGTTGCCCACGCCCCGCCCCGCCGACTATCTCCAGGCCACACCCCAGTTGCGGGACACCCAGTTCCAGGGGCGCAAGCTGCGCCTGGTGACCCTCCAGGTCACCCTGGCCACCGGCGAATCGGTGCTGGTCCAGGCCGCCGAGCCGGTGGACGCCCGGCTCAGCCTGGGCCGCAGCATCCTGGGCAATATCGTCATTCCCCAGTTCATGTTCATCGTGATCGCCGGCATCGCCGTGTGGATCGGTCTGAAACGGGGCTTCGAGCCCCTGGAGCGGCTGCGCCGGGAGGTGGCCGGCCGGCCTCGCAATGACCTGCGCCCCCTGGACGCAACACGGGCGCCGGGGGAGGTGCGGCCCCTGATCCTGGAGGTGAACGCCCTGATCGAGCGCCTCAAGGCCATGATGGATGCCCAGCGCCGCTTCGTGGCCGACGCCGCCCACCAGTTGCGCACCCCCTTCGCCGGCCTCAAGTCCCAGGCCGAACTGGCCAAGCGGGAGCCCCTCGCCGATCCGATCCGGGAGTCCCTGGCGCGCATCTGCGATGGCGCCCAGCGTTGCAGCCACTTGGTCAACCAGTTGCTGACCCTGGCCCGGAACGAACCGGAGGCCCGCCTGAACGCGCCCCTGGAGCTGCTGGACCTGCATCGGGTGGCCCAGGAGACCGCCGCCCACTGGGCACCCGAGGCCTTGCGCAAGGATATCGACCTGGGCTTCGAGGGGCAGGACCTGAAGCTGCCCATCAAGGGCCACGAGGCTGGGCTGCGGGACCTCATCGACAATCTGCTGGACAACGCCATCCGCTACACCCCGGCGGGTGGGCACATCACCGTCCGGGTCGGCTATGGCGATTCCGCGTGGCTGCAGGTGGAGGACGACGGTCCGGGCATACCGCCGGACCAGCGGCAGCAGGTATTCGAGCGCTTTCACCGGATACCCGGCAGCGGCCAGCCCGGCAGCGGCCTGGGGCTCGCCATCGTCCAGGAAGTGGCGCTCCGCCATGGCGCGACCGTGGAGATCGACGAGGGGGCCGGCGACCGGGGCGCCCTGTTCACGCTGCGTTTCCCCCACCATGGCTCGCCCGAGCCCGATACGTGGCTGGCCAGCCCGCAGCGGGAGCGGGGTGCGGAGGTCAGCGCGGGGCCTGGTTGACCCCCCGTATCAGCCGCCAGGCATC
Source organism: Thiobacillaceae bacterium (assembly GCA_035332045.1). Taxonomy (GTDB): domain Bacteria; phylum Pseudomonadota; class Gammaproteobacteria; order Burkholderiales; family Thiobacillaceae; genus PFJX01. Next base: position 21,053 of record DAOQNK010000005.1, on the reverse strand, counting down.
CGCGGCGGGCAGAGGCCTGGACAGCAGGAAGCCCTGGAACATGTCGCAGCCCTGGGCGAGCAGGAATTCCCGCTGGGCCTGGGATTCGACACCCTCCGCCAGCACGCTCAGGTTGAGGGAATGCCCCAGGGCGATGATGGCCCGGGTGATGGCGGCGTCCTCGTTGTCGTTCGGCAGGTCGCGGACGAACACCCGGTCGATCTTGAGGGTGCTGACGGGCAGGCTTTTCAGGTAGCCCAGGTTGGAATAGCCGCTGCCGAAATCGTCGATGGCCAGGCGGATGCCCAAGCCCTTCAGTTCATGCAGCATGGCGATGCTTTCCTCGCCTCGGCGCATGGCGGAGCTCTCGGTGATTTCCAGTTCCAGGCGATGGGCCTCAAGACCGGTTTCCGCCAGCACCCGCTTGACGCGCTGGACCGGATCGCCGCGCTGTAGCTCCAGGGGCGAGAGATTCACCGCCACCGCCAGGGCTTCCCCGCAATGGGCCTGGCAGTGGAGGATTTCGCGGCAGGCCGTGTCCAGGACCCACTCGCCGATGGGTAGGATGAGGCCGGTTTCCTCGGCCAGGGGGATGAACTGATCGGGCGGAATGAGGCCCAGGTCGGGATGCCGCCAGCGCAGCAGGGCTTCCACGGCGGTGATCCTGCCTTCTTCCATGGAATACTGGGGCTGATAGTGCAGCTCGAATTCGCCCCGGGCCAGGGCCCGGTGCAGGGCCGCTTCCAGGCTGAAGCGCTGGAAGGCGGCGACGGATTGCTCCCGGGTATAGAACTGATAGCCGTTGCGGCCCCCTTCCTTGGCCCGGTACATGGCCGTGTCGGCATGTTTGATTAGGGTTTCCGCGTCGTTGCCGTCCTCGGGATGCAGGCTGATGCCGATGCTGGCGGAGAGGAAGATGTCATGGCCGGCGATGTGGTAGGGCTTGCCCAGCAGGCGCAGCAACTCCCGGGCCAAATTGGCGGCGCGCTGCTCGTTGGTGATGTCCTCCATGAGCAGAATGAATTCGTCGCCCCCCAGGCGGGACAGGGTGTCTTCCGCCCGCAGGCGTTTCTGGATGCGCTCCGCCACCGCCTTGAGCAATTCATCCCCGGTCTGGTGGCCCAGGGTGTCGTTGATGTTCTTGAACCGGTCCAGATCGATGAACAGCAGGGCGAAACGGGCGCTGGAGCGGACCGAGCGGCGGATCGCGTGGTCGATGCGGTCCAGCAGCAGCAGCCGGTTCGGCAGGCCGGTCAGGGCATCGTGGTAGGCCAGGCGGTTGAGCTCCTCTTCGGAACGTTTGACCTTGGTGATGTCGGCGAAGACGCCCACGTAATGACTGATCCGGTTGTGTTCGTCGAGGACCACGCTGATGGTGAGCCACTCGGGGAAAACGGCGCCGGATTTGCGCTTGTTCCAGATTTCTCCCCGCCAGCTGCCTCGCTGGACCAGATCCTCCCACATGGTCTTGTAGAACTCGGCGTCGTGCCGGCCGGACTGCATCATGTTGGGCTTCTTGCCGAGGATTTCCGCTTCGCTATAGCCGGTGATGTCGGTGAAGGCACGGTTGATGGCGATGATGCGGTTCTCGGCATCGGTGATGACCACGCCTTCCACGGTGTTCTCGAACACAGCGGCGGCTTGCCGGAGTTTCTCTTCCTTCAGGCGGTGCTCGGTGACGTCGGCATGGGTGCCGATCATGCGCCGGGGATTGCCGTCGGCCAGGCGTTCCACCACCTTGCCCCGGGACAGGATCCACCGCCAGGCGCCGTCCTTGCGGCGCATACGCATCTCGATCTCGAAGATCGGCTGCTCGCCCCGGAAGTGGGCCTCCAGGGCCGAAAAGACCTTGGGCAGGTCGTCTTCGTGGACTCTCTGCCGCCATTCCTCGAATTCGTCGCGGATTTCCGTCTCGCCGAAGCCCAGCATGGATTTCCAACGGGGCGAGAAATACACCTGGTTGGTTTCCACGTTCCAGTCCCAGACGCCCTGGTCCAAGCCCTCCAGGGCGAACTGCCAGCGGGACTCGCTGGCCTTGAGGGCGGCTTCCACCTCCTTGATGCCTGACAGGTCGCTGACGAAGGCGAAGGAACTCTCGGGCCTGCCCTGGGCGTCCCGGTGGGTGGTGGCGTGGAAGAAGGTCTGGAGTGGCGAGCCGTCCTTGCGGGTCAGGCTGATCTCGTAGTCGCGATGATAGGAGGAGGAAATCCGTGACATCTGCTGGCTGAAGATGGCCCGGTTGGCCTCATCCGTGAAATCCGTCGGAAGCTTGCCCAGCATCTCGTCCCGGGTGAAGCCCAGCATCTGGCACAGGGCCTCGTTCACATCCACGGTCCGACGGTCGCGGTCGATCAGCCAGAAGCCCTCGGCGGCGGTGTCGATGATGCGCCGGTAAAGGGCCTCGCTTTCCCGCACGGCGGTCTCGGCGCGGATGCGGTCCGTGATGTCGTGGATGATGGAGAACAGCACGTCGCGGCCATCGACGGCCATGGGGGAGGAGTGCACCTCCACCGTGCGGACCTCGCCGGAGGCCAGGCGATGGGGAAAGACGAAATAGTTGCGCGCCTCAGACAGGGCCCGTTGCCGTTCGGCGCGCACCTGCTCGGCGGGCAGGGTATTGATGTCCTGGATGCGCTGGCTGGTCATGCCGGCCCAGTCGTGGCCGTAGAAGCGGCAGGCCGCGAGATTGGCATCCAGGATGGCGCCGGATTCCGGGTCCACCAGCAGCATGACGGAATCGTGGTGCTGGAACAGGGCATGGAAGCGCGATTCGCCCGCCCGCAGGGTGCGTTCCCGCAGCCGGCATTCGGTGACGTCCATGCCGAAGCTGCGCACCTCCACCAGCCCCCCCGTGGCATCGAAGACGCCCAAGTGGCGCCAGGCGTACCAGCGCGGCCCGTCGCCTGTTTCCACAGGCCATTCGTCTTCATGGAGGCGGCGGTCGCCCATCAAGTGCGCCAGGGCCGCCTGGAATCGTTCCAGGGCCAGGGCGCGCCACGGCTCCTCCAGGAGGCGGTCCAGGGGCTGTCCCGCCATGGCGTCGGGCTCCAGGCCGAACAGCGAGGCGCAGGGTCGGTTGCCGAAGAGCACGACGCCATCCGGGCGCCAGCATAGGACCATTTCCCGCAAGGTATCGAGCAGGTCACGATCCGGGGTGGGAAAGCGGTTCATGGATTCCAGGGATGGCAGGGCGATCTGTTATCGGCCGGCCCAGGAAAAAATTGAACTTAAGTGATAGTATCCATAACAGTAAGTACATAAAAATGTCACTATCGTTATGTATTGGTCATTGTTGGTCCTCTCTCTTCCCCACGCCAATGCCACGGCGAGGACTCGCATCTGGCGAGCGCTGAAGGCCGTGGGTTGCACCAGCCTGCGCGACGGCGCCTGGCTGCTGCCCCAAAGGGACGATCTGGAGCGGGTACTCATTCAACAGGCTGAAGATGCCCGCGCGGCGGAGGGAAGCGCCTGGCTGCTGCGCCTGGGAAGCCAAGCCGAGGACGCCGCGCTGGCCGCCCTGTTCGACCGCTCCGGGGAGTACGCTGAGCTGGATCGGGACCTGGAACGGCTGGCTGAATCCCGGGAGGGCGCCGCCGTCCAGATGAAGGAACTGCGCGGCCTGCGCCGCCACTTCGAGCAGCTTTCCGGCATCGACTATTTTCCCGGTGCCGCCCGGCGGTCCAGCGCCGAACGGCTGGAGCGGGTGGTTCGCCTGGTCCGGGCCCGGATCAATCATGGGGAGCCCCAGGCCCAGGCGGCGACCATCGAACGCCTGGATCGGGCGCATTACCGAGGCCGCCTGTGGGCGACCCGGCGCAGCCTTTGGGTGGACCGGCTGGCCTCGGCCTGGCTGATCCGCCGCCATATCGATCCCGCGGCACGCTTCCTCTGGCTGACGCATCCCGAAGACTGCCCCGAAGATGCCCTGGGCTTCGACTTCGATGGCGCGCCCTTCACCCATGTGGGCGAACGGGTGAGCTTCGAGACGCTGCTGGCCAGCTTCGGCCTGGAGGGCGACGCGGCCCTGGCGCGCATCGGCGGCATCGTCCATACCCTGGATGTGGGCGGCGTCGCGCCCGAGGCGGCGGGCTTCGAGGCCCTGCTGAGGGGGCTTAAGGCGCGGATCGATGACGATGATCGGCTGCTGGAAGAAGGCGGCCGGCTGCTGGATGACCTTTACCTTGCCTTTTCGCCAACCGACGGAGCCTGATGTGACCGACGTCCCGACCCAGGAAAGACCCCCTCACCCCTCCTTCTGGGAGGCTTTCGCCTACTGGCTGAAACTGGGCTTCATCAGCTTCGGCGGGCCGGCCGGGCAGATCGCCATCATGCACCAGGAGCTGGTGGAGAAGCGCCGCTGGATCTCCGAACACCGTTTCCTGCACGCCCTCAACTACTGCATGGTGCTGCCGGGACCGGAAGCCCAGCAGCTCGCCATCTACATCGGCTGGCTGCTGCACCGGACCTGGGGCGGCATCGTGGCCGGCACCCTGTTCGTGCTGCCCTCCCTGTTCATTCTTGCCGCGCTGACCTACGTCTACATGGCCTTCGGCGACGTCACCTTCGTCCAGGGCGTGTTCAACGGCATCAAGCCGGCGGTGGTGGCCATCGTCGTGTTCGCCGCCTGGCGCATCGGTTCCCGGGCGCTGAAGAACAAGGTGTTGTGGGCCATTGCCGCCCTGTCCTTCATCGCTATCTTCGCGCTCAAGGTGCCCTTTCCGTACATCGTCATCGGCGCGGGCGTCCTGGGTTTCATGGGCGGCAAGCTGATGCCCGACAAGTTCAAGGTGGGCGGCGGCCACGGCGCCTCGGACAAGGACTACGGCCCGGCCCTCATCGACGACGACACGCCGTCCCTGCCCCATACCCGGTTCAACTGGGCGTATCTGGCCACCCTGCTGGTGGCGGGCCTGGCGATCTGGGCCGCGGCCATGCTGGCCCTGGGTCATCCGGTGCTGAAGGACATGGGCGAGTTCTTCACCAAGGCCGCCCTGGTCACCTTCGGTGGCGCCTACGCTGTGCTGCCCTACGTCTATCAGGGCGGGGTCGAGCACTACGGCTGGTTGACCGGTACCCAGATGATCGACGGCCTGGCCCTGGGCGAGACCACGCCGGGGCCGCTGATCATGGTGGTGTCCTTCGTCGGCTTCGTGGGTGCCTGGAGCAAGCAGATCTTCGGCCCCGACGCCCTGTTCCTGGCCGGCTTCGTTGGCGCCAGCGTGGCCACTTTCTTCACCTTCCTGCCCAGCTTCGTCTTCATCCTGGCCGGCGCCCCCCTGGTGGAGTCTACCCACGGCGACCTGAAGTTCACGGCGCCGCTGACCGGCATCACCGCCGCGGTGGTGGGGGTGGTGCTGAATCTGGCCCTGTTCTTCGGCTGGCACGTGATCTGGCCCCGCGCCAGCGAGGCCGCGCCTTTCTCCGGCGGGTTTGAATGGTTCTACGCGGTAATTTCCGTCGCCGCCTTCCTCGCCCTTTGGAAATACAAGCAGGACATCATGAAAGTCATCGCTGCCTGCGCGGCGGTGGGCCTTGTCTACACCCTCATCGGAGCCTGAGCATGGACCGTACCATCAAGCCTGAAACCCTCAAATCCGAACTGGCCGGCAAGTTCATCCTGGACGTGCGCCGCGCCGATGACCGCGCCGCCTCCAGCGAGCAGCTGGCCGGCGCCCTTTGGAAAGACCCGGCCCAGCTCGGGGAATGGGCCGACAGTCTGCCGAAAGACCAGGATATCGTGCTGTACTGCGTGCGCGGCGGTGGTGTCTCCAACAGTGTGGTGGACGCCCTCCAGGCCAAGGGCCTGCGGGCCCGGTTCATCGAGGGTGGCATCGAGGGCTGGAAGATGGCGGGCGGCATGGTGGTAGAAAAGTAACCGCCGGACGACACGTTTGTGCCATGGGTGACATGGGCCGCCACAGGTAAGTTCTCCCCGGGCTCCCCGGCCGGTTCGGCTGGCGCGGTGGAGCCGCCAAGCAAAGGAAGTCACTATGAAATGGGTTACCCGCGAGCGTCCCAAGATCGACCGCATCGCCTGTCCCTGGCTTATCGCCCGCTTCATCGACCCCGCGCCGGAGTTCCTCTATGTTCCGGGCGGCGATGTCCTCAAGGTGGCGGCGGAGACCGGGGCCACGCCCTATGACATCCCTGGTGTGGAATATGGCCACCATGGCGACCGGTGCAGTTTCGATGCGTTCATCGAGCGCCATCGGCTGACGGACCCCGCCCTTGCCAAGCTGGCCCTGATCGTCCGCGGTGCCGACTGCGGCGCGCCCCACCTGGCCAAGGAGGCCGCAGGCCTGTTGGCCATCTCCAGGGGACTGTCCCTCAATTTCGAGGACGACCACGAGATGCTGAAGCAGGGCATGGTGATCTACGACGCCCTGTATGCCTGTTGCGCCGACACGCCCCTGCGCAAGCTGGGGCGGATTCTCGGACTGGCGTGACCCGGCCGGCGGGAGCGGGTCCGGAATGGGACTGAGCCATCACGATGATCCGCTGCCGTATCCGTTTTCCCCTGGCCCTGGCGTTGTCCCTGGGATTGCACGGGGGCCTGCTGGCGCCCTGGTCGATCCACGCCCCGCCGGTGGTGCCCAAGCCCCTGGAAATCCGCATCGTGAGTCCGGAACCGGTGGCGGAACCCACGCCCCCGCGTCCACGCCGCGCCGCGAAACAGCCCCAGCCGGTGGAAGCCGCGCCGGAAACGCCGCCGCAGTCCCTGGCGGCACCGTCCGCCCCCACGGCCGAGGAATGGGCTCTCGCGTCGACCTATGCCCCCAGGAATGGCAAGCGCTACCGCAATGCCTGGGGCCAGCAGGTGCGCAGCATGATGGGTACGGCGGTGGCGGGGCCGGACCAGGGGATGGTCCGGTTTCGCATCGAGATCTCCCCGGATGGGAAGGTGGCCCGGGTGGAGGAACTCTGGTCCACCTCGGAGAAGGCCTCCCAGCTTGCCTGGCAGGCCATCCGCAAATTGCCGCCGCTGCCCCCCACGCCCAACGGCAAACCCCTGGTGTTCGAGCAGACGATTTCCTTCCTGCCCTACGAAACGGGCTGGCCGCCGAGCTACAAGCTGGATTGCCTGCCGGAGCCCGCGCCCTTCAGGAACCCCTTCGTATGGGATGGGGGGGCGCCGCCCAAGGTGGTACCTCGGGAACACCGGCCACCACCACCCGAAGGTTGTCCCCCCGATTCCACGGCGGACACCATCGAGGAAGAGGAGCAATCCTTCAAGCGGCAGATGGACCAGTGGCGCTGGGCACGTTGAGGCAGGCACCGGGATGAACGTCCCGGCCGAGGCCAGACTGCTGCTGGTCGCCCGGGCGCTCCGGGCTTTTGTCGATGGCTTCATCTGTATTTTGCTGCCGGCCTATCTGCTGGCGCTGGGCTTGGGCCCCCTGGAGGTGGGCGTGGTCAGCGCCGCCACCCTGCTGGGTTCCGCCAGCCTGACCCTGCTGCTGGGGGCCCACGGCCACCGTTTCCACCATCGTCCCCTGCTGCTGGGCGCGGCGCTGCTCATGGCGATCACCGGCGTGCTGTTTGCCGGACTGTCCTCTTTCTGGCCGCTGCTGCTGGTGGCCTTCGTGGGGACCCTCAACCCCAGCTCCGGCGATGTCAGCGTATTCCTGCCCCTGGAACACGCCCGCCTGGCCGAAGCCGCCCACGGCGAGGCCCGGACCACCCTGTTCGCCCGCTATACCCTGGCTGGCGCCCTGTTCGCCGCCCTGGGCTCCCTGGCGGCCGGCGTGCCCGATCTGTTGCGGAATCTGGGGTGGGGTCAGGCGGATCCCTTGCGGGTCATGTTCCTGCTCTATGCGCTGGCCGGAGGGCTGGTCTGGCTGTTGTACCGGCGGATTCCCGAGCCGGCGCCCCATGAGCGGGCGGCGCCCCCGGCGGCGCTGCGGGAATCCCGGGGCATCGTCATCCGCCTGGCCGCGTTATTCTCCATCGATGCCTTCGCCGGCGGTCTGGTATTGAACTCCTTGCTGGCCCTCTGGCTATTTCAGCGTTTTGGCCTGTCCCTGACCGCGGCGGGGGCCTTTTTCTTCTGGGCGGGCCTGCTGTCCGCCTTTTCGCAACTGCTGGCGCCTTGGGTGGCGAAGCGCATCGGCCTGGTGAACACCATGGTGTTCACCCACATTCCGTCCAGCGTCTTCCTCATCCTGGCCGCCCTGGCCGACAGCCTTCCCTGGGCTCTGGGCCTGCTGCTGGCCCGGGCGGCCTTGTCCCAGATGGATGTGCCCACCCGCTCGGCCTTCGTCATGGCGGTGGTGACGCCACCCGAGCGGACGGCGGCGGCCAGCTTTACTGCGGTGCCGCGCAGCCTGGCGGCGGCGTTGAGCCCCTCCCTGGGTGGCGCCCTGCTGGCGGCGGGCTGGCTGGCGGCGCCCCTGGTGGCCTGCGGGGCATTGAAGATCGGCTACGACCTCCTGCTCTGGCGGGCCTTCCGGCGCCACCAGGCCGGGCGCTGATCACCCCCCCTTTACCACCAGGATGGGGCACTTGGCGTGGGTGATCACCTGCTGGGAGACGCTGCCCATCAGGATGCGGTCCAGGCCGGTGCGGCCGTGGCTGCCCAAGACGATGAGGTCGCAGTCGTAATCCCGGGCGGCCTGGATGATGGTGTCGGCAGGCTTGCCCTCCAGGGCCACGCTGTCGGCGGCCACGCCATCCTGGCGCAGCAGGTCCCGGACCCGGTCGGCCAGGGGTTTGACCAGTTCGCAGGAGAGGTCGTCGCTGGCGCATACCGCCAGCACCGTGAGCGGCAGGCCGCAGCGCTTGGCCAGGTGGCCGGCGGCCACCGCCGCCATGTCGGCATAGCGGGAACCATCCACCGCCACCAGGATGCCGTTTTCCCACATTTTTGAATCCTGGGGCACCACCAGCACGCTGCACTTCACGTGGCCCACCACACGGGCGGCGGCCTCGCCCAGGACCAGGCGCTCCAGCCAGTGCACGCCACGCCGGCCCATGACCACCAGGTCGGTCTGGCTCTCCTCCGCCTGGCTGGCGATCTCCTTCACCGGTTCCTCGCCATAACGAAGCACCGGGGCGCAGTTCACGCAGGCGGTGCCGGCCTGCTCCTCCACCTGGCGCAGCACGGCCCTGCCCTGTTCCTCCACCTGCTCAACGCCACCCGGGTTGAACATGGCATAGCTGGGATCGGTCTTGGCCATGTGCATGACCGTGAGGCGGGCGCCGCAGCGGTCGGACAGGTGCAAGGCCACGCGCACGGCGCCGGCGCTGACAGTGCTGCCATCGGTGGCGAGCAGGATGTGGTCGAAGCGGGCGATGGGGGAAAGCTGGGCCGACATGATGTCTCCTCGACGTGATCACTCATGGAAAGCATAGTGAATTCCGGCGGATTCGCCGACCGAGTATGGCGGTCCGGGGCGGGTCCGATATCATCGCACCATGCATGATCACAAGCATTCCTCCACCTGGGGCCGGGCCGAGAGACTGGCCGCCTTGCTGGGCATCCAGCAGAGCGTCAGCCTTCGGGAAATACTGGTTTCCACGGTCACCGCGGCTCTTGCGATGGCGGCGGTCTATGCCATCAGCCACGCCGTGTTGGGCCGCACCGACGCGCCCCTCATGGTGGCTTCCATGGGGTCCTCGGCCATCCTGGTCTTCGCCGTGCCCCATGGTGCCTTTTCCCAGCCCTGGGCGGTGCTGGGGGGGCATGGGGTATCCGCGCTTTGCGGTGTGCTGAGCGCCATGTTCATCCCTTCCATGGAACTGGCCTGCGCCGTGGCGGTGGGCGCCAGCATCGCCATGTCCCTGGCGTTGCGCTGCCTGCATCCCTCAGGGGGCGGTACCACGCTGGTGCCGGTGTTGGGTGGGGCCGGGGTGCAATCCCTGGGCCTCTCCTTCGTACTGGTGCCCGTGCTGCTCAATGCCGCCATCCTGGTGCTGCTGGGCTTCCTGCTCAATGGCCTGTTTCCCTGGCGCCGCTATCCCGCCGCCTTGGCGCCCAAGGCTGTCCCGGCCCCGGCCGCGACGCCCGTGGCGCGGCTCACCCATGAGGATCTGCGCTACGCCCTGAGCCGCATGGAAACGCCCCTGGAAATCACCGAGGGGGACCTCAGCGCCTTGTTCAGCAGCGCCATGGAATACGCCCAGCGGGACCGGGTCGGGCCGGAAGATGTCAGCGTCGGGGGCTGTTATACCAACGCGGGCTTCGGACCCAACTTCGCCGTGCGGCGGGTTCTGGGCCTGGAGACGGAGGCATCGGGCATCCGGGTCCGTTATGAGTCCCTGCCCCAGGGCGAACGGGGAGACATGGCCCTGGAAGACTTCGCCAGGTGGGCGCGCCAGGAAGTGGTGTGGCGGGATGGCGACTGGCGCCGGCAAGGGGGTTGATCCAGGCCCCGCAATCAGCAGGCCAGGCCATGCACGCCGCACAGATGGCGCTTGGCGAAGGCCAGCGCGATCCACAGCCAGAACAGCAGAAAAAAAGTCACCATGGGCACGTGGGCGTCGAGGATGAAGCGGGGGGTGATGAAACGCACCGCTTTCACCACCGGGTTGGTGATGGTCTGGAGGATTTTGTAGAACGGGTTGTTTTGGCGGTGCTTGCCCGCCAGCAGGGCGAGGACGCCCTGGCCCAGCAGGGCGTAGCCGGCGACTTCGACGAGGACGCGGAGGACGGAGACCAGCAGCAGGTCGAGGGGCATGAAATCCACGCATTGGGCCCTGAACACCGAGGATATTATCTTGCGGCCTGGCGCCGCATCCGAAAAACCACGTCTATGCCCGGGCGGAATACACGACCGGCCTATATCCTGGTCGGGGCGTTTCTTGCAGCCTATCGGCTCGATGGGGCATGTCCGTCAGCCTGCCAATCACCGTAGAGCCAGGTAGACCGCCGCCCCGGCAAAATAGCCGATCAACGCCAGTCCGCTGATTTTTCGCGCGTACCAGAAGAAGTGGATCTTCTCCAGGCCCATGGCGGCGACGCCGGCGGCGGAACCGATGACCAGGATGGAGCCCCCGGTGCCTGCACAATAGGCCAGGAACTCCCAGAGGAAGTGGTCGGCGGGGTATTTCGCCAGGTCGTACATGCCCATGGATGCGGCCACCAGGGGTACGTTGTCCACCACCGCGCTGGCCAGGCCGATGGCCACCACGATGATGTCCAGGTGACCAATGCTCCGATCAAGCCAGCCAGCCAGGGCGGCCAGGACATGGGAGTGCTCCAGGGTGGCCACGGCCAGGAGGATGCCGGTGAAAAATACGATGGAGCTCATATCGATGCGGCTCAGGGCGTGGGCCAGGGTCAGGGGCAGCTTGAAGGCGTCCTCCTTGCGCCGGTGCACCAGGTCGCCCACCAGCCATAGGATACCCAGGCCGAACAGGATGCCCATGAAAGGTGGCAGGTGGGTCGCTGTCTTGAAGGCCGGCACGGCCGCCAGGATGCCCAGCCCCAGCAGGAACATGAGGTTGCGTTCGAACTCGGTGGTGCCCAGGCCATGGTCGTCCTCCCTCCCGGCCAGGGCCAGGACCGGCCGGCCGCGCAGGGCGTAGGCGGTGATGCCCAGGGGTACGACCAGGCTCACCAGGGCGGGTGGCAAGATCGACATAACGATATTCGGAGCGGTGATGCGCCCGCCGATCCAGAGCATGGTGGTGGTCACGTCGCCGATGGGGGACCAGGCGCCGCCGGCATTGGCCGCGATGACGATGATGCCGGCGAAGAGCAGGCGGTCATCGTGGTTGGCCAGCAGCTTACGCATGAGCGAGACCATGACGATGGTGGTGGTCAGGTTGTCCAGGATGGCGCTGAGGAAGAAGGTGACGAAGCCCACCAGCCAGAGCAGGCCGGACAAGGTGGTGGTGCGGATGCGCCGGGTGATGACCTCGAAGCCGTTATGGGCGTCCACCACCTCCACGATGGTCATGGCCCCCATCAGGAAGAAGACGATCTGCGCGGTAGCCGAGACCGATTCGGCCAATTGTTCGCTTACCAGCTGGGGGTCGCCCTGGCCGAAGGCATACAGGGTCCATAGCAGGCCCGCCCCCACCAGGGCCGACGCGGACTTGTTGACCTTGAGGGGGTGTTCCAGGGCGATGGCTGCGTAGGCCAGGATGAAGACGAGGATGATCGCGGTCGCCATCTCAGGCACCTCGTCGCGCGACGCGGGGAAAAGATGAAGACCGGGCAGGTTTGTCAGGCGCGCGGTGGGCGCCGTGGTAAACGCGAAGGGGGCGCATGGGTGTCCTCGAAAAGCGTGCGGCGGCCCGACCGGCACGAATCCTGCCCGGGCATGTGGCACGCCCCGGACACCCTTGGGTGGATGCTACACGAAGACGACTCGAGTGGTGGCCAGGGGCGGTTGGGTAGTCAGCCTTCCCCTTCGTGGACATCGTATTCCTGGTCGAGCTGGTTCATGCGCCGGGCATAGAACCAGATGATCAGGACATAGACGATGGGCGCCCCCTGGGCACCCATGTAGAAGGCAAAGGGAAATCCCGCGATGACCACTTCGTTTAGCCCCCTGGCGAACCAGATGACCACGAAGGTCACCAGGAACCAGATGGCTAGCAATGTCGCGCTGAGCAGCAGGTTCCTTCGCCAATACTCCCGGTGCTTGTCCGTCAGTTGCATCACGCGTCTCCAAGGCAAACCCGAAGAAGTCGTCGGTTCAAGTCCCCGGTACAGGCCGGGGGCCACAGGCACGAGGATAGATCGAACGCACTGGCCGGAGGAAGACAGGAAGCCGATACCACGGGTCGACCCCCACCCGCGGGGTCAACCCGCCCAATTCACCCAGCGCTGGGCTTTTTCCAGATCCTGGAGGTTCTGGTAGCAGGTGGAATGCTTGGCCTTGGCCAGGGGCAGGGCGCAAAGCAGCAACTGGGCCGTGGCCAGGGCATCGGCCAAGGCACTGTGGCGGGCGAAGTTGCTGATCCGGAAATGGCCGGACCAGTCGTCCAGGGCCCGGTAGCGCCGGGCATACTCCGGCAGGAGGCCGGGCATGACGTAGGCCAGGTCCAGCCAGGGGTGCTTGAACTCGAAGCCCAGGTATTCCTTCATCGCCTTCTTGATCATGGTCTGGTCGAAGGTGACGTGGAAGGCCACCAGGGGCGATTTGCCCAGGAAGTCCAGGAACCGCACCAGGGCCTCCACCGGCTCCACCCCTTCCCGCTGGGCCTCGCCGCCGATGCCGTGGATGAGGATGTTGTCCTTGGTGCTGACCTGATCCTGGCGCAGAACGATTTCGAAGCTTTCCGCCATGACCACCCGGCCATTTTCCACGGCGCAGGCGCCAATGGCGATGAGGCGGTCGCGGACCAGATCCAGGCCGGTGGTTTCCACGTCCACCACCACGTAGCGGCTGGCCCCGAAGTCATCGGCCAGACGGCTGTCCGGACGGCGGCGCCAGTCTTCCAGGCGGGCGGTGGTGTCCGGGTCAAGCTTGACCCGGGGTTTGAACAGGCGATCGAAGAGGCCCACGGAGCTAGACCTTGTAGTCCAGGGCCAACCTGGCCTGGACCTTGCGCGCCTGACGGAAGGATTCCTTGAGGATGCGGCGGTCCAGGTCGTTCAACTCGTCCGGGTTGATGCGGTTGTCCATGGCCTTGCCCGCCTGCATTTCCTCGTGCTGGCCATGTAGCCGCAACATCTGGATGAAGAAGAAGGCCGATAGCCAGGCTTCGATCTCGGGTTCCGGTATGTTCAGTTTCGGTCCGGCGCCCCGCAGTCGCGCCGCGGTGCCGGTGGCCGCCACCCCGGTGGCCAGGGCGAACACCCGGGCCGCGTCGACGAAAGGCGTGGTGCCGTTGAGCTTCAGGTCCAGGGTGTTGGCCAGTTCGCCTTCGCCATCCACAACGAAGTCCCGCACCAGGCCCAGGGGCGGCCGGTTGCGCAGGGCGTTGGCGGCCATCTGATGGAGGAAGCGGGGGTTGGCGGTGGTCTTGGCGAGCAGCCAGGCTTGCAGTTCCTCGGCCAGTTTCTCCTGGCCCAGCAAAGGCCGGAAGTCGAAGAAGATGCTGGCGTTGAGCAGGGATTCCGGGTCGCCCGCCTCGATCCAGCGGGCGAAGGTGGCCTTCCATTCCTCCTGGGACAGGCACCACTTGGGGTTCATGGCCATGATCCCGCCCTTGCAGAGGGGGAAGCCGCAGGCGTCCAGGGCGCGGTTGATGCGCTCGGCCAGGGGCAACAGGCAGGCCCTGACCTGATCCTCGGTTTCACCCTCGGGGACGGTGAAGATGATGCCGTTGTCCTGATCGGTGGACAGGGTCTGTTCCAGCCGGCCCTCGGAGCCGAAGGCCAGCCAGCAGAAGGCAAAGCGGCAGTCCTTGGTGGCGGAGCATTCCAGCTCGATGACCCGCTGAGTGAGCAGATCGTTAAGGGTGGAGAGGATCTGGGTGAGCTGCTCGGCGGCCACGCCCTGGGCCATCATGTTATGGCCCAGTTGGCGGATATCCTCGGCGGCCTTGACCAGGGTGCCTTGGTCCATGGCGCTGCGGATGGTGGCTGAAATCTGGGTGACGCCCACCCGTTGCAGGGAGAAAAGATCCTTCTCGGAAATCACCCCGGTCAGGCGGCCGCCGTCCGCCACCAGGACGTGGCGGAAGCCATGCCGGGCCATGAGCATGGCGGCCTCGAATGCGTGGGCGGTGGAGGGCAGCGACACCGGGTTGGGCGTCATGACCTCGCCCATGGCCGTATCCAGGGAGGTGCCCGGCAGGATGACCCGGCTGATCAGGTCGCGTACCGAGAACACCCCCACCGGCCGATCCTCGCCTTCCACCACCACGATGGCGCTGATCCGGCCTTCCTGGATGGTTTCCAGGGCGACCCGCAGGGGCGTGTCCGGCGTGCAGGTGATGGGCTTGCGCCGGGCGAGGCTGGACAACGGACTGCGCAGCGACTGCTGTTCGCTGGAACTGGCCGCATAGCGGGCCTGGACGCCGCGCTGGGAACGTTCAAGCAGGGTGGCGATGCGCCGGGTGGAAAAATCCTGGAAGGCGGGAGAGAGCTTGAACAGGGCATGGAAATCCTCCACGTCCAGCTCGTAGGTGAACACGTCGTTGAGGGCCGAGAAGCGGGAGATGGCGACCCGGCCGCCCAGCAGGGCACCCAGGGGGAAGGCCTCGCCCTCGTGGAGTTCCAGCCAGGCGTCGCCGCTGTTGGACTGGGTCACCTGCACGGCGCCCTGCTTGATGATGTAGAAGCGCTTGACGTCGCCGTGCTCGGGAGAAAGCAGGGCCTCGCCCTTGCCGTAATAACCCATCTTCAAGCGCTCGGCCAGCCATATCAGGTGTTCCCTGGCCATGCTGTCGAAAGGCGCGAAACGGGCGAGATGCTCGGCGGTGGCGACGATGAGGGAATTGGGGGCGGCCATGAAATTCGCTGGACGGGCAAAGCCCGTAGCTTATTGCATTCCGCCGCCGCCGAGGAGCGGCTTCAGGCCAGGGGCAGCCAGACCCGGACCAGCAGGCCGCCGCCGGGGGCGTCGAGAAGTTCGATGTCACCGCCATGGATGCGGACCACCTGCCGGACGATGGCCAGCCCCAGGCCGCTACCCCGGGTGTCGGCGCCGGCCAGGCGCTGAAAGCGTTCGAATACCCTTTCCCGCGCCTCGGCCGGAATGCCCGGGCCGGTGTCGCGCACGCTGAGTTCGGCGAACCCATCGCGGCTGGCCAGCTCCACATCCACCCGGCCGCCGCCGGGGGTGTAGCGCAAGGCGTTGTCCACCAGGTTCTCCAACAGGATGCGGAGGTTCTCCGGCTGACCCGGGAGGGTCAGGGCGGCACAGTCGCCAACGCCCAGGTCGATATGGCGGGCTTCGGCCTGATCCGAGAACCGGGCCACCGTCGCCTTGACCAGTTCATCAAGGTGGACGGTGGTGAAGGCGGTCTGGCGGGCCTCCGGCTCCAGGCGGGCCATGCCCAGCAGTTGGTCCACCAGGTGGGCGGCCCGATCCACTCCCTCGGACAAACGGGCCAGCGCGGCCTCCCGTTCGCCGGCATCCCCGGTGCGCATGGCGATCTGGGTTTGCAGCTTGACGGCGGTAAGAGGGGTTCGCAGTTCGTGGGCGGCGTCGGCGATGAAGCGGCGCTGGCCCAGCATGGCCTGGTCCAGGCGGCCGAGGAGGTCATTCAGGGTGTCCACCAGGGGGGCCACCTCCTCAGGCATGCCCTGAGTTTCCAAGGCGTGCAGGCGCATGGCGCCCCGCTGGCCGATCTCGTTCCTGACCTGGCGCAGGGGGGCCAGGGCCCGGCCCACCGCGGCCCGGATAAGCAGCCCCAGCATGACCACCAGCACCCCCAGGGGAATCAGCAGCCAGGGAATGATTTCCGCGAATTTGCGGGCCCGGTTGGCGGATGTGGTGGCCACCTGGATGGTCAGGCCGCCTTCCTGGATGGTAAACACGCGCCATTCGGTGTTCTTCCACTGGATGATGTGCAGTCCGGGGGACTGGGGCGGCGGCCCCACGTCATCCAGGGAAGAGTAGAACAGGCTGCCGTCGGCGGCCCAGATCTGGCTGACGAACTGGCCCCGGTCGTTGCGGACCTCTTCGTCGTCGTCGTACTCGACCCCATGGCGGACGACGGAATAGGCGATCTGCTCGAGGCCGTAGTCGCGGATGCGATTGAAGGCATCCCAGGCCAGCAGGTAGGTGATGAGGCTGACGATGAACCCGGTCAGCAGCAGGGCGCTGATCTGCCAGAGCAGGAGCCGACCGCGGATGGAGTTCACGAAGCGGGCAGGGGCGCCGGTTCCACCAGCTTGTAGCCGACGCCGCGGACGCTGCGTATCCACTCGGCGCCCAGCTTGCGGCGCAGGTTGTGAAGGTGGACTTCCACCGCGTTGCTGGCCACTTCCTCATCCCAGCCGTAGAGGCGGTCTTCCAGTTGCTCCTTGGAGAGCACCACCCCGGGTTGCTCCAAGAGGGCGGAGAGCAGGGCGAATTCCCGCTGGGAGAGGGGCAAGGGCCTGCCGGCCAGATTCGCTTCCCGGGTCAGGGGATTCACACAAAGGGCGCCCAGGTGCATTTCCGGCCGGGAGCGGCCTACATGCCGTCGCGTCAAGGCGTGGACCCGGGCGATCAACTCGTCCAGGTCGAAGGGTTTGGTGAGGTAGTCATCGGCGCCCAGGTTCAAGCCGGCGATGCGATCGGCGACGCTGTCCCGGGCGGTCACGATCAGAACCGGGATGGGCAGGTTGGTGCGCCGCAATTCCTTCAGCAGCGTGAGGCCGTCCATCTGGGGCAGACCCAGATCCAGGAGCAGAAGGCCATAGTCCCCGGTTTCCAGGGCGGTCCGCGCCGCGCGTCCATCCTGGGCCCAGTCCACGGCGAAGCCGGCGAGCTTGAGTCCTCGGACCACGCTCTCGCCGATCATGGGATCGTCTTCAGCCAATAGCAGCTTCATGGCCAGATTATGTTGCGCGGAATCGGAAGAAAAAAGAAAAGCGGGGCAAGCCCCGCTTTTCCATGCGCGCTAAGCCAATTACTTCTTGGCGGCGTCAGCGGCGGGCTTGGCTTCTTCCTTCTTGGCTTCTTCCTTCTTGGCTTCAGCCTTCTTGGCCTTCTTGGCCTTCTTCGCGGGCTTGGCGGCTTCGGCGGGCTTGTCAGCGGGCTTGGCGGCTTCGGCGGCGGGCTTGTCGGCGGGCTTGGCGGCGTCAGCAGCCTGGACGGAACCGAAAGCGAAAACGGAAGCGGCGGCCAGCAGAGCGATCAGGGTCTTGTTCATGGATATCTCCTAGTAGGGTTTGGGAACGGGCCGCACGAATTCGTTTGGCTTGCTGGCATTGTCCATAGCCAGACTTAACGAACACTTAATCACCCGCGTATTTTCGTACCAGAAAAAACAAACCCCCGGACGAGCCGGGGGTTTGAGTGTCGGCCTCGCGAGGAAGCCGACGGGGGGAGGACCGTTGACCCTCAGTGGGCGGTGGCGCCTTCCGCGTGGATGCCGGTGTTCTGGCGCACGTAGAGTTCGTCCCACATTTCCTCGGAACGCTTGTCGCGGAACAGCAGCGAGAAGACGATCACACAGAGGAAGCCCAGGGGAATGGAGATGAGGCCGGGGTTCTTCAGCAGGAAGTAGGGCTTCTCCAGACCGGTCATGCTGGTGGTCTGGCCTTCGAAGGTCTTCAGATCCTTCTCGGCCTTGGCCTTGGCCTTCTCGGTGCCGGCGATGTCCTTCTTCGCGGCGGCGATGTCATCCTCGGCCTTCTTCATGGCGGCGGGATCGGTCAGGGTCGCCTTGGCGGCTTCCAGGCCCGCGAGCTTCTCACCCAGCTTGGCCAGCTTCTCGGCGGCGCCCGGCTTGGCGGGCTTCTCGGGAGAGGCGGGCTTGGCCGGCTCGGACTTCACGCAGCCTTCCATGGCGAAGAGCTCGCACATGAAGCTGGAAGCGGCCACGGCGGGCTTGGCTTCCTTGGCGGGCTGGGCGGGTTCGCCTTCCAGGACCTTCTTGGCGGCCTTGATCTCGGCCAGGGGGTAGGTCATGTTGGGAGAGATCATCACCAGGGCGATGGCGGTGATGGCGCCCACCAGCATGCCCATCACGATGCCGTAGGTGTTGGCCCGCTTCCAGTACAGGGTCAGGAACACCGCCGGCAGGTTGCTGGAGGCGGCCACGGCGAAGGCCAGGGCCACCAGGTGGGCCACGTTCTGGCCCTCGGCGGCGATACCCACGTAGATGGCCAGGATGCCGACGATGATGGAGGACACCCGGGCGGCGATCACCTGCTCCTGGGGAGAGGCGTGGTCACCCTTGATGACGCCCACGTAGATGTCGTGGGCCATGGCGGAAGCCGCTGCCAGCACCAGGCCAGCCACCACCGCGACGATGGTGGCGAAGGCCACGGCCGCGACGAAGGCCAGGAACAGGTTGCCGAGCATGGACTGGGGACCGCCGCCGACGAACTGGGCCAGCAGGGGCGCGGCCATGTTGCCGCCCTTGTCCAGGCCGGCGATGGTGCCGGAACCCACGTTGATGGCGGCGCCCATACCCAGGAACAGGGTCAGGACGTAGAAGCCG
Source organism: Thiobacillaceae bacterium (assembly GCA_035332045.1). GTDB lineage: Bacteria > Pseudomonadota > Gammaproteobacteria > Burkholderiales > Thiobacillaceae > PFJX01. Next base: position 2,075 of record DAOQNK010000005.1, on the reverse strand, counting down.
CCGATGATGGCCATGGCCCAGATCACGGACTTGCGGGCGTCCTGGGCGGTCGGCACGGTGAAGAAGCGCATCAGGATGTGCGGCATGCCGGCGGTGCCCAGCACCAGGGCCATGCCCAGGGAGATCTGGTCGATGGGGTTCTTCAGGAACAGGCCGGGCTCCAGGAAGCGCTGGCCCAGTTCCTGGGGCGTCATGTTCAGGGCGGCATCGCCGATGACCTTGGCCACCTGCTTCTGCACGCCGGGGTTGTCCACCACGGCCTGGAGGAAGCCGGGCAGGCTGAAGCCGTACTGGCCCCAGGTGAACATCACCAGCAGGATGGAGGCGGTCACCAGCAGGATGGCCTTGATGATCTGCACCCAGGTGGTGGCCTTCATGCCGCCGAACACCACGTAGGCCAGCATCAGGATGCCCACGCCGATCACGGACACCTGGTAGTCGATGCCGATCAGGGTCTTGATCAGCACGCCGCCCCCGACCATCTGGGCGGTCAGGTAGAAGGTGGACACGGTGATGGTGGACAGGGCGGCCACGGTCTTGGAGGCCTTGGGATTGTTGCGGAAGGCCAGGACGTCGCCCAGGGTGTACTTGCCGATGTTCCGGCAGGGCTCGGCGATCACCAGCAGCACGGTGATGTAAGCCACCAGCCAGCCCACGGAGTACATGAAGCCGTCGTAGCCGTACAGGGAGATGAGGCCCGCGATGCCCAGGAAGGAGGCGGCGGACAGGTAGTCGCCGGCGATGGCCCAGCCGTTCTGGACACCGGTGACGGAACGTCCGGCGGCGTAGAACTCCGAGGTGGAGTGGGTCTGCCGGGCGGCCCAGTAGGTGATGTACATGGTCACGGCGATGATGGCGCCGAAGACCGCGAAGGTCATCCACTTGAATTCGTCGGCCACGGCGCCGGCGCCGGCGTAAGCCAGCGAGCTCACCACGGCGAGGGCGGCGGTGCCGCCAATCAGTTTCAGGTTCATGGCGTCTTCCTTACTTGATGTTGTGAGCGTCTTTGATGATCTCGGCGGCCATGGCATCGAAGTCCCGGTTGGCCCGCTTGGCATACACGCCGGCGATGGTCCAGGCAACGATGAATTCGGACATGGCGAACACGATGCCGACATTGACCGGGCCCCAGACCTTGATCTTGAAGAGGTCCTGGTAGTAGGCCGCGCCGATGGGCAGCAGGAAGTAATAGATCACGGAGAAGATCATCAGACCCCAGAGAAACGTGGTCTTCTTCTTGTGCAGTGCCTGGAAACGCGGGTCGGCATCGATGGCCGCCCAGTTCATCTCGGCTTTTGACATGGCATGCTCCTTGGTCGCAAAAGGAAGGCGCCCGCGATCCCGCCGCGAGCGGTGGCGGGATGCTACGCGCGGGGACTTACACGTCCCTTACAAAAGAGGACACCGTGGTGGGAATATCCGGCCCGCCGCCATGGGGTATCCTAGCCACCCAATCCGGCCCCGAGTCTTGCCGCTTTCAGGACCCCACCCGTGCGCGTGCTCATCGTCGAGGACGATCCCATCCTGCAAGACAGCCTGAACCGCGCCATGCGGGCCGCCGGCTATGCCACCGACCAGGCCGGCGATGGCGAGACGGCTCTGGGCCTGCTGCGGGGCGGCGGCTTCGACCTGGTGATCCTGGACCTGGGGCTGCCCCGTCTGGACGGCTTGCAGGTCCTCAGCCGGCTGCGGGCCGCCGGGCAACTGACCCCCGTCCTCATCCTGACGGCCCGGGATGGCGTCGAGGATCGGGTCAAGGGCCTGGACCTGGGGGCCGACGACTATCTCACCAAGCCCTTCAACCTGGCGGAACTGGAGGCCCGGGCCCGGGCTCTGCTGCGCCGGGGCCAGGGCGGCAGTCCCCATCTGGTGTGCGGCGCCCTGGACTACGACACCGTGGGCCGCCGCGCCAGCGTCCACGGCGAGGCCCTGGAGCTGTCCCAGCGCGAACTGTCGGTCCTGGAGGCCCTGCTGTTCCGTCTGGGGAAGGTGGTCAGCAAGGACCAGCTCATCGAAAGCCTCTGCGGCTACGGCGAGGAAGTCAGCGCCAACGCCATCGAGGTCTACGTCCACCG
>DAOQNK010000004.1:1490-50929 GCA_035332045.1 Thiobacillaceae bacterium | reverse complement strand
AACACCTTCCACATGTACCTGCCGCGCATCTGCAACCACTGCATCAACCCGGCCTGCGTCGCCGCCTGCCCCTCCGGCTCGCTCTACAAGCGGGAGGAGGACGGCATCGTCCTGGTGGACCAGGACAAGTGCCGGGGCTGGCGCATGTGCGTCTCCTCCTGCCCCTACAAGAAGGTGTTCTACAACTGGGAATCGGGCAAGGCGGAGAAGTGCATCGGCTGCTACCCCCGGGTGGAATCCGGCATGCCCACGGTGTGCTCCGAGTCCTGCGTCGGCCGCATCCGCTACAACGGCATCATGCTGTATGACGCGGACAGGATCGAAGCCCTGGCCTCCACCCCCAACGAGCAGGATCTCTACCAGGCCCAGCTCGACATCTTTCTGGATCCCAATGATCCGGCGGTCATCGAGCAGGCCCGCCTGGACGGCGTGCCCGAGGACTGGATCGAGGCGGCGCGGAAGTCGCCCATCTACAAGATGGCGGTGGACTGGAAGATCGCCTTCCCCATGCATCCGGAATTCCGCACCCTGCCCATGGTCTGGTACGTGCCGCCCCTCTCGCCGGTGCAGTCCGCCATCGACCAGGGCCGGCTGCCCACCGAGGCCGACGGCTGCATTCCCAAGGCCGAGGCCCTGCGCCTGCCGGTGAAGTACCTGGCCAACCTGCTCACCGCCGGCAAGGAGGCGCCCATCGTCGCGGCGCTGAACCGCATGATCGCCATGCGTTCCTACATGCGCTCCATCCATGTGGAGGGCACCCCCAACACGGCGGTGCTCCAGGCCGCCGGCATCAGCGAGGACATCGCCCGCGAGATGTATCGCTACATGGCCATCGCCAACTACGAGGACCGCTTCGTCATCCCCACCGGCCACCAGGAGATCACCCTGGAGGACTTCTACGGTCACCAGGGCCAGAACGGCTTCAGCTTCGGCAACGATTCCTCTCCCGGCATTTCCCCCAACTCCCTGTTCCCCGAGCGGCGCAAGGAGACGGTGGAACCGCGCGATCCCGCCCCGGCGGCCGACGAGCGCTGAGGAGCGGCCATGTTCTTCTACCGCATCCTGTCCAAGCTGCTGGACTATCCGGACGAGGGGCTTCTGGGCGTGCTCTGGGAAATTCGCGAGCGCGCCCGGCTGGGCTCCGAGTTCGAGGCCCACGAGCGTCCCGTGCTGGCGATCTTCCTCGACCATCTGGAAGCCCGCTCCCTCACCGAGGCCCAGGGCGACTTCGTGCAGACCTTCGACCTCACGCCCCAGCACGCCCTGCATCTCACCCATCACCTGTTCGGCGACGACAAGAACCGGGGCCCGGCCCTCATCGACCTGACCGAGTTCTACAAGGACTATGGACTGGAACTGGCCGTCTCCCGGGAAGGGGAGGGGGGGGCGAATGAACACGCCGCCAACGAGGCCGCCGTGAACGAGCTGCCGGACTACCTGCCCCTGGTGCTGGAGTTCGCTTCCCAGCTGGATCCGGACGAGGCGCGGGTCTTCCTGTCCCAATGGAGCAAGGTGCTGGGCCAGCTCGCCACCAACCTGGAGGAGGCCGGCAGCCCCTACGCCCCCCTGGTCCGCCTGGTCGAGCAACGCAGCCTGCTGGTCAGGGCGGCGGCATGAACACCCAAACCGTCATTCCCGCGAATGCGGGAATCCAGGTCGTCCAACCGGCGGCTGTCCCGAAGTTTGACGAACGCACTGGATTCCCGCCTCCGCGGGAATGACGGGACCAAACAGACATTCCCCCTTTCCAAGGAGCCATCATGGATCTTCACCAAATCATCTTCGGGGTCTACCCCTACCTGTGCCTGGGCACCTTCATCCTGGGCAGCTGGATCCGCTTCGACCACGAGCAGTACACCTGGAAGAGCGATTCCAGCCAGTTGCTGTCGAAGACCGGCATGCGCCTCATCAGCAACCTGTTCCACATCGGCGTCATCGCCATTTTCTTCGGCCACTTCGTCGGGCTCCTCACGCCCCACGGCCTCTTCCAGGCCATTGGCGTCTCCGACATGGCCCACCAGGGCGTCGCCATCCTGGCCGGCGGCGTCTTCGGCTCCATGGCGCTCATCGGCGGCGTCGGCCTCTGGCTGCGCCGGCTGTTCAACAAGCGGGTCCGGGCGGCCAGCCGCTGGATGGACATCAACATCCTGGGCTGGATCGTGCTCACCCTGGTCATGGGCCTGTCCACCCTGCCTGTTTCCATCGGCCACGCCGAGCACGGCGATCCCACCGTGATGCTGCGTCTGGCCGAATGGGTCCAGAGCGTGGTCACCCTGCAACCCAATCCCGACCTGCTGCGGGGCGTGGACACGGTGTTCAAGATGCACATCTTCCTGGGCCTGTCGGTCTTCCTTTTCTTCCCCTTCACCCGCCTGGTCCACATCTGGAGCGCCCCCCTGGGCTACCTGTTCCGTGCCTACCAGGTCGTACGCGCCAAGCGCACCGCCTGAGACGGGTCCATGACTGGTTTCGTCGCCGTGGCAGATCGCATTCCCCGTACTTTCTTCCTCTTCGTGCCTCTTTTGCGCGGGGAATGCCACGGCGGCCCTTTTCCCATCCATCCGGCGGGGTTCGGATGATTGATATCCATCAAGGCCCGGCGGAACTCGGGCGCGCAAGATCAATCCTGACTTGATCGTTCAACTTCTCGTCATCCGGAGCATCCCATGCTGCAGACACCCAAGAGTTTCTTCCTGGAAGAGGCCAAGGACAGCACCAATCCCTATGCGATCTACACCAAGGCCCTGATGGTGGACGGACGGGAAGTCCTGACGGATCCGGAGGGCTACATCCTCAACATGGAGGAGTGGAGCGAGGCTTTCGCCCGGGCCCAGGCCGAGCGGGAAGGGCTGGCGCTGACAGAGGAGCACTGGCAGGTCATCCATTTCATTCGCGACTACTACGAGAATCACAGCGTCCAGGCCCAGGTCCGGGACATGGTCATGCACTTCCGCCAGGCCTGGGGAGCGGAAAAGGGCAATAGCCGCTACCTCCACGACATCTTCCCCATGGGCGGTCCCCAGAAGCAGGGCAACCGCATCGCCGGCATCCGCAAGACCAAGGGCGAGCACTGAGGGCGCCATGCCGACAGCGGGGGGGAGTGCCGTGGGGCGCGCTTCAGGCGCGGTGTCCAGGCCCAGGGAGGCGCTGAACGCCGGGAACACGGCCAAGGCCGCCGCCAGGGGCGGCAACCCGACAAGGCCAGCGTCGGACCTGATCGACCGGCTGCGGCGCTTCGACCTCTTCAGCCATCTGCCCGCCCGGGCCATGGCCGGCATCGCGGCGGCCACCCGGGTCCTGGAAAGTCCGCCCGGCACCTGGCTGTGGCGGCGCGGCGACCCCTGCCTCCAGGCCCTATTCATCGAGGGCGGGCTGGCCATCACCTCGCGCCGGGTGCGGGAGGATGTGGATCGCACCTATGGCTTGTATGGCCCCGGCGATTCCCTGGGCATCCATGCCATCTGGGCCGGCATGCGCTACCCCACCGACGCCCAGGTGCTCAACCACCCCCTCACCGCCCTTTGCCTGGATACCTCCGCCCTGCTCCGGTGCGCCGAGCGGGAGCCCGAACTGGCCGAGCCGCTGCGGGTGGAGATCGGCCATTTCACCGACGCCTTCATCCGCAAAATCGACGTGGTCAGCGCCGGCGCGGTGCAACACCGCCTGGCCACGCTGCTGGCCGCGTTGATCGAACGCCATGGCGTCGCCACCGGCGACAATGCCGCCTGTCTGCCCTACAAGCTCACCCTGGCCCAGATCGGCGGCATCGCCGATGCCCGCATCGAGACCGTGGCCCGGGTTTTCAGCCAGTGGAAAAAACAGGGGTGGCTGGAGGTGGATGCCCATGGCTTCCACCTCCTGGAGCTTGACCGGCTTTACGCCCTCACCGGGGCGCATGACTGACCAGCCGGTGCCGCCGCGATTTTCACTTTTCTTGTCGATAATCAAGCGTTTGACCTCAGCTTTCCAGGGCGCGCGCCGTTAAGCAGACGGTGTGGTGGCGGCGCGGGAGCCTTGAACCTCGGCGCCGTCATGGCTATTTCTCCGACGCTGTCGGCCGCCACCTAGAGGCCGAAACGTCCTACGTTCGAGGGGATGAGAGATGCAAACGCTGTTCCCGCGCGCCGGCGGAGAAGGCCCCGGCTGGCGGGCGGATCCGATCGCCCGCCTGATTCCGGCATGAGGCGCGAGGCCCCATGAGGCTCAAGCTGAAAATCTGGCTGATGCTGGGGGTGGTCATCAGCGTCGTGCTGGCCGTGGACCTGGACGTCAGTTACCGGAAGCTCCACGAGGAAACCCGCCAGGAGATCGAATACGACGCCAAGACCGTGTTCGGCTTCATGATGGCGACCCGGCGCATCTACCAGCAGCAGTTCATCGCCAGCGGCCTGCCGGTGGACGATCGGACCATCGGCTTTCTCCCCGCCCATTCCTTTTCCCGCATCTCCAAGGATTTCGCCAACTGGAACAAGAACGGCATCGTCTTCAACAATGTCTCGGATGTGCCGCGCAATCCGGGCAACCGGGCGGACCGCCATGAAATGGAAGCCATCGCCTGGTTCCGGGCCAACCCCAAGGCCACCCAGCGCTTGACCCAGATCACCGCCGACAACGGCATCGGCTACCTGCTGTTTACCGCGCCCATCCGCATCGAACCCTTCTGCCTGAAATGCCACGGCGACCGAGAGGCCGCGCCGCCCAGCATCCGGGAGCGCTATGCCGACGCCTATGGCTACCGGGTGGGCGATCTGCGGGGCGTGGTGAGCATCCGGGTGCCCACCGCCAAGTTCGAGGGCCGGGTCTGGGACATCTGGAGTGGCCAGCTGGTGAAGAGCCTGGTGGGCTACGCCACCATCTTCCTGGCCCTGGGGCTGATACTGGACCACCTGGTGGTGGGCCGTCTGTCCCGGTTGAAGGCGGGCGCCGAGCAGATCGCCGACGGCAGCTACGGGGCGCGCATCTCCGAGGACCTGGCCCGGTCCCGGACCGGGGTCGGAAGGGACGAGATCGAATCCCTGGCCGCCACCTTCAACCGCATGGCCGACGAGGTCCAGAGCCGGGACCTGGCCTTGCGCAAGCTCTCCCAGGCGGTGGAACAGAGTCCGGCCCACATCGTCATCACCGACCTGAAGGGCCGCATCGAGTACGTCAACGCCGCCTTCGTCCGGGACACCGGCTATACCCGGGAGGAACTGCTGGGCGCCAATCCCAGGATGCTGAAATCCGGAAAGACGCCGCCCGACGCCTATGCGAACCTCTGGAGCGCCCTGACCCGGGGCGACGTGTGGGAAGGGGAGTTCATCAACCGCTGCAAGGACGGCCGGGAATTCATCGAATCCGCCATCGTCGCGCCGGTGCGCGACGGCGACGGCACGGTCACCCATTACCTGGCGGTCAAGCAGGACATCACCGACCGCAAGCGGGCCGAGGCGGAGATTCACAACCTGGCCTATTTCGATCCCCTGACCAACCTGCCCAACCGGCGCCTGCTCATGGACCGGCTGGAGCAGTCGCTCCTGGCCTGCCGCCGCAGCAAGGCCTTCGGCGCCCTGCTGATCCTGGACCTGGACAACTTCAAGGCCCTGAACGATACCCGGGGCCACGACGTGGGCGACCTGTTGCTGAAGGAAGTGGCCATCCGCCTGGCGGCCAACGTCCGGCAGGAGGATACGGTGGCCCGCCTGGGCGGGGATGAATACGTCCTCATCCTGGAAAACCTGGGCTGGGAAGAAGCCACCGCCGCCCATCTCGCCGAGATGATCTCGGAAAAGATGCGCGCCGCCCTGGACCAGCCCTATGCCCTGGGGGGCTTCGACGGCCAATACGAAGCCACGGCCAGCATCGGCATCACCCTCTTTCACGACGACGCCCAGACCTGCGAGACCCTCCTCAAGCAGGCCGACGTGGCCCTCTACCAGGCCAAGGACAGCGGCCGCAACCTGATCCGCTTCTTCAATCCCGCCATGCAGGCCGCCATCGACGCCCGCGCCGCCCTGGAGAGCGCCTTGCGCCAGGCCGTGAACCGCAACGAGCTGCGGCTCCATTACCAGCCCCAGGTGGACGGCGAGGGCCGGATCGTCGGCGCCGAGGCCCTGCTCCGCTGGGTCCGGGAGGATGGCACCCTGGTATCGCCCGGCGAGTTCATCCCCCTGGCCGAGGAGTCAGGGCTGATCCTGCCCATGGGCGAATGGGTGTTCCGCACCGCCTGTGCCCAGTTGCGGGCCTGGTCGGAACGGCCGGAGACCCGGAACCTGAGCCTGGCCATCAACGTCAGCGGCCGCCAGTTCCACCAGGGGGATTTCGTCGCCCGCCTGGCCGGCTGCCTGGCCAACAGCGGCGCCGATCCGTCACGACTCAAGCTGGAGCTCACCGAAAGCGTGGTGCTGGACAACCTGGAGGAGGTCATCCAGCGCATGCGGGACCTGCGGGCCCTGGGGGTGCGCTTCTCCCTGGACGATTTCGGCACCGGCTATTCCGCCCTCTCCTACCTGAAGCGCCTGCCCCTGGACCAGATCAAGATCGACCAGTCCTTCGTCCGCGATATCGGCGTCGATCCCAACGATGCGGCCATCGTCGGCGCCATCCTGGCCATGAGCCGCTCCCTGGGCCTGGACGTGGTGGCCGAGGGCGTGGAGACCCAGGAGCAGAGGACCTACCTGGTGACCAACGGGTGCGCCACCTTCCAGGGCTACCTGTTCGGCCGGCCCATGCCCATCGAAGCCCTGGAAGGACTGCTCCGGGAGGCTGTGGCCTAGGCCGGATGGCCGGCGGCCTATTTACGCGGCGGCCATCAAGTTAACCGGCGCCAGGCCGATAAGTGATTCGAGTGTTGAGTGATAACCCCGCAGGGCTATTCTGGTAAATGTGACAATCAGATGGGCCGCCTCCCATCCATGGCCGATTTCTCCACGCCCGCTCAGCCCACCATCCTGGTGGTGGACGACACCCCCGAGAACCTGTCGATTCTCGCCGAACTCCTGCGCGACGATTACCGCGTCCTGGTCGCCACCAACGGGCCCCGCGCCCTGACCCTGGCCTCCAGCCAGCCTCGCCCGGACCTGATCCTCCTGGATGTGATGATGCCGGGCATGGATGGCTTCGAAGTCCTGGAGCGATTGCGGGCCAAGCCCGAATGCGGCGAGATTCCGGTCATCTTCGTGACCGCCATGAACGCCCAGGAGGACGAGGAGCTGGGACTGGAACTGGGGGCGGTGGACTACATCACCAAGCCCCTGCGGCCCCGGATCGTGCTGGCCCGGGTGCGCGCCCAGCTGGTGGCGAAACAGGCCGGCGACCTGCTGCGCGACCAGAACGCCTTCCTGGAGGCGGAAGTCACCCGGCGCATGGGGGAAAACCTGCTGATCCAGGAAATCAGCATCCACGCCCTGGCTCATCTGGCCGAGATCCGGGACCCGGAGACGGGCAATCACCTGCGCCGCACCCGGGGCTATGTCCGCGCCCTGGCCCGGCAACTCAAGACCCATGCCCGCTTTGCCGGAGCCCTGAGCGACCACGTCATCGACCTCCTGGCCAAGTCGGCCATCCTCCATGACATCGGCAAGGTGGGCATTCCCGACCACATCCTGCTGAAGCCGGGCAAGTTGACACCGGAAGAATGGGCCATCATGAAGACCCATGCCAAGCTGGGCAGCGACGCCATCGACCTGGCGGAAAAGGATGCCGAGCGGCCGGTGGAATTCCTGGCCCTGGCCAAGGAAATCGCCCACTGGCACCACGAACGCTGGGACGGCAGCGGCTATCCGGACGGTCTGGCAGGCGACGCCATCCCCGTTTCCGCCCGGCTCATGGCGCTGGCCGACGTCTTCGACGCCCTCACGACCCGCCGGACCTACAAGCCGCCCATGTCCTTCGAGGCTGCCCGGGAGATCATCGTCGCCGGCCGGGGCAGCCATTTCGATCCCGACGTGGTGGACGCCTACCTGGCCCTCGGCGACGAGTTCCGCGCCATCGCGGAACAGTACGCGGACCCCGATTGAGCATCTGGCCATGAGCGAACCCGCTGGCCTTCCACCCACCCCCATGGAAAACGGCGCCGGCCAGCCGGGCGAGGTGGCCCGTATCGTGCTCATCTATGCCACGTTCGCCACCCTGTGGATCCTGTTTTCCGACCGCCTCACCGGCGCCCTGTTCCACAACGTGGAGGATCTGGTGCTGGCGAGCATCATCAAGGGCCTTGCCTTTGTTCTCGCCACCTCGATGCTGTTGTACTGGCTGATGTCCAGCCGCCTGGCACGGGCCGGCCCGGGACACGACACGACATCCCCCCATGGGCGGCCGATCCTGGCGGCCCTGGCCCTGGGCATGGTCATCCTCTGCGGCGGCGCCATGTATCAGGCCCTGCTCCAAAACAAGGCCACGGCGGCGGCGCGTCTGCAAACCATCTCCGACCTGATCACCCGGCGGATCGCCGATTGGCTCGGGGAAAGGATGGGGGATGCGGCTTTCCTGCATACCAGCCCCTTCTTCTCCGAGAACTTCGAGCGCGGCTGGCTGGGGCGCCAGGAGGCCGCGAGCCGGCTACTCATGCAATCCAGGCTGGAGGAATTCGTGGCGGACAATGGCTTTACGGCCGCCATGCTGCTGGGGCCCGGGGGGGAGCGTCTTTGGGGCTCCAGGCTGGCGCCCCGGCAGGTCAATGCCACGTTGGCCAGGGAGGCGCGGCTGGCGGCCCGGAACTCGAGCCCGAAGCTGCTTGGACCCTATCGGGATGAATTCGGGCAGATGCATCTGGACATCGTCGTTCCCTTGCGCCGCGTGCCGGGTTCCGCGCCGCAAATCATCCTGCACCTGGATCCTTCCGGCTGGCTGTTTTCCACCCTGCGTGGCTGGCCCGTCCCCAGCGCCAGCGGCGAGACGCTGCTTTTCCGCAGGGAGGGGGATCAGGTCCTGTTCCTCAACGAGCTTCGGCATCAGCCGAATTCCGCCGGGCGCCTGCGGGTTCCTCTCGGCACCGGGCAATTGCTGGCCGCCCAGATGCTCCGGCAGCCGGACAGGCAGGGAGAACTGCTCGAGGGCGTGGATTACCGGAATGTTCGGGTTCTGGGTGTGTCGCGGCAGGTGCCGGGCACGGACTGGTATCTGGTGGCCAAGATGGATCGCGCCGAGGTGTACGCCGACGCTTACCGGGAGGTGGCCTGGATCGGCCTGGCCGGCCTGCTGGTCATGATCGCCGGCGTGGCCGGCCTGCACCTCTTCCGCCAGCGCCAGGCCCTGGCCCTGGCGCAACAGAGCAGTCAGTCCCAGGCCGAGCGCCTGCGCGCCCTGCGCCTCCTGGCCGCCATCGCCGACAGTTCCGAGGATGCGATCCTGGCCAAGGACCTGGAGGGCCGCTACCTGCTCTTCAACCGGGCGGCGGCGCTCTTCACCGGTAAGCGCGCCGAGGACGTGCTGGGCAAAGACGATCATTACCTGTTCCCGGCCGAGGAAGCGGAATTCGTGCAGGACTTCGGCCGCCGCGTCATCGCCGAGAACCGGGTCATCACCGAGGAGGAAATCCTCACCACGCCCCGGGGCGTTCGGACCTTCCTGGCCACCAAGGGCCCCCTCCATGACGACGACGGCAAGGTGGTGGGCATCTATGGCATCACCCGGGACATCACCGATTACCTCCACGCGGAGAGCCTGCTCGCCGACCAGATGAAGCGCTTCCGCCTGCTTCTGGACAAGTCCCAGGATGGCATCGTCATCATCGACCAGGAGCACCGGGTGGTGGAGGCCAACCCGCGTTTCGCCGACATGCTGGGCTATGCCCCCGAGGAGCTGCTTGGCCTGTATACCTGGGATTTCGAGGCGGTCTACAGCGAACGCCAGATCCGGGAGAACTTCGCCGACCTGCGCCATATCAACCAGACCTTCGAGTCCCGGCATCGGCGCAAGGACGGCAGCGAATACGACGTGGAGGTCAGCGCCAGCGGCGCCCAATGGTCCGGCCAGAGCCTGGTGCTCTGCGTATGCCGGGACATCAGCGAGCGAAAGCAGACCCAGGTCCAGCTCCAGCTCTGGGCCAACGCCTTCGAGAGCGCCAATTTCGCCCTGGCCATCGCCGATGCCACCAGCAACACGTTTCTCGCCGTGAACCCGACGTTCGCCCGGGAACGGGGGTATAGGCCGGAGGAGCTGGTGGGTCTGCCCTTCCTGGCGATCTACCCCGCCGACCTGCGCGACGCCATCCTGGAGAAGGTGGCCGCCCTGGACAGGTCCGGGCATGGCGTGTTCGAGGCCGAGCATGTGGCCCGGGACGGCCGGCGCTTTCCCGTGCTCATGGATATCACCGTGGTCCGGGATGGAGCGGGCAAACCCCTGCGCCGGGTCGCCTATGCCCTGAACATCACCCTGCGCAAGGAGGCCGAGGCCACTCTGGCGCGTCAGGCGGAAGAGATGAAGCGGCGCAATGCGGAGTTGGAGCGCTTCAACCAGGTAAGCGTGGGCCGGGAACTGGACATGATCGAACTGAAGAAGCGGGTCAACGCCCTGTCCCGGGAACTGGGGCGGGAAGCGCCCTATCCCCTGGCCTTCCTGGATGACGAGCCCGGGGAGCCGCCGGCATGAGCGCCGTCCGTCACGGTTCGGCCGCCACCGGCCCGCGTCTCGCCGCCTACCTGGCCCGGCTCCTGGTCCTGAGCCTGCTGCCCCTGATCCTGCTGGCGGGCTGGCTGGCCTACGGCCAGGTGCGGGCGATCCAGGACAAGCTCGACGAGGAGGCCAGGCAACAAGGGAAGCATGTCATCGACGCGGTGGACAAGTTCTTGAAGGCCCGTCAGCGCGGCCTGACCATGCTGGCCCAGTCTCCGGACCTCGACGCCCCCCTCGACCTGGGCGGCTTGTATGGGCAGGCAAGGGGGTTCTTCATCGGTTTTGGCACCCACGTGGTGCTGGCCGAGGCCGCCGAACCCCGGCGCATGTTGTTGAATACCCGGGTTCCCTTCGGTGCGGCCTTGCCGGTGCTGCCCCGCCCCAAGGGGCATGCCGCTGCGCCCGCCGCCATCGCCACCGGCCAGCCGGCGGTGGGCGACGTCTTTCCTGGCCCCCTCGCCGGGGAGCCCCTCGTCGCCATCGCCGTGCCGGTCGTCCGGGATGGCCGGGTGACCCATGTCCTCCTCACCGCCGTCGAGACGCGCCAATTCCTGGAGATTCTGGACCGGGCCGCCCTGGCGCCGTCCGGGTCCGTGGCCTTGCTGGACGGCCAGGGCGAGGTCATCGCCCGGCGCGGCCCGCCGACCCCGGAGGCCGGCGCCCGTCGCTACGAGTTCCATTCCAGTCTGGCCTCCTGGCGAGTGGCCGTGACCATTCCCGAGCAGGCCTATGGCGCGCCGCTGCAAAACGCCGCTTTCGCCCTCGCGGCCCTGCTGCTGGCCGCCAGCCTGGCCGCCGCCCTGGGGAGCGGGCTGGCCGGCCGGCGCCTGGGAAGGGCGATGGCCGCCCTCGCGGCGCCCGCCGGCGCGGCCTCCGGCCTGGAGATCGCCGAGATCGCCGCCGTGCGCCAGCGCATCGCCGACGCGGTCCGCCAGCAGTCGGAGGCCCGGGCGGCGGAGGAAGACCTGGAGCGGCGCTTCCGGGCCACCTTCGAGCAGGCGGCGGTGGGCATGGCCCTGGTGGCGCCGGATGGCTACCCGACACGGGTGAACGGCGCGGTGGAACGGATGTTCGGTTACGACCGGGCGTCGCTGTGCGCCATGACCTGGCAGGCGCTTACGTATCCCGAGGACCTCCAAGCCGACCAGGATCTGATGGCCCGCCTGCTGTCCCGGGAACTGGATGCCTATAGCCGGGAGAAGCGCTTTGTGGCCAAGGACGAGCGGGTTTTCTGGGCCCATCTGTCCGTCACGCCGTTCTGGGGAACGGGCGATTCGCCCGAGTATTACATCTGCACGGTGGAGGACATCACCGCCCGCAAGCAGGCGGAGGCGCTACTTCGAGATAACGAGGCCCTGCTGGCCCAGGCCCAGCGCTTGGGCCAGATCGGCAGCTGGCGCTGGGACTTCCGCGTCGATCAACCGGCCTGGTCGGAGGAAATGTTCCGCATCCTGGGCCGGGACCCCGCCCTGGGACCGGTGGCCTACACCGATATCCCCCGCTATTTCGCGCCGCAAAGCTGGTCGCGGCTGTCCGCGGCCGTGGAGCGAACCATCGCCGAAGGCGTGCCCTACGAACTGGAGGTGGAACTGGCCCATCCGGCGGGGCCGCGCTGGGCCATCGCCCGGGGCGAGCCGGTCCGGGACGCCGGCGGCGCCATGGTGGAATTGCGCGGCATGCTCCAGGACATCACCGCCGCGAAGGAGGCCCAACGGGCCCTGCGCGACAGCGAGGAACAGCTGCGTTCCTTCATCCGCTTCGCCCCCGCCGCCCTGGCCATGTTCGACCGGGACATGCGCTACCTGGCGGTCAGCCAGCGCTGGCTGGAAGATTTCCGCCTGGGCGAGCGAAACATCATCGGGGACTATCACTACGAGGTTTTTCCCGAGATCACCGAGGAGATCAAGGCAGTCCATCGGCGCGCCATGGCGGGCGAAGTGGTGCGCAAGGACGAGGACTGCTTCGTCCGCCAGGACGGCAGCCGGCAATGGCTGCGCTGGGAAACCCGGCCCTGGCACGACCGCGACGGCGCGGTGGGCGGCATCCTGGTCTTCACCGAGGACATCAGCGCCCGCAAACAGGCCGAGGACGCCCTGGCCACCACCCAGGCCGCCATGCTGGAGGAACAGCGCCAGGCGCGAATCGCCGCCCTCAACCTCATGGAGGACGCGGTGGCGGCGCGGGCCCGGGCCGAGGCGGCCAACGCCGCCCTGGTCGAGAGCGAGGGCCGCTTCCGGGCACTGGTGGAACAGTCCCTCGCCGGCATCTACATTATCCAGGAAGGATTATTCCGCTACGTGAACCCCGGCTTCGCGGCGATCTTCGGCTACGACTCGCCGGAGGAAGTGATCGACCGGATTCCCGTGAGCGCCCTGGTTTCCCCCGAGGACCGCTCGCGGGTCGCCGAGAACATCCGCCGCCGCCTGGATTGGGAAGTGGGCGACCTGAAATACCAGTTCGTGGGCTTGCACCGGGACGGCACCACCCTCGACGTGGAGGTCCATGGCCGGGCCTTCGATTACCAGGGCCAGCCGGCGGTCATCGGCCTGGTTCTGGATGTCACCGCCCGCAAGGCGGCCGAAACCGCCCTGCGGGAGAGCGAACACCGCTTCCACGACATCGTCAACGCCTCCGCCGACTGGGTCTGGGAAGTGGATGCCCAGGGCCGCTACACCTATGTTTCGGAGAGTGTCACCGCCCTGTTGGGCTACACGCCGGAAGACCTGCTGGGCAAGACCCCCTTCGACATCATGCCGCCGGAGGAGGCGGAAAGCGTGGGAGCCGAATTCGCGGCCATCGTTGCCCGCAAGGCGCCCTTCCGGGACCTGGATAACATCTGTCTCGCCCGGGATGGCACGCCCCATCACGTCCAGACCAACGGAACGCCCATCCTGGGGCCGGGGGGGGAACTCCTGGGCTATCGGGGCCTGGACAAGGATGTGACCGAACAGGTCCGGGCCCTGGCGGCCCTGCGGGATTCCGAATCCCGCTACCGCCTGCTGGCGGACAACGCCAGCGACTGGATATTCTGGCATGACGCCGAGCGCCGCTTTCTCTATGTCTCGCCGGCCTGCGAGGCGATTTGCGGCTATGGGCCGGAGGCCTTCCTCGCGGATTCATCGCTCATGGAACGCATCGTCCATCCGGACGATCAGGCCCTCTATCTGCGCCACCTCGACCAGAACGAGCAGGACGAACTCACCCTGGACTTCCGCATCCTCGCCAAGGATGGGTCCCAACGCTGGATCGGCCACCGTTGCCGCGTGCTTTTCAACGCGCAAGGCGACTACATCGGCCGCAGCGGCAGCAACCGGGACATCACCGAGCGCAAGATGGCCGAAATCGCCCTGCGGGAGAGCGAGGACCACTTGCGTACCCTGGTGAGCAGCATCCCCGACCTGGTCTGGCTGAAGGACCCGGAAGGGGTCTACCTCACCTGCAATCCCCGTTTCGAGGAGTTCTTCGGCGCCCCGGAAGCCGACATCGTCGGCAAGACCGACTACGACTTCCAGCCTCGGGAGATGGCCGATTTCTTCCGGAACAATGACCGGGCGGCCATCGCCGCCGGCAAGCCGACCATGAACGAGGAGGAAGTGCGCTTCGCCAGTGACGGCCACAAGGAGTTGTTGCAGACCATCAAGACGCCCATGTATGACGATAAGGGGCAGGTCCTGGGGGTGCTGGGCATCGCCCGGGACATCACCGAACGCAAGCGGGCCGAGGAGGAGCTGGAGAAACACCGCCACCACCTGGAGGAGCTGGTGGCTGAACGCACGGCAGACCTGAAGCAGGCCCACCGGCAATTGAGCGAAACCCAGTTCGCCATGGATCGGGTGGGGATCGCCATCCACTGGGTCGACATCCACAGCGGCCACTTCCTCTACGTGAACCAGCGCGCCTGCGAAATGGTGGGCTACAGCCGCGAGGAAATGCTGGCCATGTCGGTGCCCGACATCGACCCGAACATCGCCCCCGGCCGGTTCCACGAAGCCACGGAGGAGCTGCGCCGCCGGAAGTTCGGCCGTTTCGAGACCGTCAACCGGACCCGGGACGGCCGCCTGCTCCCCCTGGAGGTGAGCCTGTTCCTCGTGGAGGCGGAAGGCGATTCGCCTTCCCACTTCATCACCTTCCTGAGCGACATCAGCGACCGCAAGCAAGCGGAGCAGGAATTGCTCGTCGCCAAGCAGCAGGCCGAAGCCGCCAACCAGGCCAAGAGCGCCTTCCTGGCCAACATGAGCCACGAGATCCGCACGCCCATGAACGCCATCCTGGGCCTGACCCACCTGCTGGGCCGCAAGCTGGGCGACCCGGACAGCCGGGACAAGCTCGCCAAGATCGACGGGGCCGCCCACCACCTGCTCACGGTCATCAACGACATCCTGGACATTTCCAAGATCGAGGCGGGCCGGCTCAATCTGGAGATGACGGAGTTCTCGACGGAAGCCCTGGTGGACCAGGTCCGCTCCCTGGTCAGCGACAAGCTTCACGCGAAAGGTCTGACCTTCTCCGTCGACATGGGCACGCTGCCGGCCACCCTGAATGGCGACGTCACCCGCTTGCGCCAGGCCCTGCTCAACTTCCTGGCCAACGCCATCAAGTTCACGGAACAAGGCTCCATCCGCCTGGAGGCCCGCCTCCTCGAGGAAGGCGCGGAGGACCTGCTGGTCCGCTTCGCCGTCACCGACACCGGCATCGGCATCGCCCCCGAGCAACAGGCGCGCCTGTTCACCGCCTTCGAACAGGCGGACGTTTCCACCACCCGGCGCTACGGCGGCACCGGCCTGGGGCTGGCCATCACCCGCCGCCTGGCCCAACTCATGGGCGGCGAGGCCGGCGTCGAAAGCGTACCGGGCCAGGGCAGCACATTCTGGTTCACGGCCCGGCTGGGTCGGGGCCGCGGCGCGGGCCCGCTTCCCGCACTCCAGATGAACGCCAGCAACGTCGAGGCCGGCATGCGCCATTACCACGCGGGCAAGCGCATCCTGGTGGCCGAGGACAACGAGGTGAACCAGGAAGTGGCCCGGGAGCTGCTGGAGCGGGTCGGCCTGGTGGTGGATATGGCCGGAGATGGCCGGGAAGCGCTGGCCATGGCGGGCCGGCGCGGTTATGACCTGGTGTTGATGGACATGCAGATGCCCGAGATGGACGGCCTGGAGGCGACCCGGGCGATCCGGGCCCTGCCCGGCTGGTCCGGCACCCCCATCCTGGCCATGACCGCCAACGCCTTTGGCGAGGACCGCCAACGCTGCCTGGACGCGGGCATGAACGATCATGTGGCCAAGCCCGTGGACCCGGATGTCCTTTACACCACCATGCAGCGCTGGCTGGGGACCCCGGCTTCGCCGCCGCCGCCCGCGGTCGCCGCGCCGCCGGCCGACCAGGGGGGCGCTTCGCGCCTGGCCGGGCTGGGGGCCATACCCGGCCTGGACCCGGAAATCGGCTTGAAGAGCCTCAACCACCGGCAGGAACGCTACGTGGTCATGCTCGGCAAGCTGGTGTGCGCCCACGCCGGCGACATGGGCAAGCTGAGGGAGAAACTCGCCGCCGGCGACTGGGCCGAAGCCCGGCGCCTCGCCCATTCCCTGAAAGGCGTGGCGGCCACCCTGGGGGCGGTGGATATCCAGGCGGCCGCGGCGGCCGTGGAGCGCGCCATCATCGAGGCCCGCGCCGTGGAGGAAATCGAAACCTTGCTGGCGCCCGTGGAACGGGCCCAGGCCGCCCTGGCCGGCGGCATGGACGGTCTCGCCGCGCCGTGCGGCGAGACCGCGCCGCCGCCGCCGCCGGGGGAGCGGCTGGAGACCGTCCTGGATGATCTGGAGCGCTTGCTGGCGGAAGGCAACGTGGATGCCGCCAGCCATGTTCGCGAGCACGCCGCGAGTCTGGCGGCGGCCCTGGGCACGGCGGCGGCCGCCCTGGAGGAGCAGGTGGCGGCCTTCGATTTCGAGGCCGCCCTGACCACCCTCCGCCAGGCCCGGCCCGGTCCGCGTTGAGCCGCCGGCCTCAGCCGGCGGTGCCGAACCAGAACTCGTTACCCTTGTCGAGGAACTCGTCGTGGCGCATGTAGTGCGTCCCGTCGCAGGAGAAGGTGAGGCTGATCATGCCATTGAACAGGTTGAGGGAAGACATGCGCAGGTAGATGTTCTCGTCGGCCATGCGCAGGTCCCGCAGATGTTCCAGGATGCGGGCCACGTCCTCCGCCGGCACCACCGCCTCGGTGGGGTAGGGGCAGGGGGGGTAGACCAGGCAGATGTCCGGGTCGGAGAGGGCCTCCTGGTCCAGGATGCGGTAGCGGTAGGGGTCGTCCACGGTCCACAGGGTGGCCTGGCTGCTGGAGAAGTGGATGACGCACTGGAACACGCCCCGTTCCGTGAGCAGTTCCTCCAGGATGGACAGGCCCTTTTCCATGTGGCGGTCCAGGGCGCTTTCCGTGCGGCACTGCTGGAAGACCATGCCCCGGATGGAGGGGTCGCCCCGCACCTGGCGCCAGTGGCCGGGCTCCTCGTAGAGCTCGGCGGTGACCGGCAGGTCGCGCAGGTCGAAGTCGGCCCCCAGGTAGCCCAGGGGCCGGCCCTCGGCGCTGCGCACGATCTGCAGGGCGGTGAGGGAGGGGCGCTGCTTCATCAGGCTGATGTAGGCGTCGGACAGCAGGAAACCCCAGGCGGGCACCGCTTCCTGCATGTAGGGGCGGCGCGACCGGTCCCGGCCGAAATGTTCCGGTGCCAGGCCCTCGGCGCTGACGTTGTCGCAGAGCTGGATGCCGTCGAAACCGATGCAGTAGAGAAACGTGCAGTGGGGAATGCCGGGAAAACCGTCCAGCAGGACCGCGTTCAGGCCCGGCCGGTCACCCCAGACTGGCGCGCAGCGGGCCGCCAGGCGTTCCAGGGGGTCGCGCAGCAGTCCCGCCAGCCGTTCGCGCTGCAGGTAGATGCTTTCCTTCCAGGAGGCCTTCATGACGTCGGGATCGGGTGTGGCGATGCGGCAAGCGTAACGCGAGACGATGTCGACGGATACCGGGTGAAACCCGGAGCCGGCGTTCAGGCCGGCTCGGCCATGGGGACGGCCAGGGCCCGGGCCACCCGGGCCAGGGCGGCCTGATCGAGGCCGGCCTGGCGCCGGCCGCCGGCGCAAAGGGCGCCACGGAAGCCCAGGTAATCGGCGCCCAGGGGCCGCAGGCGGGCGATGTCCGCCAGGCCCAGGCTGCCGGCCAGGCCGCCCAGCAGGCCCTGGCGCCTGGCGGCGGCGAGAAACGCCGCCAGGGCCGCCAGGGGCTGGTGGTCGAGGAGGCCGGCGCCCGTCTTGCCGGCCGTATCCAGCATGACGCCAGCGAATCCGTTCCGGGCCAGCCGGGGCAGGAGCCCGAAATCGGGCGACCGGTCGGCGAACAGCACCGCCACCAGGGGCTGCCGGCGGGCCAGGGCGGCCAGGGCCTCCAGGCAGTCCGGCAGGCCGGGGGCGGGGAACAGGCCGATCTTGACGTAGTCGACGCCCGTGGCGGCCATGGCTTCGGCGGCGGCGACCACCGCTTCGACCGCCATGTCGGGAAAATCACCGATGGTGGCGCTGACCGGCCTGCGGCCGCCCACGGCGGCCAGCACCTCGGCCACCGTGGCGCGGGGCAGGGCGCCCAGGGCGCCGGCGGCCGGATTCTTGCAATCGATGAGGTCGGCGCCCGCCGCCAGGGCCAGGCGGGCTTCCTCGGCGCCGGTGACGCTGGCCAGCCAGCCGCTCATGGCGTCGGGCCTTCCTGGCGGAAGTCGGCGATGCGCCGGTTCAGCCAGGCCCAGGCTTCCTGTTCCCGGGGTCCCGCCGTCTTGTCGATGGCGATGGCCAGGTAGGCCATTTCCCTGTCCACCTTGTCGGCGGGCAGGATCGCCAGGCGGCTCACCAGGATGCAGGCCTCGATGACCGCCGCCTGGGCGCGGTTGAAGCCCGGGAAGGGGGCATGGTTGAAGCTGGCGCGGGTCCGGCACAGGAAGCGGGGCCGCAGCGGATCGTCCTCGACCCGGACGGCTTCCAGTTCCGTGTGGCTCAGGCAGTCCGCCAGGCGGCCGCAGGCGATGTCGGCGCAGGGCACCAGGGGCCATTCCCGGCGGCCGGTGAGGCAGCCCGCGAAGACGCGCACGTCGTCGGTATGGTTGAGGGCGGCGAGACCGGTGGCACGCAGATTCTCCAGGGTCCGGGAAGGGTGGAAGGGGGCCAGGACGATGAATTCCCCTTCCCGGCGGAAGCCCAGGGGCGCCAGGTGGGTGCCGCCCTGGGGCGTGGCGGTGGTGACCAGGGTTTCGTGGATCAGGTTCATGGTTCGCTGCTCGATGGCGGTTCGCTGTTCCGGGGGCGGTCCGGAGCGGGGAAGTCTGGACGGGCCATGCAGCCCCAGGCCAGTTCCTGATCCTGGACGTAGCGCTTGCCCAGCTGCCAGGCGATCTGGGCCCGGGCCAGCTCGACTCCCATGTAGAAGGCGTGGCCGCCATCCCCTTCCAGTTGCAGGCGTGGCCAGAGCTCGAAGGGGTCGGTGGCGGTATGCAGGCCGTCCCGGTTGTAGACGTGGACGCCTTCGGGGCTCACCTGGACCCGGAAGCTCGGGTCCTTCACCGCGCCGGCCAGGGTGGCGATTTCCCCGGCGCCGTAGGGGAAGGGTTTGCGCTGACGCAGGCCCAGCAAGGCATCGGAAAAGTCCCGGGGCAGGCTCTGGGCTTCCCGGGCCGCGAACATGAGGCGCCGGGCCGCATCGATTTCCCGCACCGCGCTCCGGCAATGGGGGCTCACCTGGGTGGTCAGCAGGGCGCGGATGTCCAGCTCGGCCATGATGCCCAGCAACAGGGCATGGATGCCCGGCGTGTCGGCATCGGTCAGTTCCGAGACGTTGCCCGTGCCCATGAGAAGGGGGGCATCCGGCTTGCGGCGGCGCAGCGCGTGGTACCGGGCGATGGAGGCGGCGAGGCCGAAGGGCAGGGGGTCCAGGATGGGGTCGGCGAGGTAGGCGCGGCCCTTGGCCTCCAGCCGCTCCATGGAGGCCACCAGGTCGTCCAGGTCGCCATGGCGGGCGGGAATCAGCACCGGGGTGGAGGCCACCTCGTCGGCCAGATGCAGGGTCTCGCTCGTGAGGGAGAGCAGGTAGTCGGCGCCGGCCCGGCCGCCCCGGCGCAGTTCCTCCGGGTCCAGGGAGTCCACGCTGACTTGGTGGCCCGCCGCCTTGAGGGCGGCCACCGCTTCCTCCAGGTGGGGAAAGGGTGTCTGGGGCAGGCCGCCCAGGTCGATGACGTCGGCGCCGTCGGCGGCGTAGGCGGTGGCCTGGGCCAGGATGGCGTCCAGGGACAGGCGCGGCGCGTCCACCAGTTCGGCGAATATCAGCACACCATGGGGTGACAGGTCCGGCGCGGCGCGCTGGCGGCCGAAGAATTCCGGCAGGTCCATGAGTTCGTCCGGCCCCCGTTCCACGGGAACGCCGAAATGCCGGGTCAGGGGGGCCAGGTCGCCCCGGCAGCGGCCGGGCACCAGAATGCGGTCGGCGCCGCCGGTGTCTTCCAGGCGGCGGCGGATCATGTCGGCGGTCATGAGGGCCGCCACCTGCACGCCCAGGACCCGCACCTCCCAGGTGAAGCCCGCTTCCGTCTCGTCACCCAGCTCCGTCAGCACCCGCCGCAACTGGGGTTCGGCCAGGCGGCCGGTCAGGAACAGGATGCGCTCAGGCATGCGAGGCGGGCGTCGATGGCGGCCTTAAGGGCGTCGATGCTCTCCGCCACCGTGGTGTGGGGGTAGGCCTTCAGCCGGGCGGTGTTTTCCAGGTCGATGGGCCGGGGATAGAGGGTGACGTGGCCGCCGGGCGCCTCGGTGATGACCGTGGGCTCGCAGTCGCAGGCGAAGACGATGCTGGGGATGCGGCATTTGCCGGCCTGGGCGTACAGGTTGGTGACCAGGGTGTCGGAAATGCCGGCGACGCACTTGGCCACGGTGTTGGAGGTGGCCGGGCCGATGATCAGGGTGTGGTAGAGGCCGCCGTAGAGGAAGCCCACCGGCACGCTGCTGGCCGTGTGGTCCTGATAGACCCGGTGCTTCTCGCGCAGGGTCTTGAGGGGGAGGCCGTACATGCTGAGCACTTCATCGGCGGCCTTGGTGACGAACAGGTCCACGGCCGGCAGGGTGTCGATGATCTCCAGGCTTTCCCGAAGGTAGTGGCCGGAGCCGGTGAGGCCCCAGGCGATGCGGGGAGTTTCCGGCAATTCATTCCTCCCCTTCGACGCGGATGTTCAGGTGTTTCATCTTCCGGTACAGGGTGTTGCGGCTGATGTGGAGTTGCCGGGCCGCCAGGGTGACGTTCCAGCGGCATTTTTCCAGGTTGCGCAGGATGGCCTCCCGCTCGGCGCTTTCCAGGGCGGTGAGGCCGGGCGGCTCGGCGGCGGCGGCCTCGGGTTTGGCCGGGGCGGGCGCGTTCCGGATGATTTCCTCGGGCAGGTCTCCGGGCGTGATTTCCCGGCCTTCCCGCAAGGCCAGGGCGGTACGCAGCACGTTGCGCAGCTGGCGGATGTTGCCGGGCCAGGGATAGGCCTCCAGGGCGCGCAGGGCGGTGTCGTTCAGGCTGGCTTCCTCCTGGCCGGCGCATTCCTGGGCCAGGACGTGGCGGATCAGTTCGCGCCGGTCGTGGCGGTCCCGCAGGGGCGGCAGGGTTAGGGTGATGCCCTGGAGACGGTAGTAGAGGTCTTCCCGGAAGCGGCCCTCGGCCACCAGGTCCGTCAGGTTGCGGTGGGTGGCGCTGATGAGCTTGATGTCCACCTTGACCGGGGTCTCGCCGCCCAGGGGGATGACTTCCCGTTCTTCCAGGACCCGCAGCAGGCGGGCCTGGAGCATGACCGGCATGTCGCCGATCTCGTCCAGGAACAGGGTGCCGCCGCTGGCCTGGAGAATCTTGCCGCGCCGGCCTTCCCGGCTGGCGCCGGTGAAGGCGCCGGGCTTGTAGCCGAACAGCTCGCTCTCGATGAGGGATTCCGGGATGGAGGCGCAGTTCACCGCCACGAAGGGCCGGGCCGGACCGCTCTGCTCGCAATGGATGGCCTGGGCGAAGACTTCCTTGCCGGTGCCGGTCTCGCCGCTCAGCAGGATGGGAATGTCCCGGGCCAGGACGCGCTTCGCGCAGCGCACGTTGTATTCCATGGTGGGATCGCCGAACTGAAGGGCATCCAGGCGCACCAGGCGGGCGGATGCCGAGCCGGTGGCGTTGGGGGCCATCGCCCGGCGGGGCGGCGGCGCCAGCGGTTCCGGGCGGTGCTCGGGCGGCCGGATGAGCCCGAAGAAGCGGCTGCCCTGCTTGGCCTCGTAGAGGGGCACGGGATTCAGCCAGCCCTGGGTCTTGCGCCCCAGCAGGCTATCCAGGCCGGTGTTGAAGATTTCCGGGAGGGTGCGCCCCACCAGGTCGCCGGGTTTCTTGTGGCCCAGCTGGAACAGGGCGCTGCGGTTGGCGGCGAGGATGCGGCCGCCCTCGTCCAAGGCCAGAGCCCCTTCCCACAGGGTGCCGATGAACTCGGGCCGGCTGTGGAAGCGCAGGGCGTACTGCTCCCGGAAGCGGCAGAGGAAGGCCCGGTTTTCGATCATCTGGGCCGACATGTTCACCAGCACCAGGGTGTGCTGCTGGGCCATGTGGGAAAAGCTGGAGGCGTCCAGCACCGCCATCAGTTGGCCGTCGTGGTCGAAGATGGGGGCGGCGGAGCAGGTGAGGCCCACGTTCCGGGACAGGTAATGCTCGTTGTGGTGGACCAGGATGGGCCGCTGTTCCATGGCGCAGGTGCCCATGCCGTTGGTGCCCTGGTGGCGCTCGTTCCACCAGGCGCCTTCCACCATGCCGGTCTCGGCGGCGGATTCGGTGAAGGACGGGTCGCCCAGGTAGTCCAGCACGACGCCGTCCCGGTCGGTGAGCAGCACCGAAAAGCCGGAACCGGAAAGCTGCTGGTACAGGGTGGCCATTTCGCCCTGGGCGATGGCCCGCAGCCGGGCCAGGGGTTCCTGGCGGTCCTTGAGTTCCCGGCCGCTGAGGATCACCACGGGCTCGTCCCGGCTGGGATCCAGGCCGAATTCATGGGCGCAGCGGTTCCAGGAACGGGCAATGGCCGGCATCACCTCCACCGGTTCCATGGACCCGCCATGGCCCACCACGGCGTTTACCAATCGGGCATGTTCCAAGATTTCCCGCCTATACATCGCTCCGATCCAGCTTTAGCAATTAGCAGGCCAGGCAGAGGGCCCGGCATCTGTATGGGGTCCCGGCTGGGGGTCCGGGGATGCGCAAGCCTCCAATATACCCAAGCCAAGTCAAAGCGCGAGACAAAGTGTCACGCCGGTGGCACATCGCCCTGCCCCCGACCGCCATCCAGGGCCATTTCCAGCCGGGCATGCTTTCTGCTAATTGAAGGGTCCCCGACTGGAACTCCGTCATGAACATGCTCCGCCGTCTCGCCACGTTGCTGATCCTGGCCACTGCCCAGGCCCTGGCCGCTCCGGCCGCCGAGCCGCCCCTGGGCGGCGATTTCACCCTGCGCACGCCGCGCGGCGCGCCTTTCTCCCTCGCCTCCCAGCGGGGCAAGGTGGTGCTGCTTTACTTCGGCTTCACCTACTGCCCGGAAATGTGCCCCACCGAACTCCTGCAATTCCAGCAATTGCTGGACGGCCTGCCGCCCGGCAAGCGGGCCCGGGTGCAGCCCATCTTCGTCAGCGTCGACCCGGGCCGCGATACGGTCGAGGTGCTGGAACCCTACATCGCCCACTTTGGCGGCGGCATCCAGGCCTTGACCGGCGGCGAGGCGGAACTGCGCCGGGTGGCCGCCCAGTACGGCGCCACCTTCCGCTACGTGCCCACCGGCGGCAGCTACACGGTGGACCATTCGGTGAATACCTATGTGATCGACCCGGCGGGCAAGCTGGCGCGGGTCTTTCTGTATGGCACGCCGACTTCGGAGATGAGCCGCTACGTGCGGAGCCTGCTGCCGGACTGATGGCCGGCATGCCGGCGGGCTGGGTGGGAAGACTGGCCTGCCCGACTGGGATCGAACCAGTAACCCCCAGCTTAGAAGGCTGGTGCTCTATCCAATTGAGCTACGGGCAGTGGAAAGCCGGCATGGGGACGGAGGCCGGGATGGTGAAGGTGGTCGGGGTGAGAGGATTCGAACCTCCGACATCTTGCTCCCAAAGCAAGCGCGCTACCGGGCTGCGCTACACCCCGACGGGGCCGGGAAATGTACCCAGCCACCCGTCAAAAAGCAACGCCGGGAACGGGGCCTTGGCTAGAATAGGCGGGTTTCCCCGCCCAGCTCCCTCGCCATGACCGCCCGCCTCCTCGACGGCAAATCCATCGCCGACGCCCTGCTCCAGGACATCCAACGCCAGGTTTCCCAACGCGCCGCCGCCGGCCTGCGCATCCCCGGCCTCGCGGTCATCCTGCTGGGCGGCGATCCCGCTTCCTCCATCTATGTGCGCAACAAGCGCCGGGCCTGCGAAACCGCCGGCGTGCTGTCCCTCTCCCACGATCTGCCGGAAAGCACCAGCCAGACGGAACTGCTGGCCCTCATCGACCGGCTCAACAACGACCCAAGCGTGGACGGCATCCTGGTCCAGTCGCCCCTGCCCCGCCATATCGACGACAAGGCCGTGATCGAGGCGATCCGCATGGACAAGGACGTGGATGGCTTTCACCCCTGCAACATCGGCCGCCTGGCGGTGCGGGACCCCCTGCTGCGCTCCTGCACCCCCTACGGCGTCATGAAGCTGCTGGAAGCCACCGGCGAATCCCTGCGCGGCAAGCACGCCGTGGTGGTGGGCGCCTCCAACCACGTGGGCCGGCCCATGGCCCTGGAACTGCTGCTGGCCGGCTGCACCGTCACCGTCTGCCACTCCGCCACCCGGGACCTGCCCGGCCACGTGGCCCAGGCCGACCTGGTGGTGGCCGCCGTGGGTAAGCCGGAAATGGTGAAAGGCGCCTGGATCAAGGCGGGCGCCATCGTGGTGGATATCGGCATCAACCGCCTGGACAGCGGCAAGCTGGCGGGTGATGTCGAGTTCGCCGCCGCCGCCGAGCGGGCCTCGTGGATCACCCCGGTTCCCGGGGGCGTGGGGCCCATGACGGTGGCGACCTTGTTGCAGAACACGCTGGAGGCGGCGCAGCGGCGCGATTCGTAGGCTGGGCGTTGTGCTCCCTCCCTCGCAGGCGGGGGAGGGCCGGGGCGAGGGGTGTGTTTCATTGCTCCCAACGCGTAAGGTCTATGGCTCTGGCCGGGGGCGTCAGAAGGGGAAAAGGCGTCACCATGCGACGGTTTGCTCCCCTCTGAGCCGCCTCGCCTGGGCGAAAGCTTCGGGGGCTTTCGGCGAGTATGTTTGAGCCCGAAGGGCGAGTTACGCAGCCGCCCGAAGCTTTTGCTCAGGCGAGGGAACCCGAAGGGCGGCGAAGTGGGGCGCGGTTTCTTTGGTTACTTTCTTTGCCGCGTGGCAAAGAAAGTAACTTGCCGCCGGGCAACCCCCGGCCAAACTGCCGTCCCTTACGTCGCAACAATGACTCAGCCCAAGAAAGGCCTTCGCACTAGCGACTGCCCTCGGCCGTCTTTGCATAGCCGGCCGGCTTCAGCGGCGGCGAGACATGCTCGCCGAAACCCCGCTTTCGCCCCGCCCGCGGGAGAGGGAACCCAACCCCACTATCCCAACCGCGCCCTCACCCGCGCCACCGCCGCCCTGACCTGCTCCGGCGCCGTCCCGCCGACGTGATTGCGCGCCTGCAGCGACCCCTCCAGGGTCAGCACGGCGTAGACATCCTCGCTGACCAGGGCCGAGAAGCCTTGCAGCTCGCCCAGGGACAAATCCGCCAGATCGCAGCCCTTCTGTTCCGCCGCCCGCACGGCCCGGGCCACGGCCTCGTGGGCCTCGCGGAAGGGCAGGCCCTTCTTGACCAGGTAGTCGGCCAGGTCGGTGGCGGTGGCGAAGCCCTCCACCGCGGCCTGGCGCATGCGCTCGGCCCGCACCACGATGCCGGGCACCATCTCGGCGAAGAGGGCCAGGGAATCGGCCAGGGTGTCCACGGCGTCGAACAGGGGTTCCTTGTCCTCCTGGTTGTCCTTGTTGTAGGCCAGGGGCTGGCCCTTCATCAGGGTGAGCAGGGCGATGAGGTGGCCGTTCATGCGCCCGGTCTTGCCGCGCATCAGCTCGGGCACGTCCGGGTTCTTCTTCTGGGGCATGATGCTGGAGCCGGTGCAGAAGCGGTCCGGCAGGTCGATGAAGCCGAAGCGGGGCGTCATCCAGATCACCAACTCTTCGGACATGCGCGACAGATGGGTCATGATCAAGGCGCCGGCGGCCAGGAATTCGATGGCGAAGTCCCGATCCGACACGGCATCCAGGGAGTTCTCGCAGACGCCGTCGAAGCCCAGTTCCCGGGCCACGAATTCCCGGTCGATGGGGAAGCTGGTGCCCGCCAGGGCCGCCGCGCCCAGGGGCAGGCGGTTGACCCGCTTGCGGCAGTCGGCCAGGCGTTCCGCATCCCGGGTCAGCATTTCCTGCCAGGCCATGAGGTGGTGGCCGAAGGTCACCGGCTGGGCGGCCTGGAGATGGGTGAAGCCGGGCATGACGGTGGCCGCGTGGGCTTCCGCCTGGTCGAGCAGGGCGGCCCGGGCGGCCCGGATCAGGGTTTGCAGGCGGTCGATGGCGTCCCGCAGCCACAGGCGCACGTCGGTGGCCACCTGGTCGTTGCGGGAGCGGCCGGTGTGCAGGCGTTTGCCGGCATCCCCCACCTTGCGGGTCAGGGCCCGCTCGATGTTGAAGTGGATATCCTCGTCGTCCAGGTTCCAGGCAAAGCGGCCCGCCTCGAAGTCGGCCAGGATTTCGCCCAGCCCCTGGCGGATGTCGGCCAGGTCCCGATCGGAGAGGACGCCCACCTTGTGCAGCATGGCGGCGTGGGCCAGGGAGCCCTGGATGTCGAAGGGGGCCAGGCGCCAGTCGAAGGGAATGGAGGCGGTGTAGCGCTTTACCCGCTCGGAGACCGGCTCGGAAAAACGGCCGGACCAGGCGACCGGGTCGGCTTGGGGCGTATCGGATGGGCTCATGGGGGATGGCGGGGATACGGGAAATTTCTGTAAGGTGCGGATTATGACAAAGAAGAACCAGGAGACCCGACCCCCGCTGCCCGATTTCCGGAATCTGGGCATCCTGTTGCGGGTCGCATTGGGCGTCCAGGCCCTGGCCCTGGCCGCCGCCCTGGCCGCGGCGGAGGGCCTCGCCGGCGCCGTCTGGGCCTATCTGGGCTACTCGGCCTATGTGCAGCCCCCCCTGCTGGCCTGCCTGCTCATTCTCTATCTGGCGTCTCCGCGCCTGGCCGGACTTTCCAGCCGCCGCTACCTGGCCGTGGCGGTGTCCCTGCCGGCGGCTTGCGCCCTCGTCTGGCAGGGCTTCCTGTTCTTCCAGTTTCCCGACCTGGGCGGCCTGAGCCTGGCCACCAGCGGCCTGCCCCGGGCCACATTGCTGGGCGGCCTGGCGGGCTTCGCCATGGCCACCTGGCTGGACTGGCGAGCCCGCTTGCGTTCCCCGGCCCTGGCGGAAGCCCGGCTTCAGGCCTTGCAGGCCAGGATACGGCCCCATTTCCTGTTCAACAGCCTGAACAGCGTGTTGTCCCTCATGCGCTCCGATCCCGGCCGGGCGGAAAGCGCCCTGGAAAACCTGGCGGAGCTCTACAGGATGCTCATGGCGGACAACCGGCAGCTTTCCAGCCTCGGCAGGGAACTGGACCTGGCCCAGGCCTACCTGGACCTGGAGGCCTTGCGCCTGGGCGAGCGCCTGGCCGTGGACTGGCGGGTGGACAGTGCGCCCCGGTCGGCCCAGATGCCCGCCCTGATCCTCCAGCCCCTGCTGGAGAACGCGGTATGCCACGGCATCGAGCCCCTGCCCGAGGGTGGGCGGATCGGCGTCGACATCTTCGTCAAGGAGGGGCGGCTCACCGTGGTGGTGCGCAATCCCTTCCGGCTTCCCGATGCGGCCGGCGCGGTCCATGGCGGCGGTGTGCGGCGGGGCAACCGCATGGCCCTGGGCAATATCCGTGAGCGCCTGGTCCTGCACTTCGACGCCGAGGCCCGGCTTTCCGCCCACGCCGTGGGGGGGGAGTTCGTGGTGCAGATGGCCCTGCCCTTGAGGCTGACGGACCATGAGCCAGCCCCTTAGAGTCATCGTCGTCGATGACGAGGCCCTGGCCCGGGCCCGGCTCGCGAGCCTGATCGAGGACCTGGAGGGAGATCCGCCGGCCCGGGTGGTGGCCGAGGCCAACAGTGGCGAAGCGGCCCTGGCGAGAGTGGCCGATACGCCGGCCGACGTCATCCTGCTCGACATCCAGATGCCGGGCCAGGACGGACTGGAGACGGCGCGCCGGCTGGCCGCCCAGCCGAGGCCGCCGGCCGTGGTGTTCGTCACTGCCTACGACGAGCACGCGCTGCGCGCCTTCGAACTGCGGGCCGTGGACTACCTGTTGAAGCCCGTTCGCCTGGAGCGGCTGCGGGAGGCTCTGGCCCGGATCGTGCCGGCAGCGGCACAGGACGGTGAGGCGCCGCCCCGGCGCGATCATTTCGCCATCCAGGAGCCCGGCCGCCTGTGGCGTGTGCCCCTGGTGGACGTCCTCTACCTGCGCGCCGAACTGCGTTACGTCACGGTGCGCACCCGGGAAAGGGAATACCTGCTGGACGAGCCCCTCATGAAGCTGGAGGAGGAATTGGCGGGGGAGTTCCTGCGCATCCACCGCAACTGTCTGGTGGCCAGGCGGCACCTGCTGGGCTTCCAGCGCCAGGCTGACGAGGGCGAAGGCCACTGGCTGGCGGTGCTCCGCGACTGGCCCGAGCGCCTGCCGGTGTCCCGGCGCCAGGCCCACGTGGCCAAGGCCTACGTGGCCGGCCAGTTCAAGGATTCATGAAGTCGTGGAGGGTGGCGGTGCGGACCTTGTCCAGGCCCTGGTTGATGGCCTGGTCCAGATAGAAACCGTAGTAGTCCACCGTGCTCAGACCCACCAGGGGCTTGGCCAGTATCCGGCCTTCCGCGTCGAAGACCATCACCGTGGGCACCATGCGCACGCCGCTGTCCCCGGCGAACTTGCGGTGCTCCACCTTGTGGCCCCGGAAATCCCGTAGTTCCAGGGTGCTGGAAATCTCCACCTTGCGCATGACCAGCTTGGATTGGTAGTCGGCGTTGCGGCTCATGGGGATGAGAAACTCGTTGAGCACGGTCTCGCAGTAGGAGCAGAAGGCGCCGGAAAAGACCACCAGGACCAGGCCGTTCTTGTCCCGGGCCGCCCGGCCGTCCTTGATCAGATCCCGGGCATAGGGCACGCCCTCCTCGCCCAGGGCCAGGCCGGAACCCCATGTTACAATCGCCAAGAGCCACGCCATCGCCTGCTTCATCGCCGCTTTCCTTGCATCCGTCGGGCCATTTTAGAGACTGGGCGCGACCATTAGAAATAGTACGAACATGCTTAAGAAGATAGTCATCGCCACCCGGGAAAGCCAATTGGCCCTTTGGCAGGCGGAACACGTGAAAGCCCGGCTGATGGCCTTGCATCCCGGGCTGGAGGTGGAACTGCTGGGCATGACCACCCAGGGGGACCAGATCCTGGATTCGCCCCTGTCCCGCATCGGCGGCAAGGGGTTGTTCGTCAAGGAACTGGAGGTGGCCATGGCCGAAGGCCGGGCCGATCTGGCCGTCCATTCCATCAAGGACGTGCCCATGGACCTGCCCGAGGGCTTCGAGCTGGCCGCCATCTCCAAGCGCGAAGACCCCCGCGACGCCTTCGTGTCCAACCGTTATCCCAGCCTGGAATCCCTGCCTCCCGGCGGCCGGGTCGGCACTTCCAGCCTGCGCCGCCAGGCCCAGTTGCGGGCCCGCCTGCCCCACCTCAACATCGACACCCTGCGCGGCAACGTCAACACCCGCCTGCGCAAGCTGGACGAGGGCCAGTACGACGCCATCCTGCTGGCCGCCGCCGGCCTCAAGCGCCTGGGTTTCGAAAAGCGCATCACCGCCTTGCTGGAGCCCGAGGAAAGCCTGCCCGCCGTGGGCCAGGGGGCCTTGGGTATCGAAATCCGTTCCGGCAATCCGGAACTGGCGGCCTTGCTCGCGCCCCTCAACGATCCGGAAACCGCCGCCTGCGTGCTGGCCGAGCGGGCCATGAGCAGGCGGCTCCAGGGCGGCTGCCAGGCCCCCATCGGCGGGTTCGCGGTGGCCCGGGGCGATCGCATCCTGTTGCGGGCCTTCGTGGCCGACCTGGAGGGCATTCGCTTCTTCCGCGCCGTTGCCGAAGGGCCCCTGGACGCCCCCGAGCACGTCGGCCTCGCCGCCGCCGAGGACCTCATCGGACAAGGCGCCGACCGCCTGCTGGCGGAACTCATCCACCGCACCCAATGACCGCCAGCCGGCCCCTCGCGGACGTGGGGGTGCTGGTCACCCGCCCGGCCGCTCAGGCGGCCGGCCTCGCGGAGCGTCTGGCCTCCCTGGGGGCGGCGCCCCTGCTGTTTCCCGCCCTGGAAATCCAGCCCACCGGTATGCCCGAAGCCCTGGCGGCGGCCCTGGATCGCCTGGAGGAACGCGACCTGGCGATCTTCATCAGCCCGACGGCGGTGGAGTGGGGCCTGGCGGCGGTGGGCGCCTGGCCCGCC
Source organism: Thiobacillaceae bacterium (assembly GCA_035332045.1). GTDB lineage: Bacteria > Pseudomonadota > Gammaproteobacteria > Burkholderiales > Thiobacillaceae > PFJX01. Next base: position 20,684 of record DAOQNK010000004.1, on the reverse strand, counting down.
GGCGTCCCTGTGGCGGCGGTCGGGCCGGGTACCGCCGCCGCGCTCGCGGCACGGGGCATCGTCCCGGATCTGGTGCCCGAGGCCGGGGCCGACAGCGAGCACCTCCTGGCCCTGCCGGCCCTGGCGGACGTGGCGGGACGGCGCATCCTGGTCTTTCGCGGCGAAGGCGGCAGGGAGTGGCTGGCCGATGCGCTGCGCGAACGGGGCGCCCAGGTGAGCCACGCTGAATGCTACCGGCGCGGCCGTCCCGCCGCCGATCCGGGGCCGGTCCTGGCCGCCCTGGCCGCGAGGCGGCTGGACGCGGTGACGGTGTTCAGCGGTGAGACCCTGGACAACCTGCTGGCCATGCTGGGCGGCGGCGATATCCTCCAGGGCCTGCCGCTGTTCGCCCCCCATCCCCGCATCGCCGACAAGGCGCGGCGCCTGGGTTTCGCCTCCGCCCGGGCCACCGGCCCGGGAGAAGGGGGCTTGCTGGACGCCCTTGTGGAATACTTCACCCATGTTCGAAAGCCCGCCTGATCGTTCTCCCCTCTGGTCGGCGCCCTGGGTGGCCCCGGCCGCCCTGGCCGCGGCGCTTCTTGCTTTGGTGGCGGGCCTGGGCTTCGCCTGGAGCACCTATGACCGCATGGGGCAGCTGGAGGTGCAACTGGCCCGGCGCATCGGGGAATTCGACGCCGCCAGCCGGGACGCCCGGGCTGCCGCCAAGGCCGCCAACGATGCCCTGGCCGACCTGCAGAACCGTCTGGTGGCCCTGGAAAACCGTGCCCAGGAGACCCAGGACCAGCAACTCGCCCTCACCGCCATGTACCAGGACCTGGCCCGCAGCCAGGACGAACGGGTGGTGGCCGACATCGAGCAGACCCTGCTTCTGGCCCAGCAGCAGCTTCAGCTGGCGGGCAACGTCCGTGCCGCCCTCATCGGCCTGGAAGCCGCCGAAACCCGTCTCGCCCACCTCAACAAGCCCCAGTTCGCGGCCTTGCGCGCCGCCATGGGCAAGGATCTGGCGCGGCTGAAGCTGCTGCCCGCGGCCGATATCGACGGTCTCAACGGCCGCCTGGAGGTCCTGGTCCAGGCCGTGGACGGCCTCAAGCCGGAATCGGAGACGGAACCGCCGCCCCCCGCCAGCCCATCGCTCCAGGGGGGCACCGCCGACACCCTGGTCCGGCTATCCCAGGAGTTCTGGAAGGAATTCAAGGATCTGGTCCGCATCCGCCGCCTGGACCATCCCGAGCTGCCGCTGCTCACGCCCTCCCAGAACTACTTCCTGCGCCAGAACCTGAAGCTGCGCCTGCTGTCCGCCCGCCTGGCCCTGCTGCAGCGGGACGAAGTCAGCTTCCGGGCCGATCTGGGCGCCGCCCGGGATTGGGCCGGCCGGTATTTCAACCGTCAGGAAGCGGGCGGCAAGGCCTTCGTCGCCAGTCTGGACGATCTGCTCAAGGCCCCGGTGGCCCTCAAGGAAGCTCGCCTCGATGCCAGCCTCCAGGCCATCCGGGCGGCCCGCAAGGGACCCTGATGCGCGCGGCTTTATGGATGCTCGCCCTGTTCGCCCTGGCGGTGGCTTTCACCCTGGTGGCCCGTCTGGACCAGGGCTATGTCATCGTCGTCTACCCGCCCTGGCGCCTGGAGCTTTCCTTCATGCTGGCCCTGCTTCTGCTGGTCGGCGGCATCCTGCTCGCCCACGCCGTGCTGCGCCTGGCCGGCATCGCCCTCAACCTGTCCGGCGACCTGCGGACGTGGCGGGAGAAGCGGCGTCGCGACAAGGCCGACAAGGCCCTGCTGGATGCCATGCGCGCCCATCTGGACGGCGACGCCGAGCGTGCCCGGCACTTCGCGCAAAAGGCGGGAGACGCGGCCATGGCGCCCGACCTGGCCAGGCGTCTCGCGGAGCGGCCCCGGCAGGACGGCTAACCGGCGGTCTGCCCCTGGAATTCGAAGGAATCCGAGAAGAAGGCGTCATCCGGCAGGCCCCGGGCGGTGAAATCCCGTTTCGCCGCCGCCACCATGGGCGGCGCACCGCAGGCGTAGACCTCGTAGCCTGACAGATCGGCGAAGTCCGCCAGCACGGCTTCGTGCACGAGACCCGTGCGGCCGGGCCAGTTTCCGGCCGGGCCGGCCTCGGACAGCACCGGGATGAAGCTGAAGTTCGCTTGGCGCGTTTGCCACTCGCCCGGCACGCCGGGTTGGTAGAGACCGGCCAGATCCTTGGCGCCCCAATAGAGGACAAACTGGCGCTCCACCTGGTGGTGGAAGGCGTGGGCCAGGATGCTCTTGATGGGGGCGAAGCCGGTGCCCCCGGCGACGAACAGGGCCGGCTTGTCGGAGTCCCGCAGGAAGAAACTGCCAAAGGGGCCGGAAATGCGCATGATGTCCTTCACCTTCATGGCGCCGAACACGTGTTCGGTGAAGTGGCCGCCGGGCACATGGCGGATGTGGAGTTCCAGGAGGGCGTCCTCTTCGGGCGCGTGGGCCAGGGAAAAACTGCGCCGCTGGCCATCCTTGAGCAGAAAGTCGATGTACTGGCCGGGCAGGAACTGGAGGCGCTCGTTGGCCGGCAGCTTGAGCCAGACCGCCATCACGTCGGTGGCCAGCCGTTCCATTTTTTCGACGCGGCAGGGCAGGGTCTTGATGGGGATTTCCCGGGAGGCGCCCACTTCCTTCACTTCGATGCTGAGATCGCTTTCGGCCTTGGCGCAGCAGAACAGGGCCAGGCCCTTGAGCTTGTCCTCGTGGGACAAGGCGCTTTCCTGGAAGGTGCCGTAGTCGACGGCGCCGGCCAGAACCCGGCCCTTGCAGGCGCCGCAGGCGCCGTTCCGGCAGCCGTAGGGGAGGGAGAAGCCGGCGTTGAGGGCCGCGGCGAGCAGGGTTTCACCCGGGTTGACGGTAAACTGGTGGCCGCTGGGTTGAATGGTGACCTGGTAAGACACGATCATTTCCTGATGGGTAAAAATGAGAATTCTAATTGTGGGTTGCGGGGACGTGGGCCTGCGCGTTGCCCGCGAACTGGCCGGCCGCGCCCGCATCCTTGCCTTGAGCCATTCGCCTGAGCGCTTTGACGCACTGCGCCTGGCCGGGGTGACGCCCATCGCCGGCAACCTGGATGACCGCGCCAGCCTGAGGCGATTGGCGGGCCTGGCGGATGCCATCCTGCACTTCGCGCCGCCGCCCGGCGAAGGCGACACGGATCCTCGCACCCGCCATCTGCTCGCCGCCTTGTCCCGGTTTCCCGCCCCCGCTTCCCGCCGCGGGCGCCCGCCCGCCCTGGTCTACATCAGCACCAGCGGGGTCTACGGCGATTGCGCCGGCGCGGCGGTGGCGGAGACCCGGCCGGCCCGGCCCCACAACGCCCGGGCCAAGCGCCGGGCCGCGGCGGAAGCCAGCCTGCGGGCCTGGGGCCGGGACGGCCGGCGGGTGGCCATCCTGCGCGCCCCGGGCATCTATGCCGGCGACCGCCTGCCCGCCGATCGGGTGCGCAAGGCCCTGCCCGCCATCGTCGCCGAGGACGATGTGCATACCAACCACATCCATGCCCAAGACCTGGCCCGCCTGGCCCTGGCCGCCCTGTTCCGGGGCCGCGCCAACCGGATCTACAACGCCGTGGACGACAGCGGCCTGAAGATGGGTGACTGGTTCGACGTCGTCGCGGACCACCTGGGCCTTCCCAGGCCGCCCCGCCTTCCCCGGGCGGACGTGATGGCGGCGGTGACGCCGGCCATGCGCACGTTTCTGAGCGAATCCCGCCGCCTGCTCAACGGCCGGGTGAAAACGGAGTTGCGCTTTCGCTTCCGATACCCCAACGTTAAGGCAGGCTTGAATACATAGCGGAGGCGAGTCATGACCCCCCAGGCCCTGGCCCAGGACGCGGGCGCGCTGTTTTCCCTGCCGCAGGCGGCGCTGCGGGTGAATGATCTGATCCGGAATCCCGAGCACTCCGCCGGCGAGCTGGCGGAGGTGGTGGAACTGGACCCCGCCCTGGCGGCCCGGGTGCTGCGCCTGGCCAACAGTCCCCTTTTCGGCCGGGCGCGTCATGTGGAACGGGTCTCCCATGCCATCGTCCTGATCGGCGAGCGGGCCCTGCGCGACCTGGTTCTGGCCACGTCGGTCACTCGGGCCTTCAAGGGCATTCCCGAGGAGTTCGTGGACATGGCCACCTTCTGGGACAACAGCGCCACCTGCGGCGTCGTGGCCCGCCTGCTGGCCGACCAGATCGGGGTCCGGGAAGGCGAGCGCCTGTTCCTGGCGGGCCTCATGCACGGCATCGGCCGCCTGGTGTTCTACAGCCGCCAGCCGGATCGCTATCGGGAAGTCCTTCAGGCCCGGACGGCGGGAGAGGCCACCCTCCTTGACGCGGAGCGCCGGGTGTTCGGTTTTACCTATGCTGAATTGGGCGCGGCCCTCATGGCCATCTGGAAACTGCCGGAGTTCTTCCAGATCGTGATCGGCGCGCAACTGGAACCTGGCCGGGCTGACACTTACCGCCAAGAGGCGGCCCTCCTCCACGTCGCCCGGGACCTGGCCGCGAGTCTGGCGCCAAGCCTGAAGTCCCGGGAGCCGCCCGGACCCTGGCAGCCGGCTTACGATCCGGTGGCGGCGGAAATCCTGGGACTCGGACCGGAAGTTCTGGAGGGCACGCGCGTCGATGCCCTGGCCCAGGCCTTCGAGGTCATCGACATCATCAATCCCGGCGCGTCCACCATCTACTGATCCGCCGCCTGCCTGAAAAGCGCCAGGGTTTGCAGGCGGGCCCGGGCATGGGCCACCAGGGGAGGCGGGTAGTCCCGGCCGATCACCACGCCGCCTGCCGCCTGGGTGGCGGCGTCCAGGGTCCAGGGCGCGTGGATCGCCCGATCCGGCAGGCCGGCCAGGGCCGGCAACTGGCTACGGATGAAGCGTCCCCCGGGGTCGAAGCGGGCCGACTGGGTTACCGGGTTGAATATCCGGAACCAGGGCTGGGCGTCGGTGCCCACCCCGGCGGACCACTGCCAGCCGCCCACGTTGGCGGCCTGGTCGTAATCCAGCAGCTTCTCGGCGAAGTAGCGTTCCCCCCGCCGCCAGTCCACGTGGAGGTCCTTCACCAGGAAGCTGGCGGCAAGCATCCGCAGGCGGTTGTGCATGTAGCCGGTCCGGTTGAGCTGGCGCATGGCCGCGTCGATGATGGGATAGCCGGTGCGGCCCTCGGCCCAGGCCTCGAAATGGCCTGCCGGATTGGGCCAGGGGAGGGTGTCGAACTTCGCCTGGAAAGCGTGTTCGGCCGAGTCCGGGTAGTGCCAGAGCAGCATCTGATAGAACTCCCGCCAGGTCAGCTCCGAGAGCCAAGTTTCGGCGCCCTCGCCCGCCGCCTCCGCCGCCACGCGCACCAGTTCCCGGATGGAGACCGTGCCGAAGCGCAGGTGGACGGAAAGCCGGGAGGTGCCTTCGATGCCCGGAAAGTCGCGCCGGGCCTTGTATTGATCGAGCCGTTCCAGGAAGCCGGCCAGCACGTGGCGGGCGCCGGTCTCGCCAGCCGGGGGCGTCTCGCTGGCCTGGAAACCCAGGTCGGCCAGGGTCGGCAGGGGGGTGGGCGGTTCGCCGGCGAGGCGGTCCAGGCGCCAGGCCACCGGATGCGGGGCGTACCGGGCCGGCGTCAGCCTGGCCAGCCAGGCGCGCCGGTAAGGCGTGAAGACGTGGAAGGGCCGGCCTCCCCCCGTGAGCACCTCGTCCGTCTCGAAAACGACCTGATCCTTGACCAGGGCCAGGCGGCGGCCGTCGGCCGCCAGGCTGGCGCCGACCGCGGCGTCCCGGGCCGTGGCGAAGGGCTCGTAGTCCCGGGCCGCGAACACGGCCTCGGCACCCCAGGCGGCAGCCAGGGCGGGGATTCGCTCCCGGGCCGAACCGTGGACCACCTGGAGGGTGCCGCCCCGGGCCTCCAGGCTTGCCTTCAGCTCGGCCACACTCCGCCAGATGAAGCTCACCCGCCGGTCGGCCCGGTCGGCCAGGGTCTCCAGGATATCCGTGTCGAACACGAACACCGCCCGTACCCGCCGGGCGGCCTCCAGGGCGTGGAACAGGGCGGCATTGTCGGTCAGTCGAAGGTCGCGGCGGAACCAGACCAGGGCGGTATCCATAGATGTTTCCGATGAGTGCTCACCCGGATATTGGGGGCCCGTGTGTGGGGTTACAATGGTCCAACAATCCGGGGTGCCCATCATGGACAACGCCAACTTCACCGACCATTTCCTCATCGCCATGCCCAACATGGCGGACCCCAATTTCTCCGGCACCCTGACCTATATCTGCGATCACGGCGAGCAGGGCGCCCTGGGGGTGGTGGTGAACCGGCCCATCGAGCTCAACATGGAATCCCTGTTCAGCCAGATCGGCCTGGATCTGGAGGACGAGCAACTGCGCGGCAGCCCGGTTTACTACGGCGGACCGGTGCAGGTGGAGCGGGGCTTCGTGCTGCACCGCCCGGTGGGCAACTGGGGTTCCACCCTGGCGGTGAACGACCGCATCGGCCTCACCACCTCCAAGGACATCCTGGAAGCCACCGCCAGAAAGGAAGGCCCCGCCGAGATCCTGGTTACCCTGGGCTATGCGGGCTGGGGTCCGGGCCAGCTGGAGGATGAGATCAAGCAGAATGCCTGGCTCACCGTGCCCGCCGATCCCGAGGTGATCTTCGCCCTGCCGGCCGACGAGCGGGTCCACGCCGCCATGCGGCTGCTGGGCATCGACCTGACCATGTTGTCCGAAGAGGCGGGCCACGCTTGAGGCAGGGGACGGTCCTGGCTTTCGACTTCGGCATCAAACGCATCGGCGTGGCCGTGGGCGAGTGGGAGACCCGTCTGGCCCATCCCCTGGAAACCATCACCGGCGAGGCCAACGAGGCCCGATTCGGCCGTATCGCCGCCCTCATCGCCGAATGGCGGCCCCGGGAACTGGTGGCCGGCCTGCCCATGAACATGGATGGCACGGAGCACGACCTCTCCCGCCGCGCCCGCCGCTTCGCCAACCAGCTCCAGGGCCGCTTCAAGCTGCCCGTGGTCCTGGTGGACGAACGCCTCACCTCCTTCGACGCCGACCTGCGGCTGCGGGAGGCCGGGGTGAAAGGCCGTGACCGCAAGGGGCTGGACGACGCCCTCGCGGCCCAACGGATTCTTCAGGACTATTTCGAGCAAAGCCATGCCTCCCAACCTGCCCACGCCTGATGCCCTCATCGACGCCCTGGCCGAACAGATCGCGCCCCATATACGTCCGGACTGTGCCCTGGTGGGCATCCACACCGGCGGCGTCTGGATCATGGATGTTCTGGCCGAGCGCCTGAAACTCGACATTCCCCGGGCGGTGCTGGACATCGCCTTCTACCGGGACGATTACGCCCGCATCGGCCTGCATTCGGAAACCAAGCCCTCCCATATCCCCTTCGATGTGGAGGATCGGCGCATCCTGTTGCTGGACGACGTGCTCTACACCGGTCGCACCATCCGCGCCGCCCTCAATCTGCTGTTCGACTATGGCCGCCCGGCGGCCATCCGGCTGGCGGTCCTGGTGGACCGGGGCGGCCGGGAACTGCCCATCTGCGCCGACTTCGCCGGCATCCGCCTGGACCTGCCGGCCGACGAGCACATCTCCCTGGAGAAGAACGAGACGGAGGGCCTGCACTTCGTCATGAAGCGGAGGGGCTGAACACACCATGAGCGCCAACCTGCAACTCACCGACGACGGCCGCCTGCGCCACCTCCTTACCCTGGAGGGCCTGCCGGCCCGCATCCTGACCCAGATCCTGGACACCGCCGCCTCCTTCATCACGGTCTCCGCCCAGGACCGTGACGTGAAGAAAGTCCCCCTGCTGCGCGGCAAGGCCATCTTCAACATCTTCTTCGAGAACTCCACCCGCACCCGCACCACCTTCGAGATCGCCGCCAAGCGGCTGTCGGCGGACGTGGTGAACCTGAACATCAACGCCTCGTCCCAGAGCAAGGGCGAGACCCTGCTGGACACGGTGGCCAACCTGTCCGCCATGCAGGCGGACATGTTCATCGTCCGCCACGCCGCCGCCGGCGCCGGCCACCTCATCGCCCGCCATGTGGCGCCCCACATCCACGTCGTCAACGCCGGCGACGGCCGCTGCGCCCACCCCACCCAGGGCTTGCTCGACATGTTCACCCTGCGCCACTACAAGGGTGGCTTCCACAACCTGCGGGTGGCCGTCGTCGGCGACGTGCTCCACTCCCGGGTGGCACGCTCCCAGATCCACGCCCTGACCACCCTGGGCTGCCCGGAAGTCCGGGTGGTGGCCCCCAAGACCCTGCTGCCCCGGGACGTGGAGAACCTGGGCGTCCACGTCTTCCACAAGATGAGCGAGGGCATCAAGGACGTGGACGCGGTGCTGATGCTGCGCCTGCAGAACGAGCGCATGCGCGGCTCCCGGCTGCCCAGCGCCGGGGAGTACTACAAGCACTGGGGCCTGACCCCGGACAAGCTCAAGCTGGCCAAGCCCGACGCCATCGTCATGCACCCGGGCCCCATGAACCGGGGCGTGGAGATCGACTCGGCGGTGGCGGACGGCATGCAGTCCGTGATCCTGTCCCAGGTCACCTTCGGCATCGCCGTGCGCATGGCGGTGATGAGCCTGCTGGCGGGCGTGGGCCCCCAGGGAGCGCAAGCATGAAGATCCAGATCAAGAACGGCCGCGTCATCGACCCGTCCTCCGGCCTGGATGCGGTGCGGGACATCTTCGTGGCCGCCGGCCACATCGTCGGCGTCGGCGACGCGCCCGCCGACTTCCACGCCAACCAGGTCATCGACGCCACGGGCCTGGTCGTCTGCCCCGGCCTGGTGGACCTGTCCGTGCGCCTGCGGGAACCGGGCCTGGAATACCGGGCCACCCTGGAGTCCGAGATGCATGCCGCCGCCGTGGGCGGCGTCACGTCCCTGGCCTGCCCGCCCGACACCGACCCGCCCCTGGACGAGCCGGGCCTGGTGGAAATGCTCAAGTTCCGGGCCAAGCACATGCCCGGCCCCCGGGTCTATCCCATCGGCGCCCTCACCCGGGAACTCAAGGGCGAGCGCCTGACCGAGATGGCCGAACTGCACGAGGCCGGCTGCATGGCCTTCAGCCAGGCCGACGCGCCCCTGGTGGACACCCAGGTGCTGCTGCGCGCCATGGAATACGCCAAGACCTTCGAACTGCCCCTGTGGCTGCGACCCCAGGACGCCCATCTGGGCCGGGAGGGCGTGGCCCACGACGGCGTCGTCGCCGCACGCCACGGCCTGCCCGCCATCCCCGTGCCCGCCGAGACGGTGGCCATCTCCACCATCCTGCTGCTGGTGCGGGAAACCGGCGCCCGGGTGCACCTGGCCCGCCTCTCCAGCCGGGCCGGCATCGAGATGGTGCGCCGGGCCAAGCACGACGGCCTGCCCATCACCTGCGACGTGGGCGTGCACCACGTCCACCTGTCGGAAATGGACACCGCCGACTTCGACGCCAATTGCCACCTGATCCCGCCCCTGCGCAGCCAGCGGGACCGGGAGGCCATCCGCAAGGGCCTGGCCGACGGCACCATCGACGCCATCTGCTCCGACCACGCCCCGGTGGACGACGACGCCAAGGAACTCCCCTTCCAGGAAGCCGACCCCGGTGCCACCGGCGTGGAATTGCTGCTGCCCCTGACCCTGAAATGGGCCCGGGAGGCTGGCATCCCCCTGGCCCGGGCCCTGGGTTACATCACCCACCAGCCCGCCGGCATCCTGGGCGTGGACGCGGGCCACATCGCCACCGGCCGTCCCGCCGACCTGTGCCTGTTCGATCCGGACGCGGCCTGGGTCGTCAGTCCCGCCAACCTGGCCAGCCTCGGCAAGAACAGTCCCTATCTGGGCCTGGAAATGCAGGGACGGGTGTCGTACACGGTCATCGATGGCCACCTGGATTTCCGCCGCGACGGCCCCCGGGGCCACGCCGGCGCGTGACAGGGCCCGGCGCTAGAGCACCATCTTCACCATCGGGTGCCCTGTAAGTTCCCGGTACAGGGCGTCCAGTTGCGCCTTCGAGGTGGCGCGGATGGTGCAGGTGAGGGAGAGGTAGTTGCCCGACGACGAGGCGCGGATTGCCACGCCGTCGGCGGCGAAATCGGGGGCGTGGCGCAGGACGATGGCCACCATGGTCTGGGCGAAGTCGTCCCGGTGGCTGCCCAGTATCTTGATGGGGAAGTCGCAGGGGAATGCGAGCAGGGTGTCTTCTTCGCTCAAGGCATGGCCTTTCCGCGCATGACGGTACGCTTGTAGGTCTGGTAGAGGGCGATCATGGAACGGTAGAGGGGACCGGGTTCACCCGTGCCCACCGGCTGGCCGTCCAGGTGGGTCACCGCGAGAATCTCCTTGGTGGAGGACGTGATCCAGACCTCGTCTGCCAGGCGCAATTCGGCCTCGGCCAGGGGCCGGACCCGGACGGCCAGGCCTTCCCGGGCGGCGAGTTCCAGCACCACGTCATAGGTGATGCCCGGCAGGATGAGGTTCGACTTGGGCGGCGCCAGGATCACGCCGTCCTTCACCAGGAAGACGCTGCTGGCGGAACCCTCCATCAGCCAGCCCTCCCGGATGAGCAGGGTCTCGGCGCAACCCGCGTCCACGGAGAGCTGACGCAGCAGCACATTGGCCAGCAGGGCGGTGGCCTTGATGTCGCAGCGGGACCAGCGGGTGTCCTCGGCGGTGAGGGCGGCGACGCCATGCTCGATCAGCGTGGCCGGCGGCGACGGCAGTTCCAGGGGCATGAGGAAGACGGTGGGGTGGATCTCCCTGGGAAAGGCGTGGTCCCGGGGGCCGGGGCCCCGGGTGACCTGGAGGTAGACACCCACGTCATCCCATTCCGATTCGGCGACGATGCGTTCCACCAGCCGGGTCCACTCGGCGACGCCGTGGGGGTTGGCCAGGCGGATGCCGTCCAGGCTGGCCTGGAGGCGGGCCAGGTGGTCTTCCAGGCGGAAGGGCCGGCGGTCGTAGACCGGGATGACCTCGTAGACGCCGTCGCCGAACAGGAAGCCCCGGTCCATGACAGGTATGCGCGCCTCGTCCAGGGGGAGAAACCGGCCGTTGAGGTAGACGGTGGGCATGGATGCGGGGCGGGCGCCGGGCGGGTTGGCTTTCAGCCCCAGGCTGACGTCCCGGGCCTCATTTGAACATCAGCAGGATGTTGTCCCAGCCCCGGCCCAGGAGCCCGGCCACTTCCACGTCCTCCAGGGCGAGCAGCGGATAGTCGCCCACCGGCTGGCCGTTGGCGGTGAGGCGCAGGGTGCCCAGGGACTGGCCGCGCTTCACCGGCGCCAGCAAGGGCTGCCGGGTGATGAGCTGGGCCTGGATGGACTTGGCGGTGCCCCTCGGCACGGTGACGTAGAAGTCGCTGGTGAAGCCCGCCTTGACCTGGCCGCTTTTGCCCTTGTAGATGCGCAGGCTGCTGACGGCCTGGTTGGCCGGATAGAGCTTGGCGGTCTCGAAGAACTGGAAGCCGTAATTCAGAAGCTTCTGGCTCTCGGTGGCCCGGGCGTTGTCGGAGGCCGTGCCCAGCACCACGCTGAGCAACCGGCGCTGGTCCCGCTTCGCGGAGGCGATGAGACAGTAGCCGGCGCTTTCGGTGTGCCCGGTCTTCACCCCGTCGACACTGGGATCCATGAACAGCAGCCGGTTGCGGTTGGGCTGGCTGATGCCGTTGTAGGCGTATTCCTTCATGGAGTAGTACTTGTAGTGATCCGGAAACTCGCGGATCAGGGTGCTGGCCAGCCGGGCCAGGTCCCGGGCCGTGGTGTAGTGCTGGGGGTGGGGCAGGCCGGTGGCGTTCATGTAGTGGGTGCCGGTCATGCCCAGGCGCTTGGCCATCTGGTTCATGAGTTGGGCGAAGCTGTCCTCGGAGCCGGCGATGGCCTCGGCCAGGACGATGCAGGCGTCATTGCCGGACTGGACGATCATGCCCTTCAGCAGGTCCTCGACCCGGGCGGGCCTCTTCGGGTCCAGGAACATGCGGGACCCTTCGGCCCGCCAGGCGTTTTCCGACACGGGCAGCGTCTGATCCATCTTCAAGCGGCCCTCCTTGAGGGCGTTGAAGGCCAGATAGGCGGTCATGAGCTTGGTGAGGGAGGCGGGCTCCACCTTGGCGTCGGGAGTCTTCTCCGCCAGGGGCAGGCCGCTGGCGGCGTCGATCAGCAGCCAGGCCCGGGCTTCGATCTGGGGTGGCGGCGGGACGGGCAGGTCGGCCCGGGCCCAGGGAATGAGGCAGAAGCACAGCAGCAGGCGAAATAACGGCGTCATCGTTCTTGGTGCAAAGAAGGGTGGATGGGGATTATAAGAGCCGGCCCCGCCGGCCCGGGAATGGACCGGGGACCGGGGCCGGGGTTCCCCGGGAATTCAGCGGTTGATCTTGTAGGGCTTGACGCCGAAATCCTGCTGGTAGGCCAGGGCTAGCTGCTCGGCGGCGGCCGGGCTGGCGAAGGGCCCGGCCTGGACTTTTACCAGATTGCCCGCGGCAACCTGGGTCAGGCCCGGCAGGCTGTCGCCGAAGCGGGTCCGGACCCGACTGGCGAGGGCGTCGGCGGCTTCGGCGCTGGAGACGGCGCCCAACTGGAGGTAGAGCCCGGGCGGCGGCGGGGAAGGCGTGGCGGCCGGAACGGGCCCCGCCGGGGGGGTGCCGATGGGTTGGACCTCGGCGGGTTGGGGGGCTGGCGCCGAACCCGCCACCTTGTACGCCTTGATGCCGAGCTCCGCCTGGATGCGTTCGGCGGCCCGGTCGGCTTCTTCGCTGCTGGCGAAGGGGCCGGCCTGGACCTTGTGCAGGCCGTTCACTTCCTGGCGCATGACGCCGGGCAGAGCTTTTGACAGCTTGGCGGTGGCCTTGGCCAGCACACCGTCGGCGGTGGCCGGATTGGAGAAGGCGCCCAGCTGGAGGTAGACGGCGTTGCCCGGCGCCGGTTTGGCGGCGGGCAACGCCGTGGCGGGCTTGGGGCTGGCCAGGGGGTTGAAGTCGTCGGATGACTGGGCGGCGAAGGAGGTGGGCGCGCTGTCCGGCAGGACGGATTCCACTTCCACGGGGGTGACGCCCTTCAGGATGTCGAGCTTGTAGGCCGCAGTGTAGGACAGGTCGATGATGCGGCCGTCGTGAAAGGGACCCCGGTCGTTGACCCGGACGATGATGCTCTTGCCGTTTTCCAGATTCGTGACCCGGGCATAGCTGGGCAAGGGCAGGGTGGTATGGGCGGCGGACATGCCGTACATGTCGTAGGGTTCGCCGGAGGAAGTGGCCTTGCCGTGGAACTTGCGGCCATACCAGGAAGCCAGGCCCTTGGCCTTGTAGCCCTGCTCAGGAGAGAGCGGCAGGTATTCCTTGCCCTGGACCTTGTAGGCGTCGTTGGCATAGCGGTGCAGGGGCTCCCACTTGGGCACCGCGTCGGGGATTTCCGCCAGATTGCTGGGGGGATTGGCGCCGGGGCCGTCGTCCTTGTAGTAGCCGCCGCCCTTGTAGGGTGGAATGACCGGCGCCTCGTCGTTCTGGGTGGTCTTGGTGGGGGTGGTGCCGCAGCCGGCCAGGAGGGCGCCAAGGACCAGGATGAGGAGCGTGGGGCGAGTTTTCGGCATGGGCGCGGCATTACATGAGAAAGCGCTCCAAGTGTAGCGCGTATCCGCTATGTTTTTACAAGCTTTTTGTGCGTCGCCGCGCTCATCACGATGCCGAAGCTCACCAGGACCGTCAACATGGAGGTCCCGCCATAGCTCACCAGGGGCAGGGGGACCCCCACCACCGGCAGGATGCCCGAGACCATGCCCATGTTGACGAAGGCGTAGGTGAAGAAGGTCAGTACGATGGCTCCCGACAGCAGGCGGCCGAACAGGGAGGGCGCCCCGGCGGCCAGCCACAGGCCCCGCCAGATGATGGCGGCATAGAGCAGCAGCAGGAACAGGTTGCCGATGAGGCCGAACTCTTCGGAAAACACCGCGAAGATGAAATCCGTGCTGCGCTCGGGCAGGAAATCCAGGTGGGTCTGGGTGCCCATCATCCAGCCCTTGCCGGCCACCCCGCCGGATCCCACGGCGATGGTGGACTGGATGATGTGATAGCCCGCCCCCAGCGGATCCGAGGCCGGATCGATCAACGTGAGCACCCGCTGACGCTGGTAGTCGTGCAGCAGATAGTTCCAGGCCAGGGGCAGGGCGCCGCCAGCCGCCGCCGCCGCGCCCAGGATCACTTTCCAGGACAGGCCGGCCAGGAACAGGACATAGAAGCCCGAAGCGGTGATGAGCAGGGCGGTGCCCAGGTCCGGCTGCTTGGCGATGAGTCCGATGGGGAGCACCAGCAGCAGGGCGGCGACCATGAAGTCCCGGGCGTTCAGGGTTTCCTGCTTGTAGTGGAAGTACCAGGCCAGCATCATGGGCACGGCCAGGCGCATGAGTTCCGAGGGCTGGAGGCGGGTGACTCCCAGGTCCAGCCAGCGCCGGGAGCCGTTCACCACCACCCCGAAGACCGCCACGCCCACCAGCAGGGCGAGGCCCAGGGCGTAGGCCGGCACCGCGAATTGCATGAGACGCTGGGGCGGGATGTGGGAAAGCACGAACATGGCGGTCAATGCCACGCCGATGTTGGTGAGATGGGACAGGGCCCGCTCGGTGTTTTCACCGGTGGCGCTGAACACCGTCGCCGTGCTCGCCAGCAGCAGCAGGAGCAGCAGTCCCACCAGGGGGCCGTCCAGGTGGGCGACCAGGCGGATCAGCAGGCGTTGGATCATTGCGCGATCTCCTCGGGCGGCGGCACGACGCTATCCCCGGCGGGGCCGCTGTCTTCCTGTTCATCCGGGATCGGCTGGCTGGCGGATTCCTCGGGGGCGTAGATGGCGGGCAGTTTGCCCAGCAGCCAATAGTCGATCACCTTGCGGGCGATGGGGGCGGCGGTGGAGCCGCCGTGGCCGCCGTTCTCCACCATGACCGCCACGACGATCTTGGGATTGTCGGCGGGGGCGAAGGAAACGAACAGGGCATGGTCGCGATGCCGCGCATGAACCTGGCTTTCCACGTATTTAGCGCCCTGCTTGATGCCCACCACCTGGGCCGTGCCGGTCTTGCCGGCGAACAGGTAGGGCGCCCCGGCGCCGGCGGCGGCGGCCGTGCCCCCGGGGCGGGTGACATCGACCATGGCCTCCTTCACCAGCCGCACGAACTCCGGGGTGAGCTTGATGCGGCCCAGCACCTGGGGCGCCGCATAGCCCACCTTGCCGGTGGCGGGATCGCGCCAGGCCCGGATGAGCTGGGGCTTGTAGAGGACGCCGTCGTTGGCCAGGGCCATGGTGGCCACCGCCAGTTGCATGGGCGTGGCCAGCACGTAGCCCTGGCCGATGCCGGCCACCACGGTCTCGCCGGGCCACCAGGGCTGCTTGTAGCGCTTGGCCTTCCATTCCGGGGTGGGCATGAGGCCGGCCAGTTCCCCATCCAGGTCCACGCCGGTCTTCTTGCCGAAACCGAACTGGGAGAGGAAGGCCGCCATGCGCTCGATGCCCATCTGGTGGGCGAGTCCGTAATAGTAGGTGTCGCAGGAGATGGTGATGGAGCGCTTCAGGTCGACGCTGCCATGGCCGTCCTTCTTCCAGTCCCGGTAACGGTGGCTGCTGCCGGACAGGGCGAAGTAGCCGGGGTCGGAGATGGTGTCGCCAGGCTTGCGCACCCCCAGTTCCACGCCGGCCAGACCCATGAAGGGCTTGATGGTGGAGCCCGGCGGATAGACGCCCCGCAGGGCCCGGTTGATGAGGGGCCGGTCCAGGGAGTCGTTGAGCTCCTTCCAGGTGGCGGTGTCGATGCCGTCCACGAACAGGTTGGGGTCGAAGCCGGGCTTGGAGACCAGGGCCAGGACGCCGCCGTTGCGGGGGTCCAGGGCCACCAGGGCGCCCCGATAATCGCCGAACACCTTTTCCGCCACCTGCTGGAGCTTGGCGTCCAGGTGCAGGTAGATGTTGTAGCCGGCGATGGGGGCGGTGCGGGACAGAACGCGCACCGCCCGGCCGCCGGAATCGGTTTCCACCTTTTCGATGCCGGTCCGGCCATGGAGCCAGGGTTCGTAGGTGGCCTCGATGCCCAGCTTGCCGATGTGGTCGGTGCCCTTGTAGTTGGCGTCCAGGCTGGCATCCACCAGTTTCTGCTGATCCTTCTCGCCGATGCGGCCGATGTAGCCCACTACATGGGAAAACCCCTCGCCGAAGGGGTACTGGCGGAATTGGCGGGCTTTCATCTCCACGCCCGGGAAGCGGTAGCGGTTCACCGCGAAGCGCGCCGCCTCCTCTTCGGAAAGCAGGTTGCGGATGGGGATGCTCTCGAAGTTCTTGCTTTCCGCCAGCAGCTTCTTGAAGCGCTTGCGGTCGCCGGCTTCGATAGCCACGACCTCGCCCAGGTGGTCGATGACCTCGTCCAGCTTGGCGTTGACCTTGGAAGGCGTGATTTCCAGGGTGTGGGCGGAGAAGTTATGGGCCAGGACCATGTTCTCCCGGTCGTAGATCACCCCCCGGGAGGGAGGAGCCGGTACCAGGGAGATGCGGTTGTTCTCGGCCAGGGCGTGGTAATGGTCGTACTGGATGAGTTGCAGCCAGACGAAGCGGGAGAACAGGGCCAGGAAGAGCAGGGCGGCCACGATGCCGGCGATTTCCATGCGCCGCCGGTAGCGCAGGAATTCCACCTCCGGATTGATCAGGCGCAGGTTGCTCACGGGAAACTCGGCGACGCGAGGCTGAAGGCCCGAACCGGTCTGGCCACGGGGTCAGTTCCGGGGGCGCCCGGCCATGCCCGCCTGGGCGGCATGGGTGGGCCGTCCGGTCACCCGGTCCACCACGATCGCCAGGGGCAGCCAGAGAAGGCCGGCCGTCACGCCGGCGGCCAGCCAGCGCCAGTCACTGTCCCGGTAGCCCATCATCAGCCCCAGGGTGAGCACCAGGACTTCCTTGCCCAGCAGGACGGGGGCGATCTGCAGGCTCTGGCGGGGCGGATCAAAGGCCTCCAGGCGGCGCTGGAGCATAAGGATGACGAAGGTGGCGACGCAGTAGGCCAGAGCGTTGAGGCCCATCAGCACCCCCCGGGCCACATCGGTGACGAGACCCAGGGTGAAGGCCGCGCCCAGCCCCGCGAGCCTGGGGGCGCGGATGTTCCAGTAGAGCAGGGCCATGAGGGTGAAGTCCGGCACCAGCCAGCGGATGCCGTCGTCCCAGGGCAGGAGGGTGGCGGCCAGGGCCAGGGCCAGGCTGGCGTAGACCTTGGTCCGGGTCGGCGGCGCGGCCAGCTCGGCCCCCTGAGGCAACAGGGGCGGCTCGGGAGTGGGTTCAGCGCGAGCCATGGCGGTCAGTGGGGTGCTTGGCGGTCGGGGCGGCTTTTGCCGGCGGGGCGGCATGCTGGGCCTGGACGGCGGGGTCGGGCTTCAGGATGGCTACATGCCGGTATTGGCCCACTCCACCCAGGGGCTGGCACAGGGCCCGGGCGAAGGGGGTGTTGCGGGGCGGCTCGGTTTGCACCACCCGGGCCACGGGAATCCCGGCGGGGTAGAGGCCGTCGATGCCGGAGGTATAGAGCCAGTCGCCGGGCTTCAGGTCGGCGTGCATGTCCAGGAAACGGATTTCCAGGAGATTGTCGGAGCCCTGCCCCGAGACGATGAGGCGCAGGCCGTTGCGCAGGTTCTGCACGGGCGCCCCCTGGTCCCGGTCGGTGATCAGGGTCACCTCGGCGGTCCAGGGGAAGACCCGGGTCACCTGGCCCACCAGGCCCGCGGCATCCACCACCGGCCAACCTGGAGACAGGCCGTTGGAGGCTCCCCGGTTGATGATCACCTTGCGGGAGAAGGGGTCGGGCACCGTTTCCAGGATTTCCCCCACTATCGGGGTGATGCCCGGCCTCGACGGCAGGGCCAGGAGTCCACGCAGCCGCTCGTTTTCCGCGAGCAGGGCCTGGCGGTCCTGGCCACCGGCGCGCAGCAGATCCATCTGCCTGCGGAGCTGGCTGTTCTCGGCGGTGAGTTCGCCGTGGATGACAAAGAATCCGGCGGTGTTCTGGGTCCATTCCCAGGGTTTTCCCAGGGCGATCTGCAAGGGGTGGAGGAGGGCGTTGAGACCGGTCCGCACGCCGGACAGGGCGGAGTAGCGGGCGTCCAGGGCCAGGGAGAAGAGGCAGAGCAGGACGTAGAGCCCGAACCGGGCCGGCAACCCCATCTCCCGGACGAACAGCGGCGCGTGGGGGGCGGGAGACATTGCGGGTGAGGCGCTAGGGGTGAGGCGTGGCGCGGGGGGTGGGTTGGTCCATCACCCCGCTCCGCGATCAGTCGTTGGTGAACACCGTGGACAGCCTGTCCATTTCCTCCAGGGCACGGCCCGAGCCGCGCACGACGCAGGACAGGGGGTCCTCGGCGACGATGACCGGCAGGCCGGTTTCCTCCATGAGCAGCCGGTCCAGATCCCGCAGCAGGGCGCCGCCGCCGGTGAGCACCATGCCCTTGTCGGCGATGTCCGCCCCCAGTTCCGGAGGGGTCTGCTCCAGGGCCGACTTCACCGAGGAGACGATGGTGTTGAGGGGATCCGTGAGGGCTTCCAGGATTTCGTTGCTGGTGATGGTGAAGCTGCGCGGGATGCCTTCGGCCAGGTTGCGGCCCTTCACCTCCATCTCCCGCACTTCGGAGCCGGGGAAGGCGGAGCCCATTTCCTTCTTGATCTGCTCGGCGGTGGCCTCGCCGATCAGCATGCCGTAGTTGCGGCGGATGTAGTTGATGATGGCGTCGTCGAACTTGTCGCCGCCCACCCGCACGGAGGTGGAGTAGACCATGCCGCCCAGGGAGATGACGCCCACCTCGGTGGTGCCGCCGCCGATGTCCACCACCATGGAGCCGGTGGCTTCGGCCACCGGCATGCCGGCGCCGATGGCCGCCGCCATGGGTTCCTCGATCAGGTAGACCTGCCGCGCCCCGGCGCCGATGGCCGATTCCCGGATGGCCCGGCGTTCCACCTGGGTGGCGCCGGAGGGCACGCAGATGATGATGCGCGGGCTGGGATGGAAGAGGCTGCGGTCGTGGACCTTCTTGATGAAGAACTTGAGCATCTGCTCGGTGACGTTGAAGTCGGCGATGACGCCATCCTTCATGGGCCGGATGGCGGAAATGTTGCCCGGCGTACGGCCCAGCATCTGCTTGGCCTCGATGCCCACCGCCTGGATGGTCTTCTTGCCGGTCAG
>DAOQNK010000004.1:0-1390 GCA_035332045.1 Thiobacillaceae bacterium | reverse complement strand
CTGGCCCGCATCCGGGTGACCGAGGACGAGGCCGTGGGCTACCAGGGGCAACTCAATGGCATTTTCGGCCTCATCGAGGCCATGCAGGCGGTGGATACCGCCGGAGTCCAGCCCATGTCCCACGCCCAGGACCTGGCCCAGCGCCTGCGCGCCGACGCGGTGACCGAACCCGACCGCCGGGCCGCTTTCCAGACCGTCGCGCCCCAGACCGAGAACGGGCTGTATCTGGTGCCCAAGGTCATCGAGTAGCCACGGGCGGGTGTCCGCGACCGCCATCCAGAATCATGACAGATCACACACTCAAGCAAATTTCCGCCCTCCTGGCCGAAGGCAAGACTTCCAGCGTCGAACTGACCCGGGACTACCTGGGCCGCATCCAGGCCCTGAACCCCACCCTCAACGCTTTCGTCACCGTGGACCCGGACAGGTCCCTGGCCGAGGCCGCCGCCGCCGATGCCCGCCGGGCCTCGGGCCAGGCCGGTCCGCTGACCGGCGTGCCCATCGCCCACAAGGACATCTTCTGCGCCGAGGGCTGGCTGACCACCTGCGGCTCTCGGATGCTGTCCAACTTCGTCTCGCCCTACGATGCCCACGTCATCGAGCAGTTCAAGGCGGCGGGCATGCCGTCCCTGGGCAAGACCAACATGGACGAGTTCGCCATGGGTTCTTCCAACGAGACCAGCTTCTTCGGTCCGGTGAAGAATCCCTGGGACACCGCCCGGGTGCCCGGCGGCTCCTCCGGCGGTTCCGCCGCCTGCGTCGCGGCGCGCCTGGCGCCGGCGGCCACCGGCACCGATACCGGCGGTTCCATCCGCCAGCCCGCGGCCCTGTGCGGCATCACCGGGCTCAAGCCCACCTACGGCGTGGTGTCCCGCTACGGCATGATCGCTTTCGCCTCCAGCCTGGACCAGGGCGGCCCCATGGCGCAAACCGCCGAGGACTGCGCCCTCCTGCTCAACGTCATGGCTGGCTTCGACGGCCGGGATTCCACCAGCCTGGAGCGGGCGAAGGAGGATTACGCCCGGGACCTGGCCAAGCCTTTGCATGGTCTCAAAATCGGCCTGCCCAGGGAGTTCTTCGCCGAGGGCATGTCCGCCGACACGGCCAGGGCCGTGGAGGAGGCCATTGCGCAGTTCAAGCGTCTGGGCGCGGAAACCGTGGACGTGAGCCTGCCCAACTCCAGCCTTTCCGTGGCGGCCTACTACGTGCTGGCGCCGGCGGAAGCCTCCAGCAACCTGTCCCGCTTCGACGGCGTCCGCTACGGCTACCGCGCGCCCGAGTACAAGGACCTGACCGACATGTACGAGAAGACCCGGGCCGAGGGCTTCGGCGCCGAGGTCAAGCGGCGCATCATGATCGGCACCTACGTGCTCTCCCACGGCTATTACGA
>DAOQNK010000003.1:42886-51573 GCA_035332045.1 Thiobacillaceae bacterium | reverse complement strand
TTGGCCGAGGGCAGGATCAAATGGCCCGCCACCACGACTTGCCGGCCGGAGAGGTAGGTGAGTCCGGCCGGATTGAAAAACACCGTGCTGGCATCCTCCGCCACGGCCGCCTGGCCCGCGTAGGCGTTGCCCATGCCGCTGGCGTTTTGCTCGATCAGGGCGAACCCCGAGGCCTGGACCTGGGAGGCCAGGACCGTCCCCAGGGCAAGAATCAGCTTGAATCTCATTGTCGGCTCCCCAGAAAAAGCTGCGGTGGCGGTGAGGCCACCCGTGTTCAGAACGGGATGTCGTCGTCCATGTCCCCAAAACCGCCGCCGCCCCCGCCGGAAGGCTTGCCTTTGGACAGCGCATTGTCCGGCGGCGCGTCGAAGTCGGCCATGCCGCCACCGCCGCCGCCACCCCGGCCGCCCAGCATCTGCATGCGGTCGCCCCGGATCTCGGTGGTGTAGCGGTCGTTGCCATCCTTGTCCTGCCACTTGCGGGTGCGCAGGCTGCCCTCCACGTAGACCTGGCTGCCCTTCTTCAGATACTGGCCGCAAATCTCCGCCTGCTTGCCGAAGAAGGCCACCGAATGCCATTCGGTGACTTCCTGCTGCTCGCCGCTACGGTCCTTGAACTTGTCCGTGGTGGCGATACGCAGGTTGGCGACGGCATCGCCGCTGGGCATGTAGCGAATTTCCGGGTCACGGCCCAGATTCCCGATAAGAATGACCTTGTTGACCGAAGCCATGACTATCCCCCTTCAGAAATTTGCGATAACAGATGCCGAACACCTTCCTCGTCCCAGCCGGTCTGGGCCACCTTGAGCAGCACCGCGCCCTCCTCGGCCAGCACGGTGACCGCCTCGACCCCGGTGAATACCGGCAAGCGGGCCAGCAGCCGTTGCACGTCCGCCTCGCCCACCGGGCCCACGTGGAACATCTGGGTCTTCACCCGGGGCGGCGCCGCCATGCCCGCCGCCAGCGCCAGCCAGACGCCCATGAGGACGGCACAGAAAGCGAAGACCGCGCCGTAGCCGTAATGCTGGGCAAGCCAGCCCCCCGCCGCGCCGCCGAAGAATAACCCAATCGCCTGGGCCGTGTTGTAGACCCCCATGGCCGTGCCCTTGGCCTCCGGTGGCGCGATCTTGGAGATGAGGGAGGGCAGGCTGGCTTCCAGGATGTTGAAGGCCACGAAATAGGCGAACAGGGCCGCCACCACGCCCCAGAAGTGGGCCATGGAAAAGGCCAGGCCCATTTGGGCCGCCAGCATGATGGCCACCCCCGCGACGAACACCCGCTTCAGTTCGCCGCGCTTTTCGCCATAGATGATGGCCGGCACCATCAGCGCGAAGGAGATCAGGAGAACGGGCAGGTAGACCTGCCAGTGATGCTGGGCATCCAGGCCGCCCGCTTCCACCAGGGCAATGGGCACCACCGTGAACATGGCCATCTGGGCCGCGTGGAGGGAAAAAATGCCCCAATCCAGGCGCAGCAGTTCCGGATGGCGCAGCACATCCTTCAGGCGGGCCGGATTGGCTTGGGCGTCGGAATGGAATGCCGTCCGCCCCGGACTCGGGGTCACGAAACGCACCATCAGGATGGCGAGGAGCGCCAGCCCGCCGGTCATGGCGAAGATGCCCGGCACACCGATCCACTGATAGAACACCGGGCCGGCGGCCAGGGAGGCGGCGAAGGTCAGGCCGATGCTGCCGCCGATCATGGCCATGGCCTGGGTGCGCTTCTCCTCCCGGGTCAGGTCCGCCAGCAGGGCGGTCACCGCCGCCGAGATGGCGCCGGCTCCCTGGATGGCCCGCCCCAGGATGACCCCGGCCAGGGTGTCGGCGCCGGCGGCGACGAAACTGCCCGCGGCGAAGAGCAGCAGGCCCAGGATGATGACCGGCTTGCGCCCCAGCCGGTCCGAGGCGATGCCGAAGGGGATCATGAGCACGGCCTGGGTGAGACCGTACATGCCCAGGGCCAGGCCCACCATCGTATGGTCCTCGCCGCCCGGCAGTTGCCGGGCGTACAGGGCAAAGACCGGCAGGATGAGGAACATGCCCAGCATGCGCAGGGCAAAGATGGCCGCCAGGGAGAGGGCGGCGCGGCGTTCGGTGGTGGTCAGGGATTCCGGCTGGGAGGAGGGCGGCGACACGGGCAGAAACCAGGGCAAAACGACGCGGGATTGTACCGTCCGCGAGCCGGGCTGTCTGGCGGACCTCCTCTGCTTGGCGTGGCGGCTCCCGCTAGCTAGGGTTCAGTTCGGCCGAAGTCCTGCCGATAAGCCCAAAACACCATCCCACCCGCCGCCCACGCCCGCCATGTTCCGACCTCGCCTCCTCGCAGCCAGGACCCTCCCGGTTCTCCTGGCCTGCGCCACTGGAAGCGCCGGGGCCGTGGAGCTGACCGACCTCTCCCTGGAGGAACTCCTGGCGCAGCCGGTCTACAGCACCCGGGACTACATCCGGGGCCTGGGCGGCAGCCCGTCCATGGCCAGCGTGGTCACCGCCGAGGACATCAAGACCCGGGGCTATCGCACCCTGGCCGATATTCTCCGGGGCCTCCCCAGCCTCTACGTCACCAACGACCGCAACTACAGCTACCTGGGCGCCCGGGGCTTCGGAAGACCGGAGGACTACAACAGCCGCGTCCTGGTCCTGGTGGACGGCTACCGGCTCAACGACAACATCTACGACAGCGTCCTCCTGGGTACCGAGGGACTCCTGGACGTGGAGCTCATCGACCGGCTGGAATTCATCCCCGGCCCCGGCGCCTCCATCCTGTATGGCAGGAATGCCTATTTCGGGGTGGTCAACATCCTCACCAAGTCGGGGGCCGGGCTGGACGGCCTCCAGATCGCCGGCGACTTCGGCGATGCCGGCACCGGTCGCGGCCGGGTCGCCTACGGAACGCGCACGGACGGCGGCCTGGATATCCTGCTGTCGGCCTCCCGGTACGACAGCGAGGGCCGGAATCTGTCCCTGCCCGCCCTGGGGGGCATCGCCCAGGGCCTGGACCACGACACCTACCAGCGCCTCTTCGCCAAGCTGAGCCAGGACAACCTGACCCTGACGGCCGCCCACAGCGAGCGGATCAAAGGGATCCCCAACGCCTCCTACGGCCAGTTGTTCAACCAACCCGGCAGCCGCACCGACGATGCCCAGACCCTGCTGGACCTGGCCTACAACCAGCCCCTGGGCGCGGATTCGGCGGTCAGCGGCCGTCTCTTCTACGGCCGATACGAATTCGTCGGCGACTACGTCTATGACGCCAACGCGCCGCTTCCTCCGGTTCTGCCCTACATCAACCGGGACATCGTCCAGGGCGAATGGGTGGGTGCCGAGCTGCGCTACGTCGCCCCCCGCATGGGCGCCCACAAGTGGGTGCTGGGCGCCGACTACCAGCTCAATCTCCACCAGGACCAGACCAACCTGGATGTGGGCGGTCCGGTCAATTTCCAGGACAGCCGCCACAGCCAGACCGTCGGCCTGTTCGCCCATGACGAATATGCCCTCGGCGAAAACCTGACCGCCAACCTGGGCCTGCGGCTGGACAAGCCCCAGCGCGGCGCCGACCAACTCCACCCGCGCCTGGGCCTGGTATACCGCTGGTCGCCGGACACCACCCTGAAGGCCCTTTACGGTTCGGCTTTCCAGGCGCCCAACGTCTACCAGCTCTACTACAGCGACGGCGCCACCTACATCACCAATCCCAATCTGACCCCGGAAACCATCCGGACCGTGGAGCTCGTGCTGGAGCGGCACCTGGGCGGCGGCGGCCAACTCGCCGCCACCTTGTTCGAATACCGCATCGAGGACATCATCGAATTCGTCAGCCTCCCGGGCGGCTTCTTCTCTTTCCAGAACCAGGGCGGTGCCCGGGCCAAGGGATTCGAGCTGCGCCATGACCTGCGCCGGGAGGGCGGCCTCCACCTCAACAGCAGCTACACCTGGCAGGTGGCCGAATCCGATACCGGCCGCTGGCTGGACAACTCCCCCCGCCACCTGGCCAAGTTCGGCCTGAGCCATCCCCTGTTCGACACCGGCTGGAACGCGGGCCTGGAGATCCAGTACACGGGCAACCGTAACAACTACCTGGGCCAGCGCATCGGCGCCCATACCCTGGTCAACCTCAATCTGGTCAACCGCAAGCTGGCGCGGGACCTGGAGCTCTCCTTGCGGGTGGCCAACCTCCTGGACCAGCGTTACAGCGATCCGGCCTCCGTCAACTTCGCGCCTCTCGACCGCATCGAGCAGGATGGACGGAGCTGGAGCCTCGGCCTGGAGTACCGGTTCCGGTGAAACGCCTGGCCTACCTCGTAGCCGCCCTGCTGGCACTGGGGGGGCAAGCCCGGGCCGATCTGACCGAGGATCAGGCCAAGGCCAGCCTCATCTACAACCTCACCAAGTTCGTCCAGTGGCCCCAGGCGCCGGCGGACCGGACCCTGACCCTCTGCGTCTACCGGGAAGACAGCGTCCTGCCCGTGCTCGCCAGCCTCCGGGACAAGTCCAGCCGCGGCCTGACCCTGCGCGTACAGCGGGCCGACACCCTCGAGGAAAGCCGGTCCTGCCAAGTGCTGTTCGTGGGCCGCGCCGAGCAGGCCAACCTCCGCCCCCTGCTGCGGGCCCTGCGCGGCCAGCCGGTGCTGGTGCTGAGCGACATTCCCGACAGCGCCGCCAGCGGCGCCACGCTGGAGGTTTTCCTGGACGGCAACCATCTCGCCTTCCGGATCAACCGGGCCGCCGCCAATGAGGCGGGCCTCAAGCTTTCCGCCCAGCTGCTGGGCCTGGCCAAGGCCATCTATGACTAAGAACTTATTTCCATGGGGATCATGCCCTGCCCCGCTGGCGTGGGGGTTGCGGCGCATGGAACGCCTGTACCAGGCATGCCGCCCCCCCAGAAAACCATTCAAGAAAATCCCCGATCCTACCGTTCATTGCGGGGATCGCCCTCTTCCCGGCCCCGGATCCAACCGATCATGAATTCACGCTGCTCCTGCCGCCCCCTCCCGGTCTTCTGCCTCTGTCTGGCCGTCATCGCCTCCCCTGCCTGGGCGACCGAAGGCAGCCGGGCTCTTGCCGACGCCAACCTGCTGGACCTGAGCCTGGAGGACCTGATGCAGGTCACGGTGACCTCGGTGTCAAAGAAGGCCCAGCGCCTGGACGAAACCGCCGCCGCCGTGTTCGTCATCAGCGCCGAGGATATCCGCCGGGCCGGCGTCACCAGCGTTCCCGAGGCCCTGCGCCTGGCCCCCGGCGTACAGGTGGCGGCCATCGGCCAGAACCGCTGGGCGGTGAGCATCCGGGGTTTCAACACCCGTTTCGCCAACAAGCTTCTGGTTCTGGTGGACGGCCGGGCCATCTACAGCCCGGCCTTTTCCGGCGTCTTCTGGGAACACAGCGACGTGCCCCTGGAAAACATCGAGCGCATCGAGGTGATCCGGGGCCCCGGCGCCGCCGTCTGGGGCGCCAACGCGGTCAACGGCGTGATCAACATCATCACCCGGGACGCCCGGGATACCTTGGACGGTCAAATCAGTCTGACCGCCGGCAACGAGGTCCGGGGCATCGGCTTCGCCCGCTATGGCTGGGCCATGGACGAGGACACCCACGTCCGCATCCATGCCCAGGCCCGGGACATGGACCCCGGCCGCGCCGTGGGCGGCGGCAACGGACCGGACGACTGGGGCGGCATGCAGGGCGGGTTCCGCCTGGACGCCAACCGGGGGGCCGACCGCATCACCCTCCAGGGCGGCGTGGCCGACTATCGGGCGGGTGACTCCATCACGGCCTTCATGGCCGCGTTTCCCTATGTCAATCCCGCCCTGAGCACCGACGGCGATGGCCGCAATGCCCATCTGCTGGGCCGCTGGGAGCGCCAGGCGGGCGACGTCTCCCATGCCGTCCAGGCCTACCTGGACCACAGCGACAGCGACCTCGGCGTGTTCCGCTACCGCATCGACACCTTCGACATCGAATATCAGCAACATCGGGCCGCCGGCGACCATGACGTGGTCTGGGGCCTGGGCTATCGCTTCAGCAAGGACCGCACCTACGACACGCCCTATGTCTTCACCGCCGACTCCCGCAAGAACTTCGGCCTCGCCAGCGCCTTCCTCCAGGATGACATCACCCTGGCGCCCGGGGCCTGGCGCCTGACCCTGGGCGGCCGATTCGAGCACAACGCTTTCACGGGCTTCGAGGTCCAGCCCAACGCCCGCCTCCTCTGGACCCCGGACGCCAGGGACAGCCTCTGGGCCGCCGTGTCCCGGGCCGTGCGCACCCCCTCCCGGGGCGAGACCGGCACCACGGCCTTCATCATCCCGCCCGGCGCGCCACCCTTCACCCTGCCCATTCCCGCCGCCACCGTCGGGGACCCCGACATGGATTCGGAAAAGCTGGCCGCCCTGGACCTGGGCTGGCGGCGGCAATGGACACCCAGCCTGACCTCCGAGCTCTCCGCCTACTACTATCGATACACCGACCTGCGCGGCGCCATCTACAACTTCCTGGTCCCGCCGATTCCCAACGGCGGCAACCCCTATATCCCGCTCACCCTGACCAACACCCTCGGGGCCGACACCTACGGCCTGGAGATGAATCTGGACTGGCTGCCCCGGCCCGATTGGCGCCTGCAGTTCAACACCTCCCTGTTCCGGCTCGATGTGACGGACGTGGTTACGGGGTCCACGGCCGACGAGTTCATGGGCGCCACCCCCGGCCTGATGTCCTCCCTGCGTTCTTCCTGGGACATCACCCCCCGCCTGCAATGGGACGTCTGGGTGCGCCACATGGGCAAGCTGCGGGGGAACTCCCTGGGATCCGACCGCGTCTCCGCCTATTCCACCCTGGACATGAGCCTAGCCTGGAAGCCCCGGCGGGACCTGCGGATCGCCCTGGTGGGCCAGAACCTGCTGGACCCCGCCCACCTGGAAAAGATCATGACCAACATCTATTCCCAGCCCGTGGAGATACAGCGCGCGATCTTCGTGAAGGTGGACTGGAAGTTCTGAGGCCGCCATGAAACTTTCGCGGATCGGACTGCTGGCGGGGCTCGCCCTGCTGGGCACGCCCATGCCGCCCACCCGCGCCCTCGCCGAGGGGCCGGGCGCGGACACGGTCAAGGCCGGCTTTGTCTATAACTTCTCCAAATTCGTGGAATGGCCAGCCAGCGCCCTGGGGGGCGGCAGTTTCCAACTCTGCGTGGCGGGCCAGGCCCTGGATGGCAGGCTCGCCCAGCTCCAGGGCCGGCTCAGCCAGGGCCGTGAAATCCAGGTGCGCGCCGTCGGCACCACGTCCGACCTTACCAACTGCCATATGCTGTTCATCGGCGCCAACGAGGAACGCCGCCTCAACGCCTTCCTCGGCCAGGTGGCCGGCTATCCGGTGCTCACCGTCAGCGATGTCGGTGAATTCGCCGAGTACGGCGGCATGATCGGCCTGACCGTCTCGAGCGACCGGGTCGGCTTCACCATCAACCTGGCCAGCACCCGCGCCGCCGGCCTCAAGCCCAGCGCCCAACTGCTCCGCCTTGGAAAGGTCTTGCCATGATGCCGCGGATCAACATCAGCGACCTGCCCCTGCACAAGAAGCTGCGTTACGCCCTGCTGCTCACCTCCGGCACGGCCCTGACCATCGCCTTCCTGGCCCTGGCCATCGGCGCCACCTACCGGCTGAAGGCCGACAGCATCAACCAGCTCGCCACCCTGTCCCGGGCCGTGGCCGTCAACCTCCAGGCGGCCCTGGCCTTCGGCGATCAGACCGGCGGTGCCGGCACCTTGTCCTCCCTGCGCGCCCACCCGGACATCGGCTATGCCTGCGTGCTGCGCGCCGACGGCAGCCGTTTCGTCGACTACCGTATCCATCCCCAGGTCCAGGCCACCTGCGCCACCCGTCCCGAGGCGCCCGGCTGGTTCGCAAGCCAGATCACGCTGGCGGAACCCATCATCCTCGACACCGAGCGCATCGGCGAATTGCGAGTCACCGCCGATATCGGCAACACCTGGCTCAACCTGCTGTCCTTCCTGGCCTTCCTGGCGCTCCTGGCGGCGGGCGCCCTGGTGGCCGTGATCCTGGTGGGCCGGCGCTTCCACCCCTATCTCACCGACCCCATCCTGCGGCTCTCCGACACCGCCCAGCGGGTGACCCGGGAACGGGACTACGGCCTGCGGGCGGAGAAAACCGGCCACGACGAGGTGGGACGCCTCATCGACAACTTCAACTCCATGCTCAGTGAAATCCAGAAGCGGGACGAGCGCCTCGCCCGCCATCGCGACGAACTGGAGAAGGAGGTGGAGACGCGCACCGCGGAGCTGCGGGAGAGCATGGAGGCCGCCCACACCGCGAGCCGGGCGAAATCCCAGTTCCTGGCCACCATGAGCCATGAGATCCGCACCCCCATGAATGGCGTCCTGGGCATGACCGAACTGCTCCTGGATACCGAGCTGAACGCGGCCCAGCGCCGCTACGGGGAGACCATCCGGCAATCCGGCGAAACCCTGCTGTCCATCATCAACGACATCCTCGATTTCTCCAAGATCGAGGCGGGCCGCATGGAATTGGAGCGCATCGCCTACAACCCCGGCCAACTGCTGTACGACGTGGCCGGCATGCTGGCCCGGCACGCCAACGCCAAGGACCTGGAGATCATCTGCAGCATCCGCCCGGACACGCCCAGGTGGGTCCAAGGCGACCCCAACCGGGTCCGGCA
>DAOQNK010000003.1:40440-42786 GCA_035332045.1 Thiobacillaceae bacterium | reverse complement strand
TGATCGACATGAAGATGCCCGGCATGGGCGGCTTCGACCTGGCCGCCGCCATCCGCGCCGACCGCAGCCTCAACGGC
This sequence comes from Thiobacillaceae bacterium, assembly GCA_035332045.1. GTDB lineage: Bacteria > Pseudomonadota > Gammaproteobacteria > Burkholderiales > Thiobacillaceae > PFJX01. The sequence continues at coordinate 42,709 of DAOQNK010000003.1, read as the reverse complement.
ACCGCCCTGGTCCTGCTCACCTCCCAGGCCGAGGAAGGACAGATGTCCCGGGCCCATGGCGCCGGCTTCGTCGCCGTGCTGCAGAAACCCGCCCGGGACCGGGAACTGGCGGACGCCATCGAACGCGCCATCCGTCCCGGCGCCCTCCCCGCCGAGGCCGCCGCCGGCCCGGCCCGGGACAACGCCGCCTTGCGGGGCCTGCGGGTCCTGCTGGCCGAGGACAATCCGGTCAACCAGTCCCTGGCTCTGGCCCATCTGAACCAGCTGGGATGCCACACGGTCCTCGCCAACAATGGCCTGGAAGCCCTGGAGGCCTTCTCCCGGGACGCGCCCGACCTGATCCTCATGGATTGCCAGATGCCGGAAATGGACGGCTACGAGGCCACCCGGCGGATCCGCGCCAGCGACGCCCCGAACCGGGACATTCCCATCATCGCCATCACCGCCAACGCCATGCAGGGCGACCGGGAGGCCTGCCTGGCCTGCGGCATGGATGATTTCCTGTCCAAGCCCTACAAGCAGCAGCAACTCCGAGACATGCTGACGCGCTGGAACCGGGCCGGCCGAGTGCCGGACACGCCGGCGACCGAGGCCACGCTCCCGGCGACAAGGCCCGCCGAACCCGCGCCGGCTCCGGCACCGGCACCGGAAGCCTCGGCCAGTCTCGACCCCGCCGTGCTGGCCGAACTGGCCGCCCAGATGGGCGGCGACGCGTCGGGCATGGTGGCCGATCTGGTCCGCATCTACCTGGAAAACGTTCCGGCCCTGATCCAGGAAATCCATGACGCCCTGGCCGGCGGCGACATCAAGAAGCTGATCCGCGCCGCCCATACCCTGAAGTCCAGCAGCGCCAGCGTGGGCGCGCTTCGCCTCGCGGAGCGGGGCAAGGCCATGGAGTCGGCGGCGCGGGACGGGAGCGTCGAAGGCGCCGCCGAAAGCCTGGCCATGATCGAGGCCGAGTTCGGCCTGGTAAAAACCGCCTTGGCGGGATACGTGGAGAAGCCGTCGTGAATAACGCCCCCGGCACCCTGCTGATCGTCGACGACGATCCCGTGGTGCGCATGATCTCCCGCCAGACCCTGACCCGGGCGGGCCACGAGGTGCGCGAGGCCATGCATGGCCGCGCCGCCCAGGACCTGCTGAAGGAATGGGTGCCCGGCCTGATCCTGCTGGACGTGCTCATGCCGGAAATGGACGGCTTCGAGTTCTGCGCCTGGCTGCGCCGGCAACCCGCCCTGGCCCGGGTGCCGGTGTTGATGATGACCGGCCTCGACGACAACGACTCCATCCATCGGGCTTTCGAGGTGGGCGCCACGGACTTCGTGGTGAAGCCGGTCAATCCTTCCATCCTGATCCACCGGGTCCGTTTTCTCCTGCGCGCCAGCCAGACCCTGGAAGAACTGGCCCGGAGCCGGGAAAGCCTGGCCATGGCCCAGCGCATCGCCCGCCTGGGCAGTTGGTCCGTCGAACGCTGCTCCGGAATCCCGGTGTGGTCCGAGGAAATCTTCAACATCCTCGAGGTGGACCCCGGCCATCACATGCCCGCCCAGGAACTCTACCTGTCCCGGGTCCACCCCGACGACCGGGCCCTGGTCAACCGGACCTTCCTGGCTTCCCGGGAACGGGGCGAGGCCTACGACATCGCCCATCGCCTGCTCATGCCCGACGGCCGGATCAAATGGGTGAACGTGCGGGGCCGCAGCGAGCTCGGCCCGGATGCGAAACCCCAGGTCGCCGCCGGCACCCTCCAGGACATCACGGAACGCCAGCAGAGCCGGGAAACCATCCGCTACCTGTCCAGCTTCGACATGCTCACCGGCCTGCCCAACCGCCTGCTGTTCGAACAGCAGGTGGAGCGGGCCATCGGCCATGCCCGCCGGCACGGCAGGATGTTCGCCGTGATCCACCTGGGCCTGAATCGCTTCAAGCGGGTCAACGAAAGCCTCGGCCACCACGCCGGCGACGGCCTCCTGGTGCAGGTGGCGGACCGCCTGAAAATCGCGTCCCGGGATTGCGACTACCTGTCCCGCCCGGGGTCCGGCCCCACCGAGGCCGAGGAGGGCCATCTGGCGCGCTGGAGCGGCGACGAATTCGTCGTCCTGCTCGGCGAAATCCGCTCCACCCAGGACGCCGCCCGGGCCGCCGACCGTCTCCTGGAAGTCTTGGGCGCGCCCTACGTGGTGTTTGGCCAGGAGGTGCTCTCCAGCACCGCCGCGGGCATCTCCCTGTTCCCCGGCGACGGGGAAACGGCCGCGGACCTGCTGCGCAA
>DAOQNK010000003.1:0-40340 GCA_035332045.1 Thiobacillaceae bacterium | reverse complement strand
CGGGCATCTCCCTGTTCCCCGGCGACGGGGAAACGGCCGCGGACCTGCTGCGCAATGCCGACGCCGCCATGCATTACGTCAAGAACGGCAATGAAAGCGGCGGCTATGGCTTCTACACGCCGGACATCAACGAACAGTCACGGCAGCGGCTGGCCATGGAAAGCGACCTGCGCCGGGCCCTGGAACGGCGGGAACTGGTCCCCTACTACCAACCCAAGGTGGACCGGGATGGCCGCATCGTCGGCGCCGAAACCCTGTTGCGCTGGCAGCATCCGGCCCTGGGTTTGCTGGGACCGGACAAATTCATTCCCCTGGCCGAGGAATGCGGTCTCATCGTGCCCATCAGCGAGTGGCTCATCGACACCGGCGCCGCCCAGTTGCGGCAATGGCTGGATGCGGGCCGGCCCGACATGGGGCTGGCCATCAACCTCTCCCCCAGCCATTTCCGCCATCCGGAGCTGGTGGATACGGTGCGCGACGCCATGGCCCGACATGGCCTGCCGGCCGGCCACCTGGAACTGGAATTGACCGAGGGCATGCTGATGGACGACCTGGGCGACACCCTGTCCATCCTGGACGCCCTTTCCCTGGCCGGGGCCCGCCTGGCCATCGACGATTTCGGCACCGGCTATTCCTCCCTGGGCTACCTGACCCGCTTTCCCATCCACGTGCTGAAGATCGACCGGAGCTTCATCCACGACCTGCCCGGCAACGCCGGCAACCTCAACATCACCCGGGCCATCATCGCCATGGCCCACGGCCTGGAACTGGTGGCGGTGGCGGAAGGCGTGGAGACCGAGGCCCAGGCGGACCTGCTGCGCCGGGAGCACTGCGACATCCTGCAGGGCTATCTGTACGGCAAGCCCATGCCGGAGGCGGACTTCAGCCGCCTGCTCAGCGCCCGGCCGTGAGCACGGCCGGACCGGCCAGCGCCTCGAAGTAGCCCAGCACCCGCCCGGGCAGCCAGGCGAAGCCGCCTGGGAACGGTCCGGTGACGAAGCCCACGTGGCCGCCGGTGTCGGGAAACTCCAGGGTCACCCGCTCCGACACCTCCCCGGGTCCGGGCAGCACCTCGCCGGGCATGAACGGATCGTTCCGGGCATTGATCAGCAGGGTAGGCACCCGGATGAACTTCAGCACCGGCTTGCTGGCCGCCCGGGCCCAGTAGTCGTCGGCATCCCGGTAGCCATGCAGGGGCGCCGTCACCAGGCTGTCGAAATCCTTGATAGTGTCGATGGCCGCCACCGCATCCCGGTCATAGAGCAGGGGGTAACGGTCCAGCTTGTCCAGGGCCTTGCGCTTCAGGGTCTTGAGGAAGCGGGCGGTGTAGACCCGGCTGAAACCCTGATCCAGGGCGGCCCCCGCCGCCGGCAGGTCCAGGGGCGCCGAGACGGCGGCGGCGGCGGCGACCAGGGCCGTCGCCGCCTCGCCCCGCTCCCCCAGCCAGCGCAGCAGGGCATTGCCACCCAGGGAAAAGCCCAGGGCCAGGACGGGCCCCCGGCCCTCACCGGCCGGGGCCACATGGCGGAGGATGGCCTCGATCTCGGCGCTGTCCCCGGAATGGTAGGCCCGGGGCAAGCGGTTCATGGCCCCCGAGCAGCCTCGGAAATGGGGCACCACGCCCCGCCAGCCGCGCCGCTTCACTTCGGCCATGAAGTAGCGGGCATAGTGGCTGTCGGAACTCCCCTCCAGGCCATGGAACAGCACCAGCAGGGGTGCTTCCGGGGGGCCGTCCACCCAGTCCAGGTCCAGAAAGTCGCCGTCGGGCATTTCCCAGCGCTCGCGCCGGTAATCCACCGCCGGGCGGGACAGGGCCACGGCCCAGATGGTCTGCAGATCGCCGCCGGGCAGCCAGGCCGGCGCCCGGTAGGGCTCGGGGCCCGCGCCCAGGGAATACGCCGAGCCCACCAGCATCAGCAGACCCACCAGCCAGGCACCCATGACCGGGGCATCCCTCAGCCGGCCCGCAGCCGGGCGTAGTGTTTCTGGCCGCGCAGGAACAGCAGGCAGCCGCCGTCGGTGCGCAACATGCCGTGGGGCAGTCCGCCCCGGGCCAGGTGGTAGTCGCCGGCGTGGGCATGGACGTCTCCCAGCCAGATGTCGCCCTCCAGCACCATGCATTCCTCGTCCTGGTCGTGGCCGTGGGCGGGCAGCCGGGCCCCCGCCTCCAGGCGCAGGAGGTAGCTGCGGGTCGTTTCGTCCTCCCGCAGCAGCTTCATGCTGACGCCGGGCAGCAGGGGCACCCAGATGCCCTCCACCCCCCGGATGGTGAGGTGGTCCACGCTCCCCGGGGCCGGCCGGGCCGGCGCCGCCTCGGCGGGCTGCTCCCGGCGCGCCCGTTCCAGGACGCGCTGGCGCAGGGACAGGGCCCGTTCGGGGGGCGGGAGCACGGGAGTCTGGGCTACCAGCAGGGTGTCCATGAGCGCGGTCTCGATGGAAGGTTTGGAGGATTTCGGTTTCATGATGCGGCCGCTCCTTTCGATAGCGCGGACTGCAAGGCCAGCAATCCCCTGCGGATGTGGGACTTCACGGTGCCCAGGGGCAGACGGGCGTGCTCGGCGATTTCCTGGTGGGTCAGGTCCCGGTAGAAGGCCAGGGCCAGCAATTGCCGCTGCACCGGGTCCAGCCTGGCCAGGGCGTCCTGGAGGGCGGCGTCGCGTTCCACGCACAGCAGCAGGTCCAGGGGATCGGCGCGGGGGGCCGCCTCGGCCTCCACCAGGGTCTCCGGCTCGGGATGGCTGTCCGCCTCGTCCCGGCGGCGCAGGCTGTCCAGGGCCCGGGAGTGGGCCATGGTCATGAGCCAGGTCAGGGGCCGTCCCCTTTCCGGGTCGTAGCGCCCGGCCTGGCGCCAGGCCTGGTGGTAGACCTCGGCGGCCACGTCCTCGGCCGCGTCGGCCCGGCCCGTGACCCGCAGGGCCAGGCCATAGACCTTGCCCAGGGTGGCGTCGTAAAGCTCGCCCAGGGCCTGCTCGTCGCCGCCCACCATGCGCGCGATGAAGCCGGCCAGCAGCGCGTCGCGGGCGGCATCGGCGGACTCCTTGTCATCGGCTTCGGTCATGGAAGGGGCATCCCGCTGGGGGGTGGCCCGCATTATAGGGACGAAGGCAGGATCGGACGGCATGGCATTCATGGGCGTTTCCTCGCGGTGGACAACACAATTACGCCGGGGCGTCCGGTTTGGATGCATCAGGCGACAACGCATCCAATTCGCGTCGGGCCGCGTAATGGGGTGGCAAGTCCTTTCAACCCTGGAGATCATCATGCCCGCCTTCCTGTACCGCGCCCTACCGGCCCTCCTCCTGACCCTGGGCCTGGCCGCCTGTTCCGGCACCCCCGCCAAGCCGGCGGAAAAAACCCTCTATGAACGCCTGGGCGGCCTGCCCGCCATCGTCTCCGTGGTGGACGATTTCGTCGCCAACGTGGCCGCCGACAGCCGCATCAACGGCTTCTTCGCCGGCGCCAACATTCCCCGCCTGAAAGGCTACCTGGCGGACCAGATCTGCGCCGGCACCGGCGGGCCCTGCCGGTACACCGGCCGCGACATGAAAGCCGCCCACGCCGGCATGGGCGTCACCGAGGCCCACTTCAACGCCCTGGTGGAAGACCTGGTGAAAACCCTGGACAAGTTTGGCGTGCCCGTCCGGGAAAAGAACGAACTGCTGGGCGTCCTGGGCACCATGAAGCGCGACATCGTCAGCCGCTGAGGAGCCCGCCATGTCCCCCCTTCCCCACGAATACGTCTGGCGCAGCGACTGGCTCATCGCCGCGCCGGTGGACCGGGTCTGGGCCGCCCTCGCCCGGCCGGAGGACTGGCCCCGCTGGTGGCCCTTCGTGGCCTCGGTCCGAGCGCTGACCAGGGGCGACAGCCAGGGCGTGGGCGCCCTGCGCCGCTTCGAGTGGCGTACCCGCCTGCCCTACCGGGTGTGCCTGGACATGGAAACCCTGGAGGTGGCGCCCGAGCATCTGCTGCGCGCCCGGGCCCGGGGCGACGCCCGGGGGATGGGCACCTGGCGGCTGCTGAGCCTGGGGGACCGGACCCGGGTGGCCTATGAATGGCGCATCCGCCTGGACCGGCCCTGGATGCGCTGGCTGGCACCCTGCCTCGCACCCCTGTTCAAGTGGAATCACGATCAGGTCATGGCCGCCGGCCGGGCGGGCCTGGCGCGATTCCTGGCCGGAGAGCGGCCATGAGAGCCGGTGCCGACCGCCTGGCGCTCATCGAGGCTTACTTCGCCGCCCTGAGCCGGGGCGACCGGGAAGCCTGGCTGGCCTGCTTCGCCCCCGAGGGCGGGCTGGAAGACCCGGCCGGGACCCCACCCCGGGTGGGCCGCGCCCAGTTGACGGCTTTCCTGGCGGAGGTGACCGGGCCCCTGGCGGAGGTGGACATCCAGCCCACCGCCATCCATCTCCTGGGCGACACCGCCGCGGTCTCCTGGCGGGCCCGCCTGTCGGCCCGGACCGGCCGCCAGACCCGCTGCGAGGGCATCGACGTCTTCCAGTTCAGCGCCGAGGGCAGAATCTTCAAGCTGACCGGCTATTGGGATCCCCAGGCCGCCTTTGCCGACCTGGGTCTGGCAGGCTAGTACGACAACGCCGGCGGCGATGGGAGCACGTCGAACATCGCCAAACTGATGGGTTGTCGTACCAGGTCTCAGCGGACGGCCTCCGTCTCGAACTCCAGCTCCTGCAGAGCCCACAGGGCCTCGGCATGGACGCTGTCCAGGCCCAGGACCCGCTTGAACGCGTCCCGGGCCGCGTCGCCATGGCCCAGGGCCCGCTCCGCCCTTCCCAGCGCCATCCAGGCCTGGGGATCGGCGGGTTCCTGGCGGGTCCAGTCCCGGGCCAGATCGTCCAGGGCGCGCCAGTCGCCCCGGGCCTGGAGGTCGCAGGCGGCGAGGAAATGGCCGCTCTCCTCGTGGCCAGCCGCCCAGAAGGGCTGGTCCCCGTTGGCTTCCATGGGCGGCGCGTGTTTCAAGGCCGCCAGCCAGCCCACCGGCACCGCGAAATGGAAATCCCCGCCGGCCATGGACTTGAAGGTCAGGATGCCCAGGAGGCGGCCCGAGGCGTCGAACAGGCCGCCGCCGCTGGCCCCCGGATCGAAGGCCGCCGAAGTCTGGATCACCTGGCCGCCGTCGCAGGCGCAGGCGTAGAGGCCCTTGATGCGACCCGGTTTGGCGGCGAACTCCCCGCCTGAATAGCCGGCCGCGACCACGGCCTCGCCCACCCGCCGGCCATCCGGATCGGCGATGGCCGGCGCCGGCCCCGCCAGGCCGGGCACATCCAGGAAGCAGAGGTCGCGATAGGCGTCGCCCGCGGACATCCGGGCCGCCAGGCGGGTCCCGCCCCGGACCAGATAGATGTGCCGGGCATGGCGCACCACGTGGCAGTTGGTCACGGCCCGGCCAGGCCCCAGGGCCACGGCGGACCCCAGGTCCGCCATGCCATCGGCGCGCACCACTTCCACCTTGTGCACCCAGTCCGCCCAGGGGGAATCCAGGGCCATGGCCCTGTCGGGCAGACACAACAGCGGCAAGAAAAAGAGCACGAATCGCATCCGGAATCACTCCACCCGCGTATTAGCGTCATGGAAACGCCACCGCGCGACACCGACCCCCGAGGGGCGGCGAACCGGCGAGACGGCTTCCAGGTTGGAACGATTCGTAACTTAGCCGTTCCAGCCGGTTTCGCAAATGACGTTTTTCACCTTCAATCGATCAGGAGTCCATCATGAAAAAGCTCACGACCACTTCCCGCCTTTCCCTCGTCGCCGGCCTGAGCGCCGTGCTGCTCGCCGCGCCCGCCATCTCCTCCCCTGGCAAGGGCTGGGATACCCTCAACATCGGCCAGGGCGACAATATCCACACGGCCGCCTTTGTGGGCACCGCCCTGGGCGGTAGCGCCGGCAAGGGCTTCGACGTCTTCAACGTGGGGGCCGGCGAGCCCCTCCCCGCCGCCGGCCAGGGCTACATGGGCACCGCCCACGGCGGGTCGGCCGGCCAGGGCTGGGATGTCTTCCACGTCGGCCAGGGCGACAAGCTTTGATGCCCTCGGCCATCCCGGACAAAGCCACTGTCAACCGGCCCGCCTCGGCGGGCCTTTTTCTTGCCCGGCGGCCGCATCCAGTTTCGGGCCCCCCGCGTATTGCCTGAGCGGCGGCATTCCGCCGCCGCGCCCAACTCACGGGAGTCCATCATGCAACGCAATCTACTGAGCCTGGCCCTGGCCCTGGCCTTCGCGGCCCCGGCCCACGCCGCCAATCACCGGGAGGCGCCCATCACCGCCCTGGACCACAAGGCCGACATCACCGACGTCTACGCCTTCCGCAGCTACGACGGCGACCCCACGCCCCGGGTCACCCTGATCCTGGGGGTGGACCCCCTCCTGGAGCCGGCCAACGGCCCCAACTGGTTCCCCTTCGATCCGGACATCCTCTATGAGCTGAAGGTGGACAACAACCACGACGCCAAGCCCGATCTGGCCTTCCAGTTCCGCTTCAGCACCGAGCAGCGCCTGGCCGGCCTGTTCCAGGTCTTCGCCGGCGTCGAGGGCGGCGCTTCGGCCCCCGCCAACGCGCCGCCCCTGGCGGACGGCACCCCCACCGCCGGCTCGCCCATCGTGCCGGACCGCATCGTCGGCTTCGATTCCCCGGGCCTGGGCCAGCTTCAGCACTACACCGTCACCCTGGTGCGCTACAACGCCGACGGCAGCGTGAAAAGCCGCCAGCTCCTGGGCACCGACCTGCCCGCCGTGCCGGCCAACGTCGGGCCCCGCACCATGGACTATGGGTCCCTGTTCAATGCCGGCATCCAGTCCCTGAACGGCGGCGTCAAGGCCTTCGCCGGCACCACCGACGACGCCTTCTGGATCGACCTGGGCGGCGCCTTCGATACCTTCAACACCCACGTCTTCCCCGTGCTCAGCGCCGAGCAGGACGCCGCCGCCGCCAACATCGCCCCGGATACCGTGGCCGGCTACGCCGTGAACTCCATCGCCATCGAGGTGCCGGTGGCCTGGCTCACCGAGACCGGCAAGGTGGAAGGCGCCGATTCCCCCGCCGCCACCATCGGCGTCTGGGGCGCCACCTCCCGGCCCAGGACCACGGTCCGGCGCTCGCCGGAACCGGCCACCAGCACGGGACCCTGGCGCCAGGTGCAGCGCATGGGCAACCCTCTGATCAACGAGCTGATCATCGGCACCGGCTCCAAAGACCGTTTCAGCATGGACCTGCCCAGCAATGACGCCCAGTTCACCGGCTTTTTCCTGGACCCCGCCCTGCCCCGGGTGATCAACGCCCTCACCGGCGGCGCCGTGGCCATTCCCGCCCCGCCCCGGCTGGACCTGCTGCCCCTGGTGACCTACGCGGCCCCCATCGCCGCCGCCGGCACGCCGGCCGGTCCGGTAGCCGATCTGCTGCGCCTCAACACCGGCGTGGCCCCCACCGACCCCGCCCAGGCCAGCCGTCTTGGCCTGCTGGGCGGCGATCCGGCGGGCTTTCCCAACGGCCGGCGGGTGTTCGACGACGTCACGGACATCGCCCTGCGGGTCGCCGTGGGCGGCGTCCTGGCGGCGCCCTTCGAGGGCTACAACCCGGACATCAACGGCCGCCTGGGTGACGGGGTGAACGTCAACGACCAACCCTACCGGCTCGGCTTCCCCTATCTGGCCGACGCCCCCTCGGGCCGCGACCGCCGCCATCTGGATCCGGGCGAACCCGGTTGCACCGCCGGCGGCGGCAACGATTGCCCGAAGTAAACGCCACGTCCCGTCCGGCGGTCCGGCCTGGCCGGGCCGCCTGCCGGGATGGCCGCCCTCTTCCCCCTCCAGATCAAGGAGTTCCCATGCGACTCGCCACCCGTTGTTCCCCTCTACTGTTCGCCCTGGCCTGTGCCCTTCCACTTCCCGTCTTCGCCGACGCGAGCCCGGCCCAACGGGCCATGGCCGCCGCCGAAGCGTCCCTGGCCCGGCAGCCCGGCGCCGAGGGCCTGGCCGCCCTGGCCCTGGCCCACGCCCGCCGGGCCCGGGAAACCGCCGACACCGATCATTACCTGGGCGCCATGGCCCTGCTGGACCAGGCCGAGAACCTGGCGCCCGGCAATGCCCTGGTGGCCCGCAACCGCATTTGGGTCCTGCTGGGCCAGCATGAGTTCGCCCGGGCCCAGGAAGCGGCCTCGGCCCTCCACAGGCGCCACCCGGACGACCTCATGGTACTGGCCATGCTCACCGACGCGCGCATCGAACTGGGCCGCTACGCGGAAGCCGAGAATTCCGCGCAATGGCTGCTGGACATGCGGCCCGGCAACATCCCCGGCCTGACCCGGGCCGCCTACCTGCGGGAAATCTTCGGTGACCCGGAAGGCGCCCTGGAACTCATGGCCGAGGCCCTGCGGCGCACCCGCGACGGCGAGACCGAGGACCGGGCCTGGCTGATGACCCAGATGTCGCATCTCTCCCTGTCCCTGGGCCGCCTGCCTGCCGCCGCCCGGCTGGCCGACGAGGCCCTGGCGGCTTTCCCCGGCTACCACTACGCCCTGGCCCAGAAAGCCCGAGTGCTGGCCGCCCGGGGCGATGCGTTCGGCGCCGCCACCCTGCTGGAAACCCACGTGGCGGCGGCGCCCCACCCGGAGAACTACTATTACCTGGGCGAGGCCCTGGCCCGGGCCGGACGGACCGCGGCGGCCCGGGCCGCCTACGCCGAGTTCGAGGCCCGGGCCGTGGCCGAAAGTCTGGGCTGGGACAACGCCAACCGGGAGCTGGTCTACTACTACGCCGACGTGGCCGGCAAGCCCGCCGAGGCCCTGGCCGTCGCCGAGCGGGAGATCGCCCGGCGCCGGGACGTGGCCACCCTCCAGGCCTGGGCCTGGGCCCTGCACCGGAACGGCCGCCAGAACGAAGCCTGGGCGGCCATGGAGGAAGCCCTGGCGGTGGGCAGCCGGGAGCCGGAACTCCTGCGCCGCGCCGGCCTCATCGCCCGCGCCGCGGGCAAGGTCGAGCCGGCCGGCCGGCTGCTGGGGGAAGCCCGCCGTCTGGCTCCCTGGCTGGGGGACGGCGACACCCCCGGCGTCTGAAGGTCGGGCCCGGACTGGCGCCGGGCCCCGGCCCGGTCACTAGGACGGGTCCGGTCCGTCCCGCCAGTCCCGCAGGGCCCGGCGTTGGACCTTGCCCGTCAGACCCTTGGGCAATTCCGTCAGGAAAATGATGGATTCCGGCAGCTTGTAGGCCGCCAGGCGCGGCGCGGCGTGGGCCAGCAGGGCCGCCGCGTCCACCCCATGGCCGGGCTTGAGGGCCACGAAGGCCCGCACCCTTTCCCCCAGTTCCGCATCGGGAACGCCCACCACCGCCGCCTCGGCGATGGCGGGATGGCCGTAGAGGGCGTCTTCCACCTCCAGGGGCGAGATGTTGGAGCCGCCGCGCACGATGATGTCCTTGGCCCGGCCGACGAACCAGTAATAGCCGTCGGCATCCCGGCGGGCCCTGTCGCCGGTGCGCAGCCAGCCGTCTTCCAGGGCCTCGGCGGTGGCGGCCGGATCATGCCAGTAGCCGGCCATGACCGCCGCGCCACGCACCAGCACCTCCCCCGCCTCGCCGTCGGCCACGGCCTGGCCCCGGGCATCCACCAGGCGCAGCGTCAGGCCGGGCATGGCCGGGCCGATGCTGCCGACGCGGTTCTCCCGGCCGGGCCGGTTGAGGGCATAGGGAATCACTTCCGTCATGCCGCAGCCTTCGTGGACCGCCACGCCGAACCGGGCTTCCATGGCCTCGTTCACCGCCCGGGGCAGGGCATCGCCGCCCGCCAGGCAGTAGCGCAGCCGGCGGGGGGCGGCGGGCCGTTCCCCGGCCGCCCGCGCCAGCCCATTGAACATGGCCGGCAGGCCATAGAGATGGGTGACGCCCCGCCGGGCCAGGAGGTCGAGGACCGCCTCGGGCTCGAAACGGGGCAGCACCGCCACCGTCGCGCCCACCGACAGGGGCGCCAGCAGTTGCAGGGTGAAGCCGAAGATATGGGCCATGGGCAGCATGCCGCAGACCACGTCGTCCCCGGCCAGGCCGCTGGCCTCCACGAAATTGGCCACGGCGTGGAACAGGCTGGCGCCGGTGTGGGTGACGCCCTTGGGCCGGGCGGTGGTGCCCGAGGTGTAGAGAATCGCCGCCGGCGCCTCGGCGGCGACGGCCTGCCAGGGTACCGGCGCCGCACCGAACAGCTCGGCGAAGTCCCGCACCCCCGCCGGGCAGTGCCCCGCCACCTGGTAGAGGCCGGCCAGCCCCAGCTCGGCGCGCGCTGTGGCCAGGGCGGGGTACAGATCGGGCTGGGACACCACCAGGCGGGCGCCGCTGTGGTTCAGCACATAGGCCAGTTCCGGGCCGGTGAGGCGGACGTTCAGGGGCACCGCCACCGCGCCCAGGCGAAAGCAGGCCAGGTAGAGCAGCACCAGTTCGGCCCGGTTGGTCAGGAGAAAGGCAACCCGGTCGCCGGCGGCGATCCCGGCCTGCGCCAGGCCAGCGGCCAGACGACCGGCTTGAACGTCCAGTTCAGGGTAGTTCCAGGCGCGCTCGCCTTCGTATAGGGCGATGCGCTCGGCATGGCGGGAAAAGGCGGCGGCAAGCGTCGCGGCGATGGAAGTTTGCATGGCGGCCTCGCGATGAAAGGAATAAGCCCCGGCCGACGGACCGGGGGCCTACACCCCATACGCGCCAAAGGGGTTTCCGGATGCACACCGGCCATCCTTGGCGCCCAGCCCGGTCGGCCACCAGGGTGATCGTCGAGCCGCCGAGCCCGATCCTGCCCGGGAAAGGACGGATCGCCAGGCCGTAATCCGGTTTGAGGCGGGCAAGCGGATTTGCGTATAGTTGGCCGTTTCCCGCAGCCGACTCCTCCCCATGATCCGCGTCCGCGGCGCCCGCACCCACAACCTCAAGAACGTCAACGTCGACCTGCCGCCCCACAAGCTGGTGGTCATCACCGGCCTGTCCGGTTCCGGCAAGTCGTCCCTGGCCTTCGACACCCTCTACGCCGAGGGCCAGCGCCGCTACGTGGAATCCCTTTCCGCCTATGCCCGGCAGTTCCTGCAACTCATGGAAAAGCCGGACGTGGACCTGATCGAGGGGCTCTCCCCCGCCATCTCCATCGAGCAGAAGGCCACCAGCCACAACCCCCGCTCCACCGTGGGCACGGTGACGGAAATCCACGACTACCTGCGCCTGCTGTTCGCCCGGGCCGGCACCCCCCGCTGCCCCCACCACGGCCTCTCGCTGGCGGCCCAGACCGTGTCCCAGATGGTGGACACGGTGTTGCAGATGCCCGAGGACACCAAGCTCATGATCCTGGCGCCCCTGGTGGTGGGGCGGAAGGGCGAGCAGGCGGGTCTGTTCGACGAGCTGCGCGCCCAGGGCTTCGTGCGCCTGCGGGTGGACGGCGAGGTGTTCGACATCGACGGCCTGCCCGTCCTGGAGAAGAACAAGAAGCACACCATCGAGGCGGTGGTGGACCGGCTCAAGGTGCGCCCGGACATGAAGCAGCGCCTGGCGGAGAGCTTCGAGACCGCCCTGCGCCATTCCGAGGGCAAGGCCCTGGCCGTGGAAATGGATAGCGGCCGGGAGATGCTGTTCTCCGCCAAGTTCGCCTGCCCGGTGTGCGACTACGCCCTGCCGGAACTGGAACCGCGCATCTTCTCCTTCAACAACCCCATGGGCGCCTGCCCCAAGTGCGACGGCCTGGGCACCATCACCTTCTTCGATCCCAGGCGGGTGGTGGCCTTTCCCCACCTGTCCCTGGCGGCCGGCGCCATCAAGGGCTGGGACAAGCGCAACGCCTTCTTCTACCGCATGCTGGAATCCCTGGCCCTGCATTACGGCTTCGACATCGACACGCCCTGGGAAGACCTGCCAGATGGCATCCACCACATCCTCCTGCACGGCAGCGGCCGGGAGGAAATCCCCTTCCACTACCTGGGCGAGGGGGGGCGGAAAGTCATCCGCCGGCACCGCTTCGACGGCGTCATCCCCAGCCTGGAGCGGCGCTACAAGGAAAGCGAATCCCAGCTCATCCGGGAGGAACTGGCCCGCTACATCGCCACCAGCCCCTGCCCGGAATGCGGCGGCGCCAGGCTGCGCCTGGAGGCCCGCAACGTCACCGTGGGCGGCTGGACCCTGCACGATCTCTCCCGCCTGCCCATCCGCCAGGCCCTGGCCTTCTTCGACGCCCTGAAGCTGGACGGCCACCGGGCCCAGGTGGCGGACAAGATCGTCAAGGAGATCACCGCCCGCTTGAGTTTCCTCAACGAGGTGGGCCTGGATTACCTCTCCCTGGAGCGATCCGCCGACACCCTCTCGGGCGGCGAGGCCCAGCGCATCCGCCTGGCGAGCCAGATCGGCTCCGGCCTCACCGGCGTCATGTACGTGCTGGACGAGCCTTCCATCGGCCTGCACCAGCGCGACAACGACCGCCTGCTGGGCACCCTGAAGCACCTGCGCGACCTGGGCAACTCGGTCATCGTCGTCGAGCACGACGAGGATGCCATCCGCCACGCCGACTTCATCCTGGACATGGGCCCCGGCGCCGGCGAGCACGGCGGCGAGATCGTCGCCCAAGGCAGCCTGAAGGACATCCTGGCCAGCGCGGCCTCCCTCACCGGCCAGTACCTCTCCGGCCGCAAGGCCATCCCCCTGCCGGAAAGCCGGCGCAGCGCCCGGGAAGGCCGGGTGCTGAAGCTCATCGACGCCCACGGCAACAACCTGAAGAACGTCACCCTGAACCTGCCCACCGGCATCTTCGTCTGCGTCACCGGCGTCTCCGGCTCGGGCAAGTCCACCCTCATCAACGACACCCTCTACGCCGTAGCCGCCAACCAGCTCAACGGCGCCGCCCTGGAGCCGGCGCCCCACCAGGCCATCGAGGGCATGGAGTACTTCGACAAGGTGGTGAACGTGGACCAGGCCCCCATCGGCCGCACGCCGCGCTCCAACCCGGCCACCTACACCGGCCTGTTCACCCCCATCCGGGAACTCTTCGCCGGCACCGTCCAGGCCCGGGAGCGGGGCTACGAGCCGGGCCGCTTCTCCTTCAACGTCAAGGGCGGCCGCTGCGAGGCCTGCCAGGGCGACGGCATGATCAAGGTGGAGATGCACTTCCTGCCCGACGTCTACGTGCCCTGCGACGTCTGCCACGGCCAGCGCTACAACCGGGAAACCCTGGAGGTGCAGTACAAGGGCAGGAACATCCACGAGATCCTGCAGATGACCGTGGAGGAGGCCTTCGAATTCTTCCACGCCGTGCCCGTGGTCCGGCGCAAGCTCCAGACCCTCATGGACGTGGGCCTCACCTACATCCGCCTGGGCCAGTCCGCCACCACCCTCTCCGGCGGCGAGGCCCAGCGGGTCAAGCTGGCCCTGGAACTGTCCAAGCGGGATACGGGAAGAACCCTCTACATCCTGGACGAGCCGACCACCGGCCTGCACTTCCACGACATCGACATGCTGCTCAAGGTGCTCCACCGCCTGGTGGGCCACGGCAACACCGTGGTGGTCATCGAGCACAACCTGGACGTCATCAAGACCGCCGACTGGATCATCGACCTGGGGCCGGAGGGGGGCGAAGGCGGCGGGATGATCATCGCCGAGGGGACGCCGGAACAGATCGCCAAGAACAAGGCGAGCCATACGGGGCGGTATCTGAAGCCGGTGTTGAAGCCACGCTAATTGATTACCGGATCAGCAGACCAGTTCGGGGAAATTGCCGCGGCTCGTGTTATCAGTTGATACTTGAAAAAACGGGGGAAGCGGTATGCCCATCGAGACCCTTAGCCAAGCCGAGATCGATGCACTGATCCTCTGTCAGAAGCGTATCCACAACCCCGGCAGCCGTACCCGCACCAAGGGTAAACATATCGAGAGGGATTTCCAGGTCGGCAGTACTGACGGGAAGTATGAATTCGTTGTGTTCACCCGCCAAAGTTCACTGATTCCAGCAAGCTTTTGAGCCGGCCTACGGTGGCGCTCCAAGACAGGAGAAGAAGTCATCCTTCTCCGCTGCAATGGACCGGACCACGAACATTTCAACCCGCTGGAAAAAGCGCGTTTCACTGGACGCTGCCATATTCATCGCACTACGGAGCGTTACCTTGCGCTGGGCCGCAAGGCAGAGGCCTATGCTGAAGTCACCGATGCTTATCAAAGTTTGGCCGGGGCCTTGCACCACCTGACGCAACTGGCCAACATCCACGGCATTGAGACCCAACCGGACGAACCTGATCTCTTCGATTCGCCATGAATGCCACCGCCTTGCAAGATCTGTTGTGCCGCTCCCTATGTGGAGACGTGGTGCTGACCTCGGTGGGTCAGGATGCCTGGCGGGTAAGTACGCCCTTCATGTTTCCCGATGGCGACAGCTATGCCATGTACCTTCGCCAAATGCCCGATGGCGCTTGGCGTATCAGCGACATGGGCTCCACGCTCATGCACCTGAGCTACGAAAACGATGTGGGCAAGTTTCGGGAAGGTGGGCGTGGCCGGCTCTTCGGCCAGGTTCTCGCCGATGCAGGGCTGGAGGAGGACGATGGCGAATTTTTCCTCATTGCGCCCGCGGAAGGCCTCGGTACCGGCCTATTCAGCTTCGGGCAAGCCATGACCCGCCTGCATGACATCACCTTCCTGAACCGCCTGCGGGTCGAAAGCACCTTCTACGAAGACCTGCGTGAAGTCCTCAAATCAACGGTGGATGAATCGCGCCTCCATGAGGGGTACATCGTCACTGACGCTCCCCGTGCCGAGGACTACCCCGTGGACTATTACATCGAGGGTGGGCAGGCCCCCCTTTACCTGTTTGGCGTTCCTAACCGTGACAAGGCCAGGCTGGCCACCATCATTCTTCAGCACCTCACCAGCGTGGGGCTGGAATTCAACTCGTTGATCGTGTTCCAGAACATGGCCGAAATCCCCACCCGTGACCTGAGCCGCCTAACCAATGCAGCCAACGACATGATCGACTCCTTGGACGCACGTCCTGATCTGGAGCGAAAACTGATGCGTCGAATCAAATAAACATGACCATGGCACGCGAAACCGGGAGTGAATTACTGATACTTGCATAAGAAAAGCCACTGCCCTCCCCCTCCCGACCTCCCCCGCTCGCGGGGGAGGGGGTTGGCTCCCTCCCCGCTGGCGGGGAGGGCTGGGGTGGGGAGAGGAATGCCAACTAGATGGCACATGGCATGAATACTTCGGCGACCGAACTGAATTTCGATAGCGGCATGATGTGGGTCAGTCTCGCGGACGGCCGCAAGTTGGGCGTACCCCTCGCCTTTTTCCCCCGACTCCTCTCCGCCATGCCGGAGCAGTTGAAGAACTACGAGTTATCCGGTGGCGGCACTGGCATCCGCTAGGACGAGTTGGATGAGGACATCAGCGTGGAGGGACTGCCACTGGTGATCGGTGATCGCACACGCGGCAACCGGATTGCCTCCTAGTTTCAGCATTACACTGCGCCAACCACGCTCTTGGAGCCCCACATGACCGAAGTCCGCATTCCCGCCCGCTTGGCCAAGCGCTTGGATGCCTTGGCCAAAGCACACAGCAAAAAGCATGACATCACCACCTCCACGTTCTCTAAGGAAGCCCATGACTATGCATCCAGGATTGAGAACAAGATCGTACTAATCGATGGTGAGCAACTCGCGCAACTGATGATCGACCATGGGCTTGGTGTCAGTCCCGTTGCGCTCTTCGAGGTCAAAAAGCTCGATTCAGATTATTTTTCAGAACAGTAGGCTCGATTCCCGTGAACCGCATCTCCGTTGCCATGAGTGTTCGCCCATCGACAGCGGGAATCGCAACCAAGGGAGCGGCTGAGGCCCCACCAACCATGACCCCCGACCACCCCCAGTCCGGCCCCTACCTGCTGTTCATGCTGGCCCTGAGCCTGTTCGCCCTGTTCATTCTGGGAGCGGACGCCTTGTTCAGGCTGGACCCACGCACCCACGCCATCATCGAGTACCTGGACCTGGGCATCTGCGGGCTGTTCTTCGCGGATTTCCTCGTCAGCCTGATCCGGGCGGAGAGCAAATCCGGGTACTTCTTCCGCTGGGGCTGGCTGGATCTGCTGTCGAGCATTCCCATGGTGGACGCCCTGCGCTGGGGGCGGCTGGCCCGGGTGCTGCGCATCATCCGGGTGCTGCGGGGCCTGCGCTCGGCCAAGGTGCTGGTGGATTCGGTGCTGGCGCGCAAGGCCGAGAGCGGCGCCCTGGCGGCGGCCCTGCTGACGCTGCTGCTCACCGTGTTCGCCGCCGTCAGCATC
The DNA here is from genome assembly GCA_035332045.1 of Thiobacillaceae bacterium. Classification (GTDB taxonomy): domain Bacteria; phylum Pseudomonadota; class Gammaproteobacteria; order Burkholderiales; family Thiobacillaceae; genus PFJX01. The sequence continues at coordinate 24,055 of DAOQNK010000003.1, read as the reverse complement.
CTGCAACTGGAAACGGCGCCCACCTCCAACATCCGCAGCGCCGAGGATGCCCTGTGGTGGACGGTGACCACCCTGACCACGGTGGGCTACGGCGACCTCTACCCGGTGACCTCGGAGGGCCGGTTGCTGGCGGGCCTGGTGATGGTGGCGGGGGTGGGCCTGTTCGGGGCCTGCTCGGGCCTGGTGGCCTCCTGGCTGCTGCGGCCGGCGGAACGGGGGCTGGACCCGGAGTTGGTCCAACTGCGGGAGGAGGTGCGGGCCCTGCGCAGAGATCTGGCGGCTATCAGCCAGGAATTGACGCCGGCCCAATCGCGCAGTCCGACTGAGCAGGAATTGCGGTTGCCCATGTGCTCTACCTGCCCGCCAGCATGACCGCAGGCTGAATCCTCGACCAGGAACCGCAAGATGGCGCAGGGAGCGGGGATATTCTCGCCGAGGGTATGCCGGAGCGGATCACGAGAAATTTGAGGCCGGTGTTATAGCGGCTTTATATGGCATTGGGCGTACATCATGACTCAGAACAAACGTCATCCCTTCTTGAGGAGGTGATTAATCAGTGCCCGCAGCCGGGCCGGACGCACCGGCTTGTGCAACACGGGAAAACCGCTGTCGCCCAGCGCCCGGATGCTGGGCTCGGAGGTGTCTCCCGTGACGATGATCGTGGGGAAGGACGCGCCCGGAAAAGCGCGCCCGACGCCCTCCGCCACATGGAGGCCGTCTTCCCCATCCAGGCGATAATCGCTGATGAGAATATCCGGTGCCCGATTCAGTTCCGCCCGCAGCGCTGTTCCACTTGCCGCGCGGACCACTCGTAGCCCCCAGCCTTCGAGCAAGGTAACCAGAGAATCCAGGGCCATGGCGTCATCGTCCACCACCGCCACCAGTGCGCGCGTCTCCAGACGGCCCTCCAAGGCTTCCTCCGACATCCGCCGGGGAGTCGAATTCCCGGGACAGCAGGGCACATCCAGGCTGAATACCGTGCCTTTATCTGGTAGAGAGCGTACCGCCAGGGAATGGCCCAGAAGGCGCGCCAATCGGTCCACGATGGCCAGGCCAAGCCCCAAACCCTGGGAGCGGTCCCGTTGGGAATTGGACACCTGGAAAAACTCCTGAAACACCTGTTCCAGATGCTCGGGCGCGATGCCCTTGCCCGTGTCCCATACCTGGAAGCGAACGGCCCCGCCATGTCGCCGGGCTGCCACTAGCACGCCACCCCGCTGGGTATAACGCAGGGCGTTGGAGATCAGGTTGCGCAGGATGCGCCCGAGCAACAGGACATCGCTCCGCGCGAAGACTTCCCCACAGCGCAGACGCAGTGCGAGACCCTTTTCCGCCGCCTCGGCGCGAAAAACTTCCAGGATATCCTCCAACATCGCCCGGGCGGAGAAACAAGCAATTTCCGGCGCCACGACCCCCGCATCCAGCTTGGAGACATCCAGGATGGCGCCAAACAGATTTTCCATCGCCGCCACCGCCGCATCGATCTTGCCCAGGGTGTGGGACGCTTCCCGCCCCGCCACCTGGGGCTTCATGGAGGCCACGTATAAGGCGATGGCATGCATGGGCTGGCGCAGATCATGGCTGGCGGCCGCGAGAAATCTCGACTTCGCCTGGTTGGCCCGTTCGGCGGCCTCCTTCTGCTCCGCCAGTCCGGCGGTGGCGGCGTCTACCCGGCGCTGCATGTCTTCCTGGAAGGATTGCAAAGCTTCGCTCATCTGGTTGATCCCCTGTTGCAGACTGCCCAGCTCGCTCTTGGCGGTGATGGGCAGGCGAACCTGGAAGTTGCCCGAAGCGATGCCCCGTACCGCGGTGATGATCTCCATCAAGGGCTGAATGCCTACCAGGGCCAGCCGGTGGACCAGCAAGGCGGCGAACGCCACGCCCAGGAAAACGATGCCCAGGGTGGTGAGCAGCATGGTCCGGGCGATGGCGGCATTGCCGGCCTTGCTGATGTCGATTCGGACCCAGGCGATGGGCTTGTCGGTGGTCTCGCCTTCGCTCTGGAGGAAGGGATCTTCGATTGCCAGGGACGTCAGGACAACCGGCGCACTGGCCACCAAACCCCACCGGGTCTCCACCACGCCGGGTCGAAAAGGAATTGCGTCATTGGAGGGCGCACGCCCGACCTCCTGCAGGAGTGAACCATCCGCAAGATATACCGCCGCATGCACCACATCCTGTTCCCTGGCCGTCCAGGCCAGCAACAGGCGCAGGGGTTCCTGGTTGCCACTCACCACGGCGTATTCCGCACCCTGGGCCACATGCGCGGCCAGGGCCTGGCCGCGCTGCCGGAGAGACGCTTCCAAATCGTCCAGCCGACTAGCGCCGAGGTAAACGCCGAGAATTGCCGCCACCAACAGGGCCGGTGCTAGTCCCAAGAGGTATGCGCGGGAACGAATCTTCATCGCCTGCCCTCCGCACCGAGCAGAGCCGACAGGTCCGCCTCGGGAGGCAGGCGCAAACCCAACGACCGGGCGACGTTGTGGTTCACGTCCACGGTGAACGCCGTGGCGGCCCGGGATGGTTCTGTCCTCGGCCCTCCCGGTCTAGCCAACTCCCGCAACCATTGCCCCGCCTCGCCACCGATCTGGCCCGGGCTGGCATAAAGACCGAGCAGGGCGCCGGATCGCACCAGACCGGCCGAATAGGCGAAGATCGGCAGGCGCTGGCGATAGGTGTGCATGATCAGGGTTTGCAGGGTCCCCGAATTGAGGATCAGGGGATCGGGCAGCAATAGCAAGATATCCACTTCCTGGGCCAGGGCATCCAGGGCGGGGAACAACTGCTCCGGCGCCCGTACGGAATGGATGCGCATCTCCATCCCCGTGGCCTGGGCGGCCCGGCGCAGGTCATCGGCCAGCGTTTCGCTGGCCGGCCCCATCAGCACCCCAACCCGGCGCGCCTCTGGCAGCGCCAGGCCGATCAGTTTCAATTGGCGCTGGATGGGCTGGTCCAGATAGAGGGCCGTGACCAGACGTTTTCGTTCCACCAGAGCCGGCTCCGCCAGGAGGTTCTCGAAGGTGGCCCGTGGCACCAGGAGGGCGAGAATAGCCCCTTCGCCCGGGCTGGTCAGCGCCTGCTCCAAGGCCCGAACACCCACAGTCACCAGCACCCCCTCGGAACCTCGCGGGACAGGTTCGTCCATGCTTCTCGCGCGTAGCAACCAGCGCTCTCCATCCTTGGCCAATTCCTGGCGCAAGGCCCTGGCCACCTCCTGGTAGACTCCACCCGGCTCGGAAAGCAACAGGGTAACTGTCTGGCCGGCAGAAACGCACTGCCATGCCACGCACCACAGCAACCCCAGGACGGACGGCAACCACCCGCCTTGAAGCAGGAAGCCCTTGGCGGGAAACCGCGGCATGGCGCAAATCCCGGTCTAGTGAAAATCCACCCGCAGGGTGGCGAAATAGCGCCTGTCCACCAAGGTGCTCGTACCGTACTCGCTGTAGGCACCAAGCAGGTTCTGGGCCACCAGAGCGGCCTCCCAGCGGCCGCCAGGCTGCTTCCAAGTTCTGGCCAGGCGCAGATCCAGACGGTCGTAAGCCGGAGTGGGGGCACCGGAACCCACCCAAGTCATTTTCCCCTGATGGTAATAACCCAAGCTTGAAGTCCAACCATCTCCCAGGGCATGGGAAACCAGTAGGCTGGTGGTAGCGTGGGGATCGGACGCCGCGTATTCGGGGCTGTTTGATTCGGTGTCGGACCAGGACTGGCTCCAAGTGAGCCAGCTGCTCGCTTCGGGACGCCAGCGCACCTGAAACTCCACGCCCCGCTGGCGCGCGTGATAAAGGTTCTGATAGGTCAGATCGGCGCCATCGCCGACAACCTCTCCCGGGACGGGAAAGGGTGTACCGAAATCGATGAGGTCCTTCACCTGGTTGAGGAACAGGCGCGCATCCCCCTGAATCCGCCCGGATCGCGACCGGGCGACATAGCCCAGTTCCCACGCGGTGATCCGCTCCGGCTTTAGCTTGTATGGGCTCAACAGGAGCTGGTCGTAATTGACGGCGCCCAACTCCAGCTTGAAGTCGCTGTTCTGCTCAAGGAAGGTGGGGGAGCGGTAGGCCCGGCTCACCCCGGCCCGCAGGCTCTGGTTGGGGGCGGCCTCCCAGGTCAGGGCCAGGCGCGGCGACAGGCGGGTACCCGCATAGTAATGCCTTTCCAACATAGCGCCGGCGTGAAGCAGCCAGTCGCGGGTGAACGCCCATTCCGCCGTCCCGGAAAGACGATACAGATTTCCTGACAAAACCCGGTCCGAACCCGTGAGGACGCGGGACCAAGCCTTGTCCTGGCGGACTTCAGCCGCCCAGGACAGCCGGAGGTCGTCTCCCAGGCGGCCAAGGCGGGTCAATTCCAGGGCGCTGCGTTCGAACCAATAGTCCAGATTGTCCGGCGCGGTCAAGCCAAGAGGCGCGGGGAAAGACTCGTCCCCCCGGGTATAGGTGTGATTCACGTTGACCGCCCATTCATTTTCCGTGTCTAGCACCCGCCGCCAGCGGAATTGCCCGTACCAGTCGCGGAAGTCGGTATTCTGGGTTGGCGAGAAGGTGTATCCAACGCTGCTGTTTTCCCAGTCGCCCACCCCGGCGCCCAGTTCTCCGGTCATCTCGTCCCGGGCAGTGGGCCTGTAATCCCCACGCAGACTGAATAAATAATCCCGGGCGGCGTCCCGCTGACTATCCACCCAGTCGTCCCTTCTAGCATTCAGAGTAGCGCGAACATGGAAGTCCTCGCCGTGGCCGGAAACCCGCAACAAACCGTCCCGCACGGACTGGTCGCCCGCGGTGACCCCGAAGGACCATCCCTGATCTTCCGCGGCATGGCGGGTGACAATGTTAATGGTGCCCTGGAAAGCGTTGGCTCCATCGGTGGCGGCGTTTGGCCCCCGGACAACCTCGATGCGCTCGATGTCTTCCACCGCCAGCGGCAGGCCACGCCAATGCACCTGGCCGTAGGCGGGGTTGTAGACGGAGCGGCCGTCCACCAGCACCTGCATCCGCCTTGAATACAGGCTGGTAAGGCCATGGTAGGTCACCGCCGCAATGTTGCCCCTTCGCCAGAGAACCTGGAAGCCGGGGACCAATCGAAGCAGATCGGGAATCTGGCGGAAGCCGGAGGCCTGAATCATTTCCCGGTCGATCACCGTAACCGCGGCAGGCGCTTCATCCAGGGGTTGGGCCAGCCGGGATACCGAGAGCACGATGGGCTGTTCCAGAAAATATTCTGCCTCGGTGGGCAGTACCGACTCGGCTTGACACGGCGCCGTCAGGATGCAATCCAGCGCGGCTAGGATGGGGACCAGGGTTCCTGGACGCATGGGACTCCTCCTCCGGGCGGAATGTATACCCACTTTCCCGCCGACTACCTCATCCATACGGTTTAGTCCGCCGAAATCCGGCGGCGGGCTTGGGGCCAGCTCCAAAGCCTCGGACTTCCGGAGTAGTCCGAATGCTTATTGTGGTTCATCACTCTGGATGATGTGGCGCCGGCTGCGATTCAATAAATTGAGAGTGTCATTCCACGACATTGGAGGTCACCATGAATAAGAGCTTTTCCGCCCCCGCCACCTTTGTGATCACATTGGCCCTAGCCCAATACGCCTGGGCGGACGAGACACAGACTTGGTCCGGCACCCTATACCGCAATGGCGGGTACTACGGCCCGGCCAACAGCGATGTCGCCATCGAGTCCACTGAAGCCACCCAGGCGGCTGCGGCTCCCCTTGAGAATGGGCCGCCCGCCCACATGAAGGCCACCGCCTTCGTGGGCACCCTGTTCCACCCGGAATCCCTTGGCAATACCAAGGACAGCGATCCCCAAATCGATCCTTGAAAGCTTGGTCGCCGGCCCGTCTCGGATAGTCCTGAGTCGGGCCGTTTTTTTTTGCACGCCCAAGCCGGCACCTGGAAACGGCAGTTGGACGCCCCAAAAGGTACTTTGGGCAGGTGACTGGCGTGACGCGATGGGTGTGGGGCTGTTGCTGCATTGAAGCCCAGGCCCACCCCTTGCGGGCACACCGAAGCCGGGACCCTCAAGGTGACACACCAATAAAACGCCCACCCGGACGAGCCAGTGGGTGCGTAGCGGGCTCACTGGCTGTATGCGTTGTCAATATCCATAAGGCATATCGAGGGTACATCAACGGTCAATAGCCGTTTCTAGGATTATTCGACTAGCCCAAGCCGCCTCGCGGCCTGGGCGGCTTCAGTGCGATTGCCCACCTCCAACGCACGGAAAATCGCGGCAACGTGGACCTTGACGGTCCCCTCGCCGAGGCCCAACTCCCGACATATTTGTTTATTTGGCATGCCGGAGACCAGAAGGCGCAATACCTCCAGCTGACGCCCAGTCAACCTGGCCGAATGATCCCGGTCGGAACCGGCGGCCTGATTTTCGCCAAACGTCGGTAACAGCTGCGGTGGCAGATAGATCCCCCCGGAAAGAATGAGGCGGATAGCTGATTGCATCACTGCGGAACTGGAGGATTTTGGTATGAAACCCGAGGCCCCGGCCTCCATGACGGCCCACACGCTGGGTCTGGAATCGTTAGCGGACAGCACCACCACAGGCAATTGAGGATAGGCCGCCGCAATCCGCGCAATACTCATCGGGCCGTTCATACCGGGCATATTGAGATCCAGGAGTAGCAGTTCGGTGTCGGGATGTCGCTCCACCAGTTCCATGGCCTCGTCGAGGCTACTAGCTTCCAGCACTTCCGCTCCAAACTCCAACTGCTGGAACAAAAGGGCGAATCCACCCCGGAATAATGCGTGGTCATCCGCGAGGATGATCTTCATGAATGAATCCCCTTATCGTCTTCCCCTAGGCATGGTAGCACCGACGGAAGCATCCAAGCTCCCGTGGTTGTCAATACGCATGTGCGGACATGCCTCGGCCGCCGCTTCAGTGCGAGAACCATCCCATGAAACAATCTACTCTTGGGTGGCAGCGCCCAAATTGCTTATATTGGCGATATAGCGGTAAGTGCACGCCCCGCCCTCCAGCGAGGTCATCCACGCCTCCCAACCCGGCCCTCAAACATGACCCCCCAGCAACTGGTCCAGGAAGTCGATCACCTATTCAGCCTGCCGGACGTGGCCGTCCGCCTCAACGAACTCATCGATCAACCGGACACCAGCACCAAGCAGCTGGTGGACGTGGTGCAGCTCGACGCCGGCATCGCCGCCACCGTGCTGCGCCTGGCCAACAGCGCCTGGTACGGCCTGCCTTCCCGGGTGGACACCATCTCCCGGGCCATCACCCTGATCGGCCTCAAGGCCCTGCGGGACCTGGTGCTGTCCACGTCGGTGATCACCACCTTCAAGGGCATTTCCTCGGAATTCGTGGACATGATGGATTTCTGGGATAACAGCGTCACCTGCGGCGTGGTGACCCGGAACCTGGCCCAGCGCTGCGGCGTGAAGGAATCCGAGCGCATGTTCCTGGCCGGACTGTTGCACAAGGTGGGCCGCCTGGTGTTCTACATCAGCCGGCCGGTTCAGTACCGCCAGGTGCTCATGGACAAGGACATGGGTGAACCCGCCGTGGTGGAGGCCGAGCACCAGGTCTTCGGCTTTTCCCATGCCGAACTGGGGGGCGCCCTGCTCCGGCATTGGCGGGTGCCCGAGGCCCTGGACGAGGTCATCGCCTACCAGCTCAATCCCTTCGAGGCGCCTTACTACCAAAAGGAGGCCTCCATCCTGCACATGGCGGCGGACATGGCCTTCCACATGGCGCCGGACATCAAGGCCCGGGGTGAACTGGGGGAATACAACCTGACCTTCGACGAGGACGTCTGGGCTTCCCTGGGCCAACCCCGGGAGAGCATCGCCGAAATCATGCAGTCCTCCCTGATCCAGTCCTTTGAATTGCTGGAGATCGTCAATCCCCGGGGATAAGGGGGGAATTCCCCGGACCCGCCGCAAACGGGTGTCCCTGGACCCGGTCTAATGCGAAAATAGCGGCGAAGCAACCCGCGAAGATTCCCATGAAAGACGATCTCCCCCGCGCCGGGCGTCCGGCGCGCCGTCCCCTTGCGGCCGAACGGCTGCGTGTCATTCGCCAGATCAACCTGCAACTGGCCGCCCTCAACCAACCCGGCTGGCGCGGCGACGCCGACGACTGGCTGGACATCGCCGACGACCTGCTGCGCAACTACCGCCAGCATCGCCGCCTGCTGGGGGGCTACCGCTGCCCCGCCGACCGCCGCATCCAGGACTTCCTCAACGGCTATCTCCAGCGCAACGGCGTCGAGGCGAAACTGGAACTGCCCGCCGCCAGCTTCGTGCTGGACCGGCCCGGCCAGGCGGCGGAACTGTCCCTGCCCGCCGACGGCGACCGCTTCGAATCCCCCTGGCTCACCTCCTACCGGGTGAAGCAGGGCGTGCTGCACAACCCCCAGAAGGACCGGCGCACCACCGAAGGCGTGTTCCACGTGGTGGAAGGCGGACTGCCCGTGCCCTGGGACAAGAAGGCGGTGCCCGCCGCCACCTTCGCCGCCCTGTTCAAGGCGGCCATGAATCCGCCCCCCGAGCTGATGCGGCTGCCCTTCACCGCCGGCCAGGAGGAGCAGGCCCGGCTCTGGGTCTCCCTGCTGCTGCGCCCCCTGGTGGCGCCGGAGGTCTCCGGCGTGGTGCCGGAGAAACGCATGGAAACCCGCTTCTTCGCCCCCGGCGGCCTGGTCTCCAACCTGGATTTCGTGGAACGCATCTTCGGCAACGGCGGCGACCCCTACCTGCCCATGAACGACGCCGGCCTGGACGTGGTGCACTGGTCCGGCCACACCGGCTGCGTGATCCTGGCGCCCCACCTCATCACCCTGTCCAAGAAGGAACTGGGCCTGCCCCACTGGGACCAGGCCAGCGAGCGCCAGCGCCGGGAAGGCATGTGCTGGAAGAGCGAGGACGAGCGCTACAACGGGGGCTCCGCCTTCAAGCTGGTTTGCCGGGACATGAACGGCGTCATCGTCACGATCATCGCCGACAACTACTACGGCTACAGCAAGAAGGAGATCAAGTCCCAGATCAGCTACGCCGCCAACCTCTTCGGCGGCGTCGAGGAGGAGCATTCCGGCGGCGCCCTGGCCTTCCCCAGCTTCAACCTGGGCGACAGCTACAGCCTGGATTCCCGCTACCTGGCCGGCGGCCACACCATGGCCGAGCTGCGCAACCACTACGGCGCCCTCATCGACTTCCAGCCCGACGGCCACGGCATCGACCGAAAGCACACGGACATCGTCTACCTGCCCGAGGACGCCCACCTGGACCTGCTGGCCCAGACCGCCACCTGGACCTGGGATGGCCTGTCCCGCCAGATCAAGCTGCTGGCCGGCCACGACTACATCTATCCCTGCGGCTTCAAGGTCCACCTGGAAAAACATCCCCACGCGCCCAGTTGGCGCCTGGTGGGCTACGAGGCGGAGGGCACCTTCTGCTACAAGCCCTGCACCGTCTCCGGAGGCGGCAAGTCGGAGATCTCCAAGTCCCTGGAATCCGCCCTGCTCTCCGGCCCCTACTACGTCCAGGATTTGTGGACCGACTTCAACTGGGTGGAACTCCTCGTCAACCGGGACTATTCCGACCGCTTCCGGACAGAGCCCGCCACCGGCCCGGATACCCGCCCCCTGCTGGCCAGCAGCCGCACCGTGGGCTCGGTGATCCGCATGCTGACCCCGTCGGAGGAATACACCGCCGAGTACAACACCTGGCTGCGCACCATCCCCCATCACGTGCTGGCCCTGGTCTTCGTCATCAAGCGCTTCTACCGGCCCGAGTGGGGCGACAACTGGCGCGAGCACTTCAACGTGGACCTAGTCAACGGCCGCCCCGGCCATGAACTCAAGTTTCATCGCCGCAAGCTGGAAGCCAGCTACCTGCGCATCGGCCGCCTGGACGATGGCGCCTGGCGGGTCTACAAGGTCCGCCAGGACTTCGTGGGGGCGAAGAAGGTGCAGCTCGCCGACGACATCGCCGTGTCCGCCACGGTCCCCGCCGGGGCTCTGGAGCACCTGCACCCCAACCTGGACCAGACCGCCGTGAAGATGGTGGCCAACTGCGAGGCCCGTCTGTTCCAGCGTCCCGACGATGCCAAGCACCGGGGCCTGGACGCCCAGACCGAATGGGACCTGACCCAGCCCGGCACCTTCATCTCCAATTTCGAGCCCCTGGCCCGGGACGATGCCCGGGAACTGGTGGAAGACGTGGTGGGCTTCCACCATTACACCTATCCCATGCGGGAGTTCATCCAGGCGGCCGCCGAGGAAGACGGCTACTTCGTCTCCTCCGCCCACCCCCGCCTGGTGAACGGCAAGCCCAGCCCCAACGTGCGCTACCTCCAGGCCCGGCCCGACCTGGCCCGGCCCAAGGACAAGTATCTGGCCGAAATGGGCACCCGCCTGTCTCGGCGCATTCCCGCCCTGTCACCGGTGCATTTCCCGGTGGACGCCATGCTGCCCGGCCGCCGCAACAATCCGCCGGCCCCCGGCATTCCGCCCCTGGCCGTGTACGGCCCCATCCACTACCAGGAGCTGCCGGAACTGTTCATGGACTTCATCGCCAGCCTGTCCGGCAAGTCGCCATCCACCACCGGCGCGGGTTCCGAGGGCGCGATGACCAAGGGCCCGTTCAACGCCCTGACCCCGACGGCGGACCTCAACAACGCCCTGGTGTCCTTCATCCTCTGCGGCCACGATGGCTTCACCACCGCCGCCGGATACATCGGCGGCAACCGCCGGGTGGACCACGACATCAGCTTCTTCATGCCGGAGATCTGGTGCCGCCTGTCGCCTCAGGAGCGGGATGCGAAATGGCTCATGGAGCGGGGTTACCTGGAACCGGTCCGGGACTTCGAGCACGAAGGCCGCAAGGTGCTGGCCAGCCGCCTGGGCTACCGCATTACCCCCCGCTTCATGCACGCTTTCCTGGGCAAGATCTTCGACGACCCGGTAGGCGTCTTCGACGACGCCATGCTGCGCCCGGAAACCCAGGACCTGGACAGCTTCGTCCAGGGCGTGGAGCACATCGTCGCCGCCCAGGAGAAGGTGGCCAAGGGCTATCTGGCCGATGGCTCCGTGGCCGACGCCTGCCCGCCGTTGCAGGCCCTGCTCCACATCATGGCCGACGGTCATTACCGGGGCAGGGACCTGTCCCATCCGGAAATCCGCCGCCTGTTCACCCGGGAGGCCCTGCTGGCAAGCGACTGGTACCGGGAGCGCCTGGGCATCAAGCAGCGCCGGGATGCGGCCCTCTTCCGCCGCCACGTGGACTATCTGGAAATCTTCCTGGCCGACGCCGACGTGCGCTGCGAGCCCGATGGCATCGCCCGCTGCCGCGCCGCCCTGGCCATGGCCCGGGCCAAGCTGGCCGAGGCCGAATCGCCTGACTACCTGGACAGCCTGTGGGGTGGACTGGGCGCGGACTGGGTGCACCGGGCCGCCTGAGCGGGCGGTTCTCTCCCATGGCCGAGCCTGTTCGTCTCTCCAAGCTCATGTCCGAGCGGGGCCTGTGCTCCCGCCGGGAGGCCGACGCCTACATCGAGAAGGGCTGGGTGTTCGTGGACGGCCAGAAGGTGGACGTGCTGGGCACCCGGGTGGACCCCAATTGCGAGATCAAGCTCGCCGGCGCCGCCAAGGCCACCCAGGAGATGCGCGTCACCCTCCTGCTGCACAAGCCCGTGGGCTACGTCTCCGGCCAGCCGGAACCCGGCTACCAGCCCGCCGTCACCCTGATCCGCAAGGACACCCAGTGGTCCGGCAGCGGCGGCCCCGGCTTCCGCCCCGCCATGCTCAAGGGCCTGGCTCCCGCCGGGCGGCTGGACATCGACTCCACCGGCCTCCTGGTGCTCACCCAGGACGGCCGCGTCGCCAAGCAGCTCATCGGCGACGATTCCGACATCGAGAAGGAATACCTGGTGCGGGTCGCGGGCCAGTTGTCGGAACAGGGACTGAAGCTCCTCAACCACGGCCTGGAACTGGACGGCCGCCAACTGCGCCCGGCCCGGGTGGCCTGGCAGAACGAGGACCAGTTGCGCTTCATCCTCAAGGAGGGCCGCAAGCGCCAGATCCGGCGCATGTGCGAGCTGGTGGGCCTGCGGGTGACCGGCCTCAAGCGGGTGCGCATCGGCCAGGTGCGCCTGGGCGACCTGCCCCAGGGCCAGTGGCGTTTCCTGCGCCCGGATGAGCGCTTCTGACGCGACCGTCCGAAACCTGCTGACCGGCGCCTTCCACGCCGCCGTCGCGGCGGTGTCCGCCGAAAGACTGCTCCCCGGGCATCTGCCGCCTCCCGGCCGGGGCCGCACCCTGGTGGTGGGTACGGGCAAGGCCGCCGCCGCCATGGCCGCCTGCGTCGAGGCCCATTGGCCCGAGGAGGCGCACCTTTCAGGCCTGGTCATCACCCGCCACGGCCACGGCGTGCCCACCCGGCGCATCGAGGTCGTCGAAGCCGGCCATCCCCTGCCCGACGCCGCCGGCCTATCCGCCGCCGCGCGGCTCCTGGAACGGGTCCGATCCGCCGGCCCCGACGACCGGGTCATCGCCCTCCTCTCCGGCGGCGGCTCCAGCCTGCTGAGTCTGCCGAATCCTGGCCTGGAACTGGCCGACCTGCGGGCCGTGGCCGGAGCGCTCCTGGCCAGCGGCGCCCCCATCGCCGACATCAACTGCGTGCGCAAGCATCTCTCCGCCAGCCTGGGGGGCCACCTGGCCGAGGCCTGCGCGGCGCCGGTCACGGTGCTGATGCTCTCCGACGTCACGGGGGACGATCCCTCCGTCATCGCCTCCGGCCCCTTCGCGCCGGACCCCACCACCTACGCCGACGCCCTGGCGGTGCTGGAACGCTGGCGGGTAAACGCACCGGCCAGTATCACCAACTATCTGAAGGCGGGCCTGGGGGGCCAGCACCCGGAGACGCCCAAGGCCTGCGCCGCCTGTTTCGCCCGGGTCCAGCACCGCCTGCTGGGCAATGGCCGTACCGCCTTGCTGGGGGCGGCCGATTTCCTCCGCGCCAAGGGCATCACGCCCGTCATCCTGGGCGACACCTTCACCGGCGAGGCCCGGGAAGTGGCCCATGCCTTCGCCGCCCTGGCCCGGGAGGTCCGCCTCCACGCCGCCCCCTGGCGGCCACCGGTGGCCCTGCTCTCCGGTGGCGAGACCACGGTCGCGGTAAGGGGCACGGGCCGGGGCGGCCGCAACGCCGAGTTCCTGCTGGCCCTGGCCCTGGATCTGGACGGGCTGGAAGGCGTCCATGCCCTGGCGGCGGATACGGACGGCATCGACGGAGTTTCGGAAAGCGCGGGCGCCATCCTGGGGCCGGATTCCCTGGCCCGATCCCGCGCCCTGGGTCAAGCGGCCCGGGAACGCCTGGATGACAACGACGCCCACGGCTTCTTCTCGGCCCTGGGCGATGCCCTCGTGACCGGTCCCACCCGCACTAATGCGAACGACTTCCGGGCGATCCTGATAGCTTGACCAGATCCCCCACCGCCAGGCCCAGGGCCTGGGCGGCGCTGGCCCGGTTCGCGGCGATCTCCACCAGGCCCGAGCTGTTCACATACCAGAAGGACTCCCCCTTGGCCGCCTCGCCGAACACCCGGCGCCAGCCCAGGGTCTTGCCCTTCACCTCCAGGGTGGCGGACGGGTCCATGAGGCCGCCCCGGATGCCGGTCCAGGCGTTGCCGAAATGGTCGATGTAGAGAATCCGGGGCAGGTCGGCGGCGTCGAACTGGACGTTCAGGGCCGATACCGGGGCCAGCCAGTCGGCGGGAAAATCCCCTGCCGCGATGCGGGCGGCCACGGGGGCGAACAGGTCGCGGCCGTGGAAGCTGGCGGCCAGGGTATCCGGGCGCCATTGGATATGCCAGGCGCGGGCCTGAGCGGCGCGGGCGGCGACGATGGACAGCAGGCCGTTGTCCGGCCCCACGAACCATCGGCCGTCGGCTTCCAGCACGGCCGCCTCCCGGGGCCCACCCACGCCCGGGTCCACCACGCAGAAGAACACCGCGCCGGCCGGAAAGGCTGGGGCCAGGGCGCTTAGCAACTGGGCGCCGGCGTGGGCATTGAAGTCCGGCGCCTGGTGCAGCAGATCGATGACCGGCACGCCCGGCGCCCGAACCGCGAACTGGGCCTTGACCTGGCCCACGTAGGGGTCGGTCCAGCCGTAATCGGTGAACAGGACCAGCATGGCTATCTCCCGGAAAGACTTGGCCAAAGCTTACCCGGAAAACAAAAAAGCCGGCCCAGGCCGGCTTTTTTGTCACAGGACGTGGCTTATTCGGCGGCGACCGGCTCGGCGGCGTCAGCGGCGCGATCCACCAGTTCCACGTAGGCCATAGGGGCGTTGTCGCCCTGGCGGAAACCGAACTTCAGGATGCGCACATAGCCGCCGGGGCGGGCCATGAAACGGGGTCCCAGGTCGTTGAACAGCTTGCTCACCAGATCCCGGTCGCGCAGGCGGTCGAAGGCCAGACGGCGGTTGGCCAGGGTCGGCTTCTTGCCCAGGGTGATGAGGGGCTCGACGACGCGGCGCAGTTCCTTGGCCTTGGGCAGAGTGGTCTTGATCGCCTCGTGGGTCAGCAGGGCGATGGACAGGTTGCGCAACAGGGCGGCACGGTGGCTGCTGGTGCGGTTCAGTTTGCGATTGGACAGGCGGTGGCGCATTTTCTTCTACCTCTTGATCAGGGCTTGTCGAGACCGGCGGGAGGCCAGTTCTCGAGCTTCATGCCCAGGGTCAAACCACGGGCGGCGAGCACGTCCTTGATTTCGTTCAGGGACTTGCGGCCCAGGTTGGGGGTCTTCAGCAATTCGGTCTCGGTGCGCTGGATGAGGTCACCGATGTAATAGATGTTCTCGGCCTTCAGGCAGTTGGCGGAGCGCACCGTCAGTTCCAGCTCGTCCACGGGACGCAGCAGGATGGGGTCGATCTGGGGCGAGGCGGACTTCATCATGGGCGAGTCGCCGCCCATGGGCACCACGCCTTGCAGGTCGGCAAAGGAAGCCAGTTGCTCGATGAGGATGCGGGCGGCATGGCGCACGGCCTCGGCAGGCTCGATGACGCCGTTGGTCTCGATCTCGATGACCAGTTTGTCCAGGTCGGTACGCTGCTCGACCCGGGCGGACTCGACGCTGAAGGCCACTTTCTTGACCGGGCTGTAGAGGGCATCCACCAGAATGACGCCCACCGGCCGGGTCTCGTCGTTCTGGGTGCGGGTGCTGGCAGGCACGTAGCCACGGCCGGCTTCCACCTTGATCTCCATCTCCAGCTTGCCGCCCTTGGTCAGGTTGGCGATGACGTGGTCGGTATTGATGATCTCCACGTCATGGCCGGCCTGGATGTCGGCGGCGGTGACGGGACCCTCGCCGGCCTTGCTGATGGACAGCAGGGCCTCGCCCCGGCTGTTCAACTTGACCGCCAGACCTTTCAGGTTCAACAGGATGTCGACCACGTCCTCCTGGACGCCGTCCAGGGCGGAGTATTCATGCACGACACCGGCAATGCGGACCTCGGTCGGCGCGTAACCCTGCATGGAAGACAACAGGATGCGACGCAGCGCGTTGCCCAGGGTGTGGCCATAGCCACGCTCGAAAGGCTCCAGAGTGATCCGGGCCTGGCGAGGGGAAATGCTGTTGACCTCGACGATACGGGGTTTCAGCAGTTCACCGGAGTTGGACATATTGGTTCCCTTTACGTTGCCCGGCTCGCCCCCATGGGGCGCGCCCGCGTGTCAATTACTTGGAATACAGTTCAACCACCAGGGATTCGTTGATGGTGGCCGGCAACTCGGCGCGCTGCGGCAGCGCCTTGAAGGTGCCCTTCATGGCCTTCGAATCCACTTCCACCCACTCGGGGAAACCGCGACCCTCAGCGGCTTCGACGGATCCCTTGAGGCGCAACTGGGCCTTGGCCTTGTCGCTGACCTCCACCACGTCACCCGGCTTCACTTGGTAGGACGGGATGTTGACCCGGCGGCCGTTGACCTTGATGCCATTGTGGCGCACCACCTGGCGGGCCTCGGTGCGGGAAGCGCCAAACCCCATGCGGTAGGCCACGGAATCCAGACGGGATTCCAGGATCTGGAGCAGGTTCTCGCCGGTTACGCCACGGCGACGCTCGGCTTCCTTGTAGGTCAGACGGAACTGGGCTTCCAGGACGCCGTAGATGCGACGGACCTTCTGCTTCTCACGCAGGTGAACCCCGTAGTCGGACAGACGGGCCTGCTTGGCGCCGTGCTGACCGGGAACCTGGTTGCGGCGCTCGATGGCGCATTTTTCCGTGAAGCACTTCTCACCCTTGAGGAAGAGTTTCTCGCCCTCGCGGCGGCACTGACGGCATTTGGGATCAAGATTGCGGGCCACTTGTGCTCTCCTTAGATGCGGCGCTTCTTGGGCGGACGGCAGCCGTTATGGGGCATGGGCGTCACGTCGGAAATGCTGGTGATCTTGTAGCCCAGGGAATTCAGGGCGCGCACGGTGGAGTCGCGGCCGGGGCCGGGCCCCTTGATGCGAACTTCCAGGTTCTTGACACCGTACTCCAGCGCCATCTTGCCGGCGTTCTCGGCAGCCACCTGGGCGGCGAACGGGGTGCTCTTGCGGGAGCCCTTGAAGCCGGCGCCACCCGCGGTGGCCCAGGCCAGCGCGTTGCCCTGGCGATCCGTGATGGTCACGATGGTATTGTTGAAGGAAGCGTGGATGTGGGCGACCCCATCGGCCACGCTCTTCTTGACTTTCTTCCGCGCACGGGCGGCGGTTGCCTTGGCCATGTCGTTGTCCTGTTACTTCTTGACTTGCATCTGTTTACGGGGGCCCTTGCGGGTGCGCGCGTTGGTGCGCGTGCGCTGACCACGAACCGGCAGGCCCTTGCGATGCCGGGTGCCACGGTAGCAGCCCAGATCCATCAGGCGCTTGATGTTCATGGTGATTTCGCGGCGGAGATCGCCTTCCACAGCGAACTTGCCCACACCTTCACGCAGCTTGTCCACCTCGGCGTCGGACAGATCCTTCATCTTCGAAGCCGGGTTGACACCCGCCTCAGCGCAGATCTGTATCGCACGAGTACGACCGATGCCGTAGATCGCGGTCAATGCGATCACCGCATGTTTATGGTTTGGGATGTTTACCCCAGCAATCCGGGCCATGAACTAACCCCCAGCAACAAAAACAAAAAATTATATTGAAATCAACCCGTTTTTGGCAAGTCACATGCGACTTGCCAAATCAGAATCACCCTCAGCCTTGACGCTGCTTGTGCCGGGCTTCGCTGCAAATCACGCGAACCACGCCATTGCGGCGCACGATCTTGCATTTCCGGCAAATCTTCTTCACAGAGGCTTGAACACGCATGTTCGTTTCCTTTTTTCAACAATTCACTTTGCGCGGTACACGATCCGCGCGCGCGACAAGTCATACGGCGTCAGTTCTACCGTCACCTTGTCGCCAGGCAGAATGCGTATGTAATGCATGCGCATCTTGCCGGAGATGTGAGACAGCACGACGTGGCCATTCTCCAGCTTGACCCGGAAGGTGGCGTTGGGAAGGTTCTCCACCACCTCGCCTTGCATCTGGATGACATCATCTTTCGCCATGAGTCGGCCTTACCTGGCGATGAAATTGCCGCCCTTGAAGTTGGCCTTCTTGAGCAAGCTTTCGTATTGATGGGTCATGATGTAGGCCTGAACCTGGGCCATGAAATCCATGGTGACCACGACGATGATCAACAGTGAAGTGCCACCGAAATAGAACGGTACGTTCCAGTTGACGATGAGGAATTCCGGGATCAGGCAGACCAGCGTGATATAGGCGGCACCGATCAGCGTCAGGCGGGTCATGACCTTGTCGATGAAGCGGGCAGTCTGCTCGCCAGGGCGATAACCGGGTATGAAGGCGCCGCTCTTCTTGAGGTTATCGGCCGTCTCCTTGGGGTTGAACACCAGGGCCGTATAGAAGAAGCAGAAGAAAATGATCATCAAGGCGTACAACAGCACATAGATGGGCTGTCCCGGCGACAGGGCGGCCTGGATGTCCTTCAGCCAATTCATGGACTCGTGGCTGCCGAACCAGCCCGCCAGGGTGGCCGGGAAAAGAATGATGGAGCTGGCGAAGATGGGGGGAATCACACCCGCCATGTTCAGCTTGAGAGGGAGATGGGAGCTTTGCCCGCCGTATACCTTGTTTCCCACCTGGCGCTTGGCATAGTTGACCAGGATCTTGCGCTGGCCGCGCTCGACGAAGACCACCAGCGCGGTGACCAGCAAGGCCCCCATGAACAGCATGAGTACGAGGGGAATGGAGAAGGCGCCGGTGCGGGTCAGTTCCAGGGTGCCGCCGATGGCGCGGGGCAGACCCGCCGCAATACCGGCGAAGATGATGATGGAAATACCGTTGCCCAGGCCCCGCTCGGTAATCTGTTCGCCCAGCCACATCAGGAACATGGTGCCTGCGACCAGCGTGAAGACACTGGTGATGCGGAACATGAAACCTGGGTCGATGACCAGATTCGCCTGGCTTTCAAGGGCGATGGAGATGCCAATGGCCTGGAAGGCGGCCAGCAAAACCGTGCCATACCGGGTGTACTGAGTGATCTTCCGCCTGCCCGCCTCGCCTTCCTTCTTGAGCGCCTCCAGTTGGGGGGAGACCACAGACATCAACTGCATGATGATGGAAGCGGAGATGTAGGGCATGATGCCCAAGGCGAAGACGGAGAAGCGCGACAGGGCGCCGCCGGAGAACATGTTGAACATGCCCAGAATGCCGCCCTGCTGGGATCGGAACAACTGATCCAGCACCACGGGGTCGATGCCCGGCACGGGAATGAAGGTGCCAATGCGATAGACCACGAGGGCGCCCAGCAGGAACCACAGGCGACGCTTGAGGTCGCCCATTTTCCCGGACATCTGGAGCAGGTTGGCGGCGCCGGACAAGGCGTGCTCCTATCAGGCTGCGGTGGCTTCGAGGCTGCCGCCGGCGGCCTCGATGGCGGCCTTGGCGCCCTTGGTGGCGCCGATGCCCACCAGTTTGACGGCCTTGTCGATGGAGCCAGCCAGAATGACCTTGGCGGACTTGGCAAGTTGAGGCACCAAGCCAGCCTGCTTCAGGATCAGCAGATCAACCGTATCCACGGGCAAAGTCGCCAGGTCATCCAGACGCACTTCGGCCTTGAAGGCTTTCTCGAGCGAGACGAAGCCCCGCTTCGGCAGTCGCCGGGCCATGGGCATCTGACCGCCCTCAAAACCCACCTTGTGGAAACCACCTGCGCGGGATTTCTGACCTTTGTGGCCACGGCCGGCCGTCTTGCCCAGGCCGGAACCGATGCCGCGGCCGACGCGCTTGGGCGCGTGGGTGCTTCCAGCGGCGGGTTGGATGGTATTCAGTTTCATTGGGCCACCTCGGCTTTGACCAGGTAGTTCACTTTATTGATCATGCCACGCACGGCCGGAGTGTCTTCCAGCACGCGGGACTGATTCATCTTCTTCAGGCCCAGGCCACGCACGCAGGCGCGGTGGCTCTCGACGGTGCCGATAGGGCTCTTCACCAGGGTGACTTTGACTTTGCCGCTCATGGCTTACTCCAGGATTTCCGCCACGGTCTTGCCGCGCTTGGCCGCCACGTCGCTGGGGGTCATCATCTGCTGGAGACCGTTCAGCGTGGCGCGCACCACGTTGTAGGGGTTGGTGGAGCCGAGGCACTTGGCCAGCACGTTATGCACGCCCATCACCTCGAACACGGCACGCATGGCGCCGCCGGCGATGATGCCGGTACCTTCGGAGGCGGGTTGGATCAGCACCACGGAGGAACCGTGCTTGCCGACCACGGCATGGTGGAAGGTGCCGTTCTTCAGGGGCACCTTGATCATCTTGCGCCGGGCTTCTTCCATGGCCTTGGTCACGGCCACGGGCACTTCCCGGGACTTGCCCTTGCCCATGCCGATGCCGCCGTCGTTGTCGCCCACCACGGTGAGGGCCGCGAAGCCAAGGATGCGGCCGCCTTTCACCACTTTGGTGACGCGGTTGACGGAGATCATCTTCTCCTTCAGGCCGTCGCCCTGCTCTTCCTGCTGCTGTACGGGTCTCGCCATGATATTCCTCGCTTAGAACTGCAAACCGGTTTCACGCGCCGCGTCGGCCAAGGCCTTGACTCGGCCATGGAAGGCAAAGCCGGAACGGTCAAAGGAGACCTTTTCCACGCCCAGGGCCTTGGCCTTTTCCGCGATGCGCTGGCCGACCAGCTTGGCGGCGTCGATGTTGCCGCCGTTCTTGATCTGATCACGCAGTTCCTTCTCGGCCGTTGAGGCGGCGGTCAGCACGTGGCCGCCGGTGGCATCGATAAGCTGCGCATAAATGTGAGAATTGCTGCGATGCACGCACAAACGGATCGCGCCAAGCTCCGCGATTTTGGCGCGGGATTTGCGCGCCCTGCGCAGACGCCGGATTTTCTTGTCCATTGCAATCGCTCCAGGTTATTTCTTCTTGGTCTCTTTGATGACCACGACTTCGTCGGCGTAACGCACGCCCTTGCCCTTGTAGGGCTCGGGGCTGCGATAGGCGCGGACATCCGCCGCCACCTGACCGACCTTTTGCTTGTCCACACCCTTGATCAGGATTTCCGTCTGGGTGGGGGTTTCCACCTTGACGCCATCCGGCATCACATGCTCAACGGGGTGGGAGAAACCAAGACTGAGATTGAGCTTGTTGCCCTGGGCCTGGGCACGGTAGCCCACACCCACCAGGTTCAGCTTCTTCTCGAAGCCCTTGGTGACACCCTGCACCATGTTGGCCAGCAGTGCGCGAGTGGTCCCGGACATGGCGCGGGCCTCACGGGTCTCGTTGGTGGCGGCCACGCGCAGGACACCGTTGTCCAGGGTGACGCTGACCAGATTGGTCATGGGGCGGGACAGTGTGCCCATGGGCCCCTTGATGGAAATCGCCTGGGCGTCGAGATTGACCTCGATGCCGGCGGGCACGTTAATGGGGTTCTTAGCAACGCGGGACATTCTTCACCTCACGCCACGACACAGAGGACTTCGCCACCCACACCGAGGGAGCGGGCCTTGCGGTCGGTCATCACGCCACGGGAAGTAGAAACAATGGCGACACCGAGGCCGTTCATCACCCGGGGCAGATCGTCGCGGCCTTTGTAGATGCGCAGACCGGGCTTGCTGACGCGTTCGATCTTCTCGATCACGGGACGGCCGGCGTAGTACTTGAGGGCCACTTCCATCTCGGGCAGACCGGCATTCTCACGGACGACGTAACCGTCGATGTAACCCTCGTCCTGCAACACCTGGGCAATGGCCTTCTTCAGCTTGGAGGAAGGCATGCGCACCGTGGTCTTTTCGGTCAACTGGGCATTCCGAATGCGGGTCAGCATATCGGAGATGGGATCACTCATGCTCATCTTGTCTCTCCCTTACCAGCTGGCCTTGACCACGCCCGGAATCTCGCCCTTCATGGCGAGGTCGCGGATCATGTTGCGGCACAGGCCAAACTTGCGGAACACGCCACGGGGGCGGCCGGTGAGCTGGCAGCGGTTGCGCAACCGGCTCTCGCTGGCATTGCGGGGCAGTGATTGCAGCTTCATGCGGGCATCCATGCGATCGGCGTCATCGCGCTTCACGTCATTGATGATCGCCTTGAGTTCGGCGCGCTTGGCGGCAAACTTCTTCACCGTCTTGCGACGCTTGTCTTCACGGTTGATCAGTGCGAGCTTGGCCATCGCAACCTCAATTCTTGAAAGGGAACTTGAACGCCGCCAGGAGAGCCTTGGCTTCCTCGTCGGTCTTGGCGGTGGTGGTGATGGTGATGTTCATGCCGCGGATGGCATCGATCTTCTCGTACTCGATTTCCGGGAAGATGATCTGTTCCTTGACACCCATGTTGTAGTTGCCGCGGCCGTCGAAGCCCTTGCCGCCGATGCCGCGGAAGTCGCGGATGCGGGGGATGGCCACGGTGACGAGGCGATCCAGGAATTCATACATCTTCTCGCGGCGCAGGGTCACCATGCAGCCGACCGGGTAATGATCACGGATCTTGAAACCGGCGATGGACTTGCGGGACAGGGTCACCACCGGCTTCTGACCGGCAATCTTGGTCATGTCGCCGACGGCGTGCTCCATCACCTTCTTGTCGCCCACAGCCTCGCCCACCCCCATGTTGAGGGTGATCTTGGTGATGCGGGGCACTTGCATCGGAGACTTGTAGCCGAAACGGTCGGTCAGCTGCTTGGCCACCGTGTCCTTGTAGAAATCATGCATACGCGCCATGGTCAGTTCCTCACGCATCCACCACTTCGCCATTGGACTTGAAGAAGCGCACCATGCGCCCGTCCTCCAGCGTTTTGATGCCCACGCGATCTCCCTTGCCCGTGGCGGGGTTGAAAAGCGCCACGTTGGAAATGTCGATGGGCATGTCCTTGTCCATGAAACCGCCGGTCGTGCCGCGCATGGGGTTGGGTTTCACCGCCTTGCGGGCGCGATTGACGCCTTCCACCACCACAGCCTGCTCGAGCACGCGCAGCACGGTGCCACGCTTGCCCTTGTCCTTGCCGGTCGTCACGATGACCTCGTCGCCCTTGCGAATCTTGCGCATGTTGAGCTCCTTACAGCACTTCGGGCGCCAGCGAGACGATCTTCATGAATCGCTCGGTGCGCAGTTCGCGGGTGACGGGCCCGAAGATACGGGTACCGATGGGCTCGAGCTTGTTGTTCAACAGCACGGCCGCGTTCTTGTCAAAGCGGATCAGGGAACCATCGGGTCGGCGCACGCCCTTGGCAGTGCGCACCACCACGGCGTTGTAGACGTCGCCCTTTTTGACGCGACCACGGGGGGCCGCATCCTTGATACTCACCTTGATGATGTCGCCGACGCCGGCATAGCGGCGCTTCGAGCCGCCCAACACCTTGATGCACATGACTGTGCGAGCGCCGGTGTTGTCGGCCACGTCCAACATGGATTGCATCTGGATCATGTTCTCTCTCCAACTTGCCAGCCCTGAGGCGGCAGTTTTGGATCCCGTTCGGGTTGAGCGCGCCCAGGGGCGCGCTGGTAAAAATGCGCCCGAGAAACCCGGACGCGGAAAAGCTGGCAATTATGCCGGGAGCTTTTCGCTAATGCAACAACTTTTTAGACGAGACGCGCCTTTTCCACCAGGCGGGTGACCTTCCAGGCCTTGGTCCGGGAGAGGGGGCGGCATTCCTCGATCACCACCACGTCACCGGGGTGGAATTCGTTGTTCTCGTCATGGGCGTGATACTTCTTGGACAAGCGGATGATCTTGCCATAGAGCGGGTGCTTGACCTTGCGCTCGACCAGAACGGTCACGGTCTTGTTCATCTTGTCGCTGACCACCGTGCCGGTAAGGGCGCGGACAATTTTTTCGGGTTGCTGTTCGCTCATGATGGGACTCGTCAGTTGCCGGCCTTGGACTTCGCCGCCGCCATGACGGTACGCACGCGGGCGATGTCACGACGGACCTTGCGAACTTCATGGGTCTTGTTGGTCTGTTGGGTGGAAAGCTGCATGCGCAGGCTGAACTGGGCGCGAAGCAACTCCTTGAGTTCCTTCTTGAGCTCGTCCACGCCCTTGGTCTTCAGTTCACTGGCTTTCATCTCACACCCCAAAATGACGGGAAACAAACGTGGTGGCGATGGGCAGCTTGGCGGCGGCCAGTCGGAAGGCCTCGCGGGCCACGGCCTCTTCCACGCCTTCCATCTCGTAGAGCACCTTGCCGGGCTGGATTTCGGCGACCCAGTACTCGGGGTTGCCCTTACCGTTACCCATACGGACTTCAGCCGGCTTCTGGGAAATGGGCTTGTCCGGGAAAATGCGGATCCAGATGCGGCCACCCCGCTTGATGTGACGGGTCATGGCTCGACGGGCGGCTTCGATCTGGCGGGCGGTGATTCGGCCCCGGGCGATGGCCTTGAGACCATACTCGCCGAAGCTGACCTTGGCGCCGCGAGTGGCCAGGCCAGTATTCCGGCCCTTCTGTTCCTTGCGGTATTTTCTGCGGTTGGGTTGCAGCATGACGGTTTACTCCTTTCCGGCGCGCGGGGCGGACGGACGACGGGGGCGGCGC
>DAOQNK010000002.1:45379-58279 GCA_035332045.1 Thiobacillaceae bacterium | reverse complement strand
AAACCGACGTGCACGGCCTGGTGAAGGACAAGACCAACGGGCACGTGCGGTATTTTGTGGATTGCGTGGCGTAAGCATCGGCGCTGTCTGGCCCACTCGCCGGATTGGCGAGGCATCAGTGGCGGCCACCTTCTGAGTCACAACCACGTCAAGTTTTGCCCCATGCAGACTTTGCGTGACCTCCGGACTTGTGGCAGGAGGGAACCTAATGCCGACCCAATCCATGATCGGGTGTATGACTTCTGTAGTAAGCGATTCCCAGAGGCTATGGGCCTACGATGGGATTCCTTTGGGGAACCCAAGTAACGCCTTTTGAATCCGTTCAGCCGATTCCGCTGTGAGCCTCAGTAAATCCAAGCCCGAGAATAAGCCTCCAGACGAGTCCAGTTGGCCAGAACCTTGGGTAAGAAGTCCAATGGCCTGAATCGGTGCATCAGGGTATACATAGCGAAGCGGTTAAGCAGAAGATCGCGTAGTGCCAGGGCAAAGCCGCAACGCCATTCTGCCGGATCGAATTCCTTGAGGGCGATTCGCGACAGCCTTGCGCGGTAACTTTCAACGACATTGGCGAAGTCTGCCACCGTCGACTCGTCGCTCCAGACAAAGCATAGCAATTCCGCGAGGTCGTGCTGGGGTTGGCCAAGGGTGGCCAACTCCCAATCAAACGCACATAACCGCAGGTGCCCCTCTACCTGGCGTAGGACAAGATTGCGCGGATTGAAATCGTTGTGGATCAGGGTGGGAGGGAATGTCTGTAGGCGCTGCCACCAATCAGGCAAGCTGGCGAGGTAATCAGCCTGCAAAACGCGGACTTCATGACCACACCAGGCGTCGAACCAGGGTGCGGCAAAATCAGCAAGTTCCCGCCACAGCGGTAGCATCTCGGTCATGCGCTCCGCATCCGGCACCGGCGCCCACCAAGGTTGCCGGACCAACTCGTCTCGTCTCAGATAGCCGACGGCGTGTATCTCCGCCAGCCCGGCCAGTGTCGCCTCGATGCCGTCGCCCCAAGGGCGAAGGTTGGGCCGGCCCGACTCGGCCTCTGGCAGATATTCCAGGATCACGGCCCAGCGTCCAGCTTCAGCGTCCCTGAGGGTGCCATAGCAGGCCGGCATGTTGCGGCGCAAGAGCGGTTCATCCAGTTCGTAGAGCGCCAGTTCGCGTTCATTGGAGTGAACCAGACCCAAGGCATCGGGATGGTGGGCGAACAGGGCGCCCAGTTCGGTCCGGCATACCTCCGCCAGTCTCACTGTCAGGTCGGTGAGCACCCGGTTGCTGACCTTGGCCTTCAGCACAGCCTTTGCTGGAACGCCCTTCCCACCGGCAGATTCCAAGCACCAGAGGCCGACCCCGCATTTCACCCGCGCGGCGGTGATCTCACTGATCAGACCGTCATCCGAACCGATGCGAGCAGGCACCGCCGTCTGCCAACTGCCGATTCCCGGTCCGATAACGTGCCAGTCGCCGTGCCAGAGTGCATCAAGGCCCTGGCTAGGCAGTTCGCCCTGGGCACGCTTCGGTAACACACCGGCACTGCGGTAGTAGTCAAAATAGGCGTGTAGCAGGTCCGCATCCAGGGGGGCCTCCCTCAGGCCCAGGTGATTCAGTAAGGTACGCGTCCGGGTCGCGTCGATCTGGCGCTGGCCTTCCGCCAGATAGGCCTCGTAGGGTTTGGCCCATTCGCCGTCCCGTTCCGGGTTGCCGCTGAAGAATCGGCGCTGGGCGTAGAGCATCGTGTTCCGGCCATGGCGACGATCGAACAGATGGCGTATCCAGGCCTCGCTCTCCACCAGGTCGACAGGATAGCCGTGCAGGTTTATCCACAGGATCAGTTCGCGCCAGTGTCGGGGCCGTGCGTGCATCAGGTTCAACACTTGATAGTTCGCTTCTCCTTGGGGAACGCGGGCCATCACCCGGGCGACGAAATCCACCGGCACGCAATCCAGCAGCCAGTCGGTGTCAATGGCCATGCCGGTGGCGACACAGCCCTGAATCAGGGCGGCGATCATGTCCGAAGGGCTGGCGACGCCGGAACCCGAATCGCCCGCGATCAGTGCCGGCCGCAGCACGGTCACCGGCAAGCCACGCTCGGCGGCCTGACGCAGCAGGGCCTCGGCCACGCATTTGCTGCGCGCATAGCCCAGGGGCATGCCGGCCACGAAGGGCAACATGTCAGTGGTTTCGTCGATGTACTCAGGTCCGCTCCGGGCGTAGCAGACAGCGATGCTTGACACGAATACCAGACGCTTAGCCCGGCCCTGACAGGCCAGCCTGATCAGGTTCTGCACGCCGCCCACATTCATGCGATAAAGCTGGCCGTAGCTGCGCACCCAATCCACCAGGGCGGCGCAATGGTAGACGGCATCGATCCGCACTGCCAGGCTGGCATATGCGCCTGCATCCAGGCCCAGGTTCGGCTCAGCCACGTCCCCGGCCAGGGCATCGACACGATCTCTCAGTACCTCGGGTTCGATACCGGCGTCTCCCAGTGATCGCGCCAGGCGGGCCGTCACGGTCTCGTCCGTCCGGTCGCGCACCAGGCAGATCAAGCGCACCCCAGGGTCGCGCAGCAGCTCGCGTGCCACCTGGCGACCGAGAAAGCCGCTGGCGCCGGTGAGCAGAATGACCCGTGGCGGCTCCTCCGACACCCCAGCCTCAGGCCGGATGTCCGGGTCCAGCACTGCATCTGCCCGCATGCGGGCGACCTCGTCCCGTCGGGGCCGAGTCCCAGGTTCAGCCACCCAGCTCCTCCTTCCAGCGCCGGTAGTAGTCGCGCATCTCTTCCTTGATGGCGGCTGCGTCCTCGCCCCGCCAGGCCGAGGTATCGATGGGCGCCGCGATGTGCACCTCGATCGTGCCGGGTCGGGCGTGCCAGCCCTTGCCAGGGTCGACGGTCTTGGGGATCCGGATATACACCGGTTGCATGGGCGCCCTCAGGGCCGCGGCCAGATGGAAGGCACCCTTGTTGAAGGGGCCGATCTGTCCCGTGGTGATGCGCTCCCCCTCCGGGCTCAGGCACACCGATTCTCCGGTGCGGCCCAGGATGCGGCAGGCGCGCTCGAAGATGCGCACCCGGCGTTCACCAAATTGCTGGTCGACGGTCCAGAAGATGCCGGTCAGGTAGCCCACCACCGCCAGGGGGACGATCTTGCGCAGGTAACCGCTGAGGAAGAAGCGGGTGTTAGGCAGCCCCAGGGCGACGATGGCGAACATGTCGATGCTGGAGGTGTGGTTCATCACGAACACCGTCTGCCCCGGCGGATAGGGGGCGAGCCGGTACACCGCCATGCGCAGGCCCCAGAGGCGCAGGAACAGCTTGCCGCAGGGCGTCAGCAGCCAGTCCGAACAACAGCGCCGGCATTGGAATAGGGTGACCAGTGCCAGGGCCAGCATCAGCACGGCGCACAGCGTAAGCAGGGTCAGGCTGGCGGCCACCCGGACGGCGAAGGCCAGATTCTCCTTCACGCCGCCTCGCATACCACGGTCTGCATGGCCAAATTCAGGCGCCGCTCGAACAGCAACACCGGGGCCAGCAGGAGCTGACCGGCGAAATAGGGATAGATGGCCCTGGCCAGATTCAGCCCGCGCCCCCGCAGCCATTTGAAGGCAACACCGCAGAACAGGTAGAAGTAGGCAGGAAAGGCGCCGTAGGGCAGCTGGTGCAGCACCTTCAGGCCGGCCTTCTCCATCATGGCCGGGAAGGTCCGAGAGTCGAACAGGAGGGTGTGCTGAGGCGCCTGGAGACCGGGCCAGCGCTCCTGGAACAGGCGGAAGCTGAGGCTGTCCAGGCGCGGCACCTCGATGACCAGCCGTCCGCCAGGCGCCAGCAGGCTGCGGGCCCGGACCAGGGTGTCTAGGGGAGTGTAGTCGTGTTCCAGGAAGTGCCACATGGTGATCAGGTCAAAGCGGGTGGTGCCGAAATCCTGCTGCGCCAGGGTGCCGTGGTGGAACGCCACGTTCGCCATCCAGGGTAGCCCGGACAGATCCTTGAAATCCACCCCGTGGACCTGGGAGCCGGTCTCCCGGGCGACGCGGGCCAGAAAGGTGCCGGCGCCGCAGCCTATGTCCAGTACCCGGCGGTCTACATCCAGCCGGCAATAGCGGCGCACCAGGGCCAACTTGTCCATGTCATGCTTGCCCATGGCCCAGTCGTAGAGCGGCGTGAACAGCCCCCAGTCGGTCTTCTTGCGGTGGGCGATGTATTCCTCATCGTAATAACGGCCGATGTACTTGAAAGCCAGCCGTGGCGACTGGTAGGCCAGACCGCAGGCGCGGCAGCGCTGGAAGCGGAAACGGCCGGGCCGGCCGCCCAAGTCGTCCTCGGCCTCGATGAACGGTTCCACTTCGCGGCCTCCACACAGCGGGCAGACGGGGGTCTCGAACTGTTCCGGCGTGGGAGGCAGGCTTTGCATGTCCATGGAGTCACCTCAATTCAACAGAGTCCAGCCTGCCAGCAACGCCAGGGCAGACAGGAGCGCCGCAGGCGCCAGAACGGCCGTACCCGAATCGCGCACCTCGTCGGCCAGGGGCACCAAGTAGGCCGCCGCTGCCGCGCCGAGAGCGTTGGGTTCGCCCGGCTGGCCGGCCACCAGGAGGACCAGCGCCGGATATTTCGCCAGCACCAGGGCCACACGCAGAGGCCGCAGGGCCGGGCGGCCCGCGGTCAGACGATAGTTGGCCAGCATGGTGGCGACGAGGGCGAGGAAGGTGGCAGTCCGTGCACCACCGGTCAGGGCCAGGGCCGTCGCCGCCAACAGGCCCCAGTGCACTGCGTGGAAGGGGCGCAGATCCAGGCTGCGGACCAGCACCCGGCCGGGATGATGTGCCCGGTCGTGATCCAGGTCGGCAAGGTCGTCCCAGAGCCGGAAGGCGAGGATAAACAGGACGGTGGTCGGGATCATCCAGAGCCAGCCAACCCCGGCCACCGGCACTGTGCAGGCCAGTAGGAATAACCAGAGCAGGCCAATGCGCGGCCTAAGGATGCGCTCTTTCAGATAAAGGCCAGCCTCAGTGGCGAACATGGTTCACCCTCCCCCGGTCTCCGTCCACGCAAACGGCCTCGCCGTCGGCGATCAGTCGGGTCGCGTCACGGACGCCGACAACCGCCGGGATGCCATACTCCCGGGCGATGATGGCGCCGTGGGACAGCAACCCGCCCCGCTCGATGACCAGGCCCTTGATCATGAAGAACACCGCTGCCCAACCCGGATCAGTCTGTCGGGTGACCAGGACTTGGTCGGGGCGGATGCGGCCGATTTCAGTCACGTCGAGCACTACGGCGGCGTGGCCGCAGGCCCGGCCACCGCAGGCCCCAGTGCCGGACAGTTCGCCTTCGCCTGATACTGACGGGGCCTCGGCCAACCCGGGCCGCCAACTTGTGCCCTCCGGTAGTATGAAACTGTCCGGCAGAGATAGAAGCTCGGCTGCTGCCAGTTCAGCCCGGCGTTCCGCCACCGTCTGGCGCAGGCTGGCCGCCTCCAGCCTTCCAACCTCGGCCGAGGCCATGGCTTCATCCATTTCGAGGAACAGGACATCGTCCCGGCACGCCAGCACACCCTGCCCGACCAGGACATCACCCAAGGCCAGGGCCACGTGCCTCAATCGGGTGTAGAGCAGGGCCTGTTTCATGCGCGCCCGTTCGCGCAGCCGTATCGCCCCCTGGGTAGCCCGCAACACCAGAGCGAACGCCAGGCCGCGCCCGAATCCAAGCTGCCGCCGGGTCTCCCGCGTCGCCTGATGGCGCAGTTCCGCCTGACGAAGGCTCACCTCGGCGGGGCCTTCGCCGTCCTGGTTGGCATAGCTGACGAGGAGCCTGAGGAGAGGCAGCGGATCCTCGCGCGGTGTAGGCCTGGACAGCATGAGTTCTCCCGAGGAGCGGAAGCCCCAGGTCTCGAGATACGTGTTCAGGGCATGCTGGAATGCGGAATGTTCACCGGCCTGCAAGCGGGCCAGGATCACCTCCGCCGTCGCCTCGGCAAACAGTGCTCGCAAGGCAGGATCGGCGCGCAGGGTGCGCGACAGCTCCCACAGCCGCTC
This sequence comes from Thiobacillaceae bacterium, assembly GCA_035332045.1. Taxonomy (GTDB): domain Bacteria; phylum Pseudomonadota; class Gammaproteobacteria; order Burkholderiales; family Thiobacillaceae; genus PFJX01. The sequence continues at coordinate 52,243 of DAOQNK010000002.1, read as the reverse complement.
CACCGGTGCGGCGCTGGCCAAGCCAGGCAGGCCCTTGAGCAGATCGTTGGCGTCGGCGCCAGGCCGGCCGCGCAGCAAGGCGCCGAGCACGCCATAGCAGACCATGGCGGCGGTGTCGGCGAGCGCGGCTCCGGTCCAACGTTCCAGGCGGATGTGCAGAAATCCCCGCAGCAGACCGGCCAGCTGCGGCAGTGTCTTCTCAGGGAGCCCGTCCGGGCGGCTGGCTACAGCATAGGCATCCACCTCGGCCTCGAACAGCCTCACACCCGACTGGACATGGAGATACCGCCAGACGACCTGCAAGACCACGCCGATGAACTCTGCGGCCCGGGCGATCCGGCCCTGCCGGGCCAGCACCAAGTCGGGGAACTCCCGCGCCCCAGTAAACTGGTTGAAATAGCGGGCCAGCCAGTTGCCACCAGGGGCCAGATGGATGACCGCGTGGATGTTGCTCAGGTTGTAGTAGAGCCGGCCGCCGTGGCAGCCCACCAGATTGTCCAGCGCCCCAGCCATGGCCACCAAACGGCGTTCCGAGATGCCGAAGGCCCGGCCCAGGCCGCGGAAATAGGCCGCGTAGCCCAGACCGACGAAACTGCGCAGCATCGGGCAGACCGGATCAGGGAAGTTCTCGGCGATATTGGCGTTGCTCCAGACCACGCCAGCCGGCGCAGCGGCCAGGGCAGTGATCGGCCGGGACTGGAGCAGGTAGAGCCGGCCCGAGCGGTCAAGGCTCCACTCCACGTCCTGGGGCGCCCCGAACAACGCCTCCAGGCGGAGCGCGAGGTCGCGAAGGCCACGCCCGAGGCCAGGCAGATCGAGCGCCAGAAGGACCTCTTCGGGCGCCTGTTCCTCCCGCACGGCCCCGGACACCCGGTCGATGGTCAGACGGCCGGGGGTTAACTGCCCGGACACCAGGCCCTCGCCCAGGCCGGGGCAGTATTCCAGCAGCAGCCCATTGCCACCCGGCCGTCGGGGATCCCGGGTGAACATCACACCGGAGACTGCGGCATCCACCTGGCGTTGAATCAGTACTGCCATGCCAGCTGGGCGGTGACGTCGGTGGCGCATGTACTCCACGGCACGTTCGCCGAACAGAGACGCCCACACCCGGCGGACCGCCCGCTCCACGTCCTCTGGCGACCGGCAATCCAGGACACTGTCGAACTGGCCGGCAAAGGAGGTCTCAATCCCGTCCTCGCCAGGCGCGGAACTGCGCACGGCATAGGCCACCCCGTCTTCCAGACCGGCTTTGAGACATGCCATGAGGTCGGGAGACAGTGGGCTGTCCAGCAGGCGGCGCCGGATCTCGGCCGCATCGGTGCGAATATCCCCGCTCGAACCCAACCCCAACGCTGCAATCAGGGCGCGCGCGCGTTCGGCCAGCCCTAACGCCTCCAGATGCCCGTCCAAGGCCTCCACGCCCAGGACGAAGCCCTGCGGGGCAGGCAGGCCGGCAGCCAGCATCCGGGACAGATTGGCCGCCTTGTCGCCATGGCGGTCGGGCATGGCGGCCCGCTCCAGCGGCGTGACGGCGGAATTCTTCACAGGGCCCGCGCCTTGATACCCAGGGCGTGCATGGCCATGCTGAAGGCGGCGTGGACGACCGGGCCGCCTGCCAGCACCCAGAACCAGCTGGCTAACGGGACCGGCACCAGCAGGCTGACGACGAGCAGGACGCCAACGACCGAGTCGAAACGGTCCAGGGCCAGGATCAGGAAACGCAGCGCGGGCCGATCTGGTGCCTGGCCGGGTGGGATGCCAAGTTGCCGCTTGAAGAAGGAGTTGGGCAGTTCCGCCAGCATGAAGGCCAAGCCCGCCAGCAAACCGAGGCCGGCATATTGGATTGCCCCGAGTCGCCACAAGGCGTCCGCATACGGTGCCGGCAGCATTTCCCTGCCGACTCCCAGGAACATGAAGGACAGCGCCGCGACAGGCGGTAGCACCATGAAGCCGCATATCCGCTTGTTGTCGCCGAAAAGCCGGCGCCCCCGGAAGCTCAGTCCGCCGTCCACCGGCCAGCCGAACCGGCGTGCCAAGCCGGTCCGCAGCCACAGGACATGCGCCACCCCGGCTGTGCTCATGGCGATGAGCAGGAAGGCAGCCTTGGCGATGGCCTCGTGGGCCATCACGGCTCCGGCTCTGGATGGGGGCCGGCAAACAGGAAGGTGCAGCCGGACATCGCTTTGACCTCTCTGAGCCAGGCAAGCCAGTGCACCTCGTTGGGGGGCGCATAAGGGATGCGGTGGAGGAGATAGCCCGGCACTGCCGGATACAGGTGATGCAGTTCGTGGGCGTCGAAATGCAGTATCAGCCATGACAGCCAGGCAGGCAGGCACAACGAGCGGGTAAACCGCCCCTGCTCCTGCGGCGGGAACAAGCGCACGTCCTGGCCATGGCTAAGATGTGTAGGCATGTAGGTATGCTGGCTCAGGAGCAGGATATCTTGGAAAGCCAGGGCCAGGAGCAGGCCGGGCCCCACTAAAGCCAGACTCTGCGGCACCCCAAACCACGCCACCAGGAGTACGTAGGCCAGTAGTTGGATGCGGGCCGCCCATTGGAGCCGGGTCGGCCTGACCCTGCTGGCCAGGAAGGGCCGGATGCGCTCGACGCGCCAGTAGTTTTGGATGCGGTAGATGATGGAAAACAGGGGCAGCCAGGAACGCCAAGCCAAGTCTATGAGGGCACGCTCCCAAGCGGAAACCTGCCGCGGCACCAACGATTCGGTCGTAGCATCCAGATCCTGCCAGCCTGTATAGCGATGATGGCGGGCATGGATCGGGCGCCAGGAAGCGTAGGGAACCAGGGCCAGGAATCCCGCCGCGGTGCCCACGATGTCGTTGAGCAGTCGCCCACGGAACAAGGTTCGATGCCCGGCTTCATGCACCAGGATGAGCGCCTGGGAAAAGCCCAGAGCGAGTATGACCTGGCCTACGACATAGGCAGTGGGATGAGAGCTTGCCGACAGTGCGAGCCCTCCGCCGACCTGAAGTAGATTGACGGCGACATGCAGCCAGGCCAAGTCGTGGCGTGGACGCAACGCACGGAGATCCATCGGGCTGGGAAGCGACATCGTAACTCCAACTCGGTGCTGCCCCAGTCTGGCGCGAGACCGACGCCCCCGGATTTGATTTTTTCGGCAGCACCCTGGCCAATGCAATGACAGGGCTACATATGCGATGGCGATTGTAATGCTCCCCATGCTGGCTGTCCGCCTCTGTCTTGCTAAATAAACCGTATAGCTACCAATAGAGGGGAACGGGAGTATTGAGGCGTTAACGGTGGCCCATCGAATTCGTGCTGACCGACAGCTCTGGCCGTCACCCCCCAACTCACTCACCTCAGGCCAAACCAGGAACTCTAGGGGCGGGCAGGCCCAATCGTTCCGACTCCATTTCACCTTGCTATCCACCTGATTCCAAAATAGAATCTCGCTCTTCCCCGAGCCCGGTCCGCCGGGCTCGGCTTTTCCCGCCTTGCCGCACCCCGAGCGCACGGGGGTGGCCTTAGCCCAAAAGGAGTTTCAATGCGTCACTACGAGATCGTTTTCATCGTGCACCCGGACCAGAGCGAGCAGGTGCCCGCCATGGTCGAGCGCTACAAGTCCCTGATCGCCTCCAAGAGCGGCCACATCCATCGCCTGGAGGACTGGGGCCGCCTGCAACTGGCCTACACCATCCAGAAGATGCACAAGGCCCACTACGTCCTCATGAACATCGAGTGCGACCAGGAAACCCTGGACGAACTGGAGCACGGCTTCCGCTTCAACGACGCCATCCTGCGCCACCTGACCCTGGTGCGCGACGAGGCCGTCACGTCGCCGTCGCCGATGATGAAGGGCGAGAAGGCGCGCAACATGCTGCTGGCTTCCGCCGCCAGCGAGCCCGCCGCCGAGGCCGCCTGAACCGGTTCGAGTTGGCGGGCCGTCTGATGGTGACATCGGGCCCGCGCCGCACCCCGGCCGGCATCGCCACCCTGCGCTTCACGGTGAAACACACCTCGACGCAGGAAGAAGCGAACCGAACCCGGCCGGTGGACGTGGAGACGGAACTGGTGGCCTTCGGGCCGGTGGCGGAGGCGCTGGGCCGGGTTGAACCGGGCAGCGAGCTCCACCTGAAAGGCTTCGTCGACCGCAAGGGCGCCCGCGACCCCCGCCTCGAACTGCATGTGACCGAATTTGGAATCCTGGCTCCGGGCTGACCGGAACCGCAACGATCTAGGAGTTAGAAATGGCTTTCATCAAACGCAAGCCCCGTCCCAAGAATCCCAACGGCGCGGCCCTGTTCCGCCGCCGCAAGTTCTGCCGCTTCACCGCCGAGAAGGTCAAGGAAGTGGACTACAAGGACATCGAGGTTCTGAAGGACTTCATCAACGAGCAGGGCAAGATCATCCCCGCCCGCATCACCGGTACCAAGGCCAAGTATCAGCGCCAGCTGTCCGTCGCCATCGAGCGCGCCCGCTTCCTGGCCCTGTTGCCCTACACCGACAAGCACAACGTCTGAGCAGGAGCGCGAACATGGAAATCATCCTGATGGACAAAGTGGTCAACCTGGGCAACCTGGGTGACGTGGTCAAGGTCAAGGACGGCTACGCCCGCAACTTCCTGATTCCCCAGGGCATGGCCAAGCGGGCCACCAAGGCCAACATCGCCGCCTTCGAGGAGCGCAAGGCCGAGCTGGAAAAGCAGGCCGCCGAGAAGCTGGCCGCCGCCCAGGTCCGGGCCGAGAAGATCGCCGGCATGACCGTCACCATCGCCCAGAAGGCGGGTGTGGACGGACGCCTGTTCGGCTCCGTCACCAACGTGGACATCGCCGCCGCCCTGGGCACCCAAGGCGTGGAAGTGGCCAAGGCCGAGGTTCGGCTGCCGGAAGGCCCGTTCAAGATGGTGGGCGAATACCCCATCACCCTGGCCCTGCATTCCGACGTGACCTGCGACATCACCGTCGCCGTGGTGGCTGCCGCCTGAGCGGCCGCTCCCGGCACCCGGAAAGGCCGCGCGAGCGGCCTTTCTTTTTTCTGGCGTGTGCGTCCTATCCCCCAACGGTGCGCCATCTCACCCAGTCGTGGGTTCGCCGTCTCTGTCGGGCCGGCGTCAGCATTCTTTACATTTTTGTCCGAAATAGCCAACTACGCGCTTTGTATTCATAAGCTTATGAATTGGCTTATTAATTGCTAATTAATCATATAGCCACCCGGAATCTGGAGATCGTACCGGGTCTGGCATGGCATACATCATGGGGAAGATCATGCGCGACTGGCATACCACGTTGCGGCGGGAGCGGTTGAGCTCCTTCGCGAAACGCGCCCTGGGCCTGCTGGCCCTGGCCGCCCTCGGACACGGCAGCGGAGCCGCGGACCTGAGCACCCTGCAGGCCCTGGTACAGGGCCAGCCCACGGGAACCTGGATCAAGGTGAACCAGAACACCTTTGCCGAGGTGATGACGCCGCCGGCCCTGATCCCGATGTACAACGAGACTTCCCACAACTCGCCGGCCAACATCCTGATCGCCTGGAGCGGCTTCGCCTGGGACACCAACCGGGGCAACCTGGTGATCTTCGGCGGCGGCCACGCCAACTATCCCGGCAACGAGGTCTACACCTGGAACGGTTCCAGCCTGCTCTGGGAACGCTCCGCCCTGCCCAGCCAGATCAAGCTCATCACCACCAATGGCTACGAGGCCGTGGACGGCGCGTTCAACGCCCCCATCTCCGCCCACACCTACGACACCACCACCTTCCTGCCCGTCGCCGACCGTCTGGCCGTTTTCGGCGGCGCCTCCTGGAACCAGGGCGCGGGTTTCATCACCCAGCTGCCCGACGGCAGCATCCGGAGCACCGGCCCGTATCTCTTCGATCCCGCCAAGGCCGACATGAACATGGTGGGCGGCACCAGTGGCTCCGGGGTCGATGTCTCCACCCCCGGCGCCCAGATGTGGGACGACCGGGACCTGCCCCCCCGCTACAGCAACTACCCCGGGTCCTTCATCAACGCCACCGCCGGCTACACCCAGATCAACGGCAAGGAAGTGGTCTACGTCGAAAAGAATGACCTCTACCGCTACACCCTGAACGATCTGGCCGACGCCAGCCTGGATACCTGGGAAGTGGTGGGCATCAACTGGGGCGGCGGCTACACCCAGGGTGGCGGCGCCTACGATCCGGTGAACAACTTCTACGTCCGCACCCTCAACGCCACCAACCCGTTCGAATACTGGAACCTGGACACCGCTGGCGCCGGCAACCGTCTGGTGCTGGTGCCGCGAACCTCCCTGATCCTGGATGACCCCACCTTCCAGATGAACGACTTCTACGGCATGGACTACGACCCCGTGCGCCAGCGCTTTGTCATGTGGGATGGCATCTCCGGCGTCTGGAGCCTGACGATCAACCGGGCCGCGAATACCTGGACGGTGAGCCGCCTGCCTTCCCTGGTGAATGGCAGCCTGCCCAATCCCTCCCTCAATGGCGTCATCGGCAAATGGAAGTACGCCGCCAATCTGGACGCCTTCGTCGCGCTCTTCGACAACGGCGACGTCTACGTCTACAAGCTCGAATCCCTGCCCGACTACACACCCCCCACGGTTGCCCTGGTCAGCCCACCAAGCTCCGCCACGGTGGGGGTTACCACCACCCTGACCGCCAGCGCCGGCGATGATGTGGGCGTGGCCAGCGTCGAATTCCGGGTGAATGGTTTTCTGATCTGTTCGGACAACACCGCGCCCTATACCTGTGCCTGGACCCCGGACGCCGAGGGCAGCGCAACCATCGAGGCCACGGCCCTCGACGCGGCCGGCAACTCGGCCACGGCCAGCGCTTCGGTCAGCGTTCTGCCGCCTCCGGACACCACGCCGCCCACCGTCCAGTTCG
>DAOQNK010000002.1:0-45279 GCA_035332045.1 Thiobacillaceae bacterium | reverse complement strand
GCGCCTGGACCCCGGCCGCCACCGGCACCGCCAGCCTCGAGGCCAAGGCCTATGATGCGGCCGGCAACTCGGCCACGGCCAGTGCTTCGGTCAGCGTTCTGCCGCCTCCGGACACCACGCCGCCCACCGTCCAGTTCGTGAGCCCGCCGGCCACGGCCACCGTGGGTGTCGCCACCACCCTGACCGCCAGCGCCAGCGACGCGGTCGGCGTTACCAAGGTGGAGTTCCGGGTGAACGGCAGCCTCCTGTGCACCGCCACCGCGTCGCCTTACACCTGCGCCTGGACCCCGGCCGCCACCGGCACCGCCAGCCTCGAGGCCAAGGCCTATGACGCGGCCGGCAACTCGGCCACGGCGACCGCCACCGTGACGGTCAACGCGCCCGCCGACACCACGGCCCCGGTCTTTACGGCCTGGACGCCCCAGAACAGCGCCACCGTCCGCCGCAACACCAGCCTCACCCTGTCCGCCACCGCCACCGATGCCGGCGGCATCAAGTCCCTGGTGTTCAGCAGCGGCGCCACCGTGTTGTGCAGCTTCACCAGTGGCACCGGCTCCTGCGCGTGGACCACGCCGGCCACGACGGGCAAGGTGACCCTGGTCTACACCGCCACCGACATGGCGGGCAACAAGGCCACCAAGCAGCTCAAGATCAACGTCCGTTGATCCTGGATGGGCGCCGGTCCGCCGGCGCCCCCTTCCACCCGCGTCACGTTCCCATGGACCGATAGCCCGCCAGCCTCGACAATGCGAGCCTTTCATCTCAACGCGGAGCTTGGATTGACCCGCAAAGGCGACAACCCGGCCCATGAATGGACAGGCAGCCTGCGTCCGGACCTCGGTGACCTGCCCCTCCCCTGGCTTGCCGCCCTGGATGACGCAGGCCGCGCCAACATGGAGTTCAGCGCCGGCTGGCTCCAGAACCTGGCCGAGAACGCCCTGGCCGAGGAGGAACTGCCCGGGCTGTACGACGTCCGCCGGGCCGATACCGCCCGGCCCGCCGCCCTGCTGCCGGTGCTCCACACCCTGGGGAGCCGACGGCTCCAGGGCCTCTCCACCTTCTACACCTCCCTGTTCACCCCCGTCGTCACCGAGGAAGCGCCCGAAGCCGCCCTGGCGGCCCTGTTCAGCACGGTGCGCCACGATGGCTGGCACAGCCTGCGCCTGTCGCCCCTGGCCCAGGACGCGCCGATCTTCGGGCAGACCCTGGCGGCCCTGGGCCAGGCCGGCTGGCTCGCCTATCCGTTCTATTGCTTCGGCAACTGGTACATGCCGGTGGCCGGGCGCACCTTCGCCGAATACTTCCAGGGCCTCGCTTCCCAGGTGCGCAACACCGTAAAACGCCGGGAAAAGAAGTTCCTGGCCGAGGGCCGGGGCCGGCTGGAGCTGGTGGAAAGCGGCCCCCGCCTGGAGGCCGCCATCGAGTCCTGGGACCGCATCTACCGTTCCAGCTGGAAAAAACCCGAGCCCTTTCCCCGCTTCATGCCCGGACTCATCCGCCTGTGCGCCGAACGGGGCTGGCTGCGCCTGGGTCTGGCCCATTACGACGGCGAGGCGGTGGCCGCCCAGATCTGGATCGTCAGCCACGGCCGGGCGGCAATCTACAAGCTGGCCTACGACGAGCGCTTCGCGCCCCTGTCGGCCGGCACGGTCCTCACCGCCTTCCTGATGCGCCAGGTCATCGACGTGGACCACGTGGAGGAAATCGACTACCTCATCGGCGACGACGCCTACAAGAAGGACTGGCTGAGCCATCGCCGGGAACGCTGGGGCATCATGGCCTACAACCCGGCCACCGCCGCCGGCCTGCTGGGCGCCGCCCGGGAGTCGGCTGGCCGGGCGCTCAAGCCCCTGCTGGCGCGCTGGCGGGCGCGCAGCGGCAAGGCCTAGCTCTATCCAGCCGCCGACACCTGGCAGGGCCAGCGGCGCAGACTGTTGGAGCCCGCCACCGGGTCGATAGCCTCGCCGTCGATGAGGCGGTTGGCGTCGCCCGCTCCGTCCGGATATTGCCACCAGCCATACTGGGCGCAGACCACCCCGGGCTCGAGATGGGCGTCCAGCCTCACCCGGGCCCGGATCCGCCCCAGCGTGGTGGCGATCCAGGCCCAGTCCCCCTCGCCCAGTCCCCGGGCGGACGCCGTTTCCGGGTGCATTTCCAGCAAGGGGTCCGGCATGCGCCGGCGCAGGGCGGGCAGGCCCCGCTGCTGGCTGTGGCAGTACTGGGGCCACTTGGCGGTGGTCAGCACCAGGGGATAGGCCGCCTCGATGGCGGGCGAAGGCATCTCCGCCGCCGGCAGCGGATCCTGGCCCGCCCCGGCCAGGAGACCGCTATGGAACTCGACGCGGCCGCTGGGGGTGGCGAACCCCGCCGACTCGTATTTCCGGTAGCGGGTCTCCAGGGGCAGGGTAACGCCTCGGCGCTCGGCGCGCAGGGCCGCCGGGCTCAGGCCCGCGGGGGCCAGCATACCGGCCAGGCCCGCTTCCGGATCGCCCTGGAAGAAGCGGTCGGCCAAACCCAGGCGGCGGGCCAGCTGGAAGACGATCCAGGTATCGGAACGGCTTTCCCCCCGGGGTGCCACGAAGGCCGGCCGCAACTGCACATGGGCCTCCGCCGCCGCCCCCACCTGGAAGCCCGCTTGCAGCCCCTCCCGCTCCCAGGCCGTGCATACGGGCAGCAGGAGGTCGGCCTGGCGGGCGGTGGGGGTCTCGTGCAGTTCGGCCAGGGCGAAGAAGTCCAGCTGCGCCAGCGCCTCGTCGGCGAGGCGGGTGGCGGGCTTGGAGAGGAGGAAATTGCCGCCGAAGGACACCAGGCAGGAAACCGGGTAGGGATCGGCCCGGGCGATGGCCTGGAACAGGTCCCGGGTGGTGATCCAGCCCCGCCGCCCCGGCCCCAGGGGCCGTTCAGCGAGGCCCAGGGTCCGGGCCCGGGTGCCGGCCTCCACCCACTCGAAGCCGGCCATGTCCGCCACCGGCGGCTTGCTGAACCAGACGTTGCCACCCGGCGCGTCCAGGCTTCCGGTCAGGGCATAGAGCGTGGCGATGGCCCGGTTGGCCTGGGTGGCGGAGGCCTGCTGACAGGTCCCCGTCCAGGTGAAGTAGGCGGCGGGCCCCTGTTCGGCCAGCATCCTGGCCGCTGCCGCCACCTGGGCGCCGGGAACCCCGGCTACCTCCTCCACCCGGCGGGCCGGCCAGGCGGCGCAGCGTTCGGCGTATAGGCTGAACACCGTCCGGCAGGCCAGGGGGCCGGCCCGGGTTGGCACCGTGAAGCTGCCCTCCAGGGCGGGGCTGAGCCCCTCCGCGTCATTGGGTGGCCGCGGCGGAGCGGCCACGGCGGCGCCCCGCGCCAGATCCCAGACGACGGGCCGCCCGGGATCGCCATCCGCCGCCAGGTCGGCGGCGCTCAGCTTGCGGCCGTCTTCCGTGACCAGGCAGGGGGCATCGCTCCAGCGGGCCACGAACGCCCGGTCGTAACGCCCTTCCTCCAGCAGCACACGGGCCATGCCCAGGGCCAGGGCCGCGTCTGTTCCCGGCCGGGGGCGCAGCCAGACGTCCGCCGAGGCGGCCAGACCCGCCCGGCGCGGGTCCACCACGATCAGCCGGGCGCCCCGGCGGCGCGCCGCCAGGATGGCGGTGGCCTGGGCCAGCCAGGTGGTGGAGGGGTTGAAGCCCCAGAGCAGGATGCAGCCGGTGCGCGGGTAGTCGGGCATGCCGATGCCGGCGCCGAAGGTCAGGGCCGGCGAGTAATCCTTATGCCAGTTGCAGTTCTCGGTGGCGAACACCAGATTGGGACTGGCGCAGGCATGGGCCAGGCGATGGATCCAGGCGAAGCTGTCGGCCACCGCCGTGCCGCTGGGGGTGGCCACGGCGAAGGCGACGCCTTCCGGGCCATGGCGTGCCTGGCTCTCCCGGATGCGCGCCGCCAGGAGGTCCAGGGCCGCGTCCCAGGAAACGCGCGCCCATCCCGGGTCCGGATCGCCCTTCGGCCGGGTTCGGCGCAGGGGATACAGCAGACGGGTCGGATCATCGACCGCCTCGGGCGCCGCCCGGGCCTTGACGCACAGGGCCTGGCCGGTGGGATGGTCGGGATCGGGGTCCACCCGGGTCAGGCTCCCGTCCTCGACGGTGCCCAGGCAACCGCAGCGGGACACGCACAAGGCGCAGTAGCCGGGCAGGATCTGGCGCGCCATGGGGTCAGGCGATGGCCAGGGCGATGCGCTTGTAAAGGGAGGCGATGATGTCGGACTGGGTCACCATGCCCACCACCCGCCGGGTCTCGTCCAGCACCGGAATGTGGTGCATGCCCCGGTCCGACAGGCTCAGCACCAGTTCGGAAATGGGGGTGTCGATGCTGGCCGAGTACACCTTGGCGGTCATGATCTGGCCCACCACCTCGGCCTTTTCCGAGGTCTCCCCCGGCGTCCGGCGCAGGAGGCCCTGAAGCCGCACCGCCAGGCCGGCCGCGGTGGTGTCGTCCATCTGCCGGAGGTAATCGGCCACGGTGAGGATGCCATGGAGCCGGCCGAAGCTGTCCACCACCGGCAGGGCCTTGATCTTGTGGGCGCGCAACCGGTTCCAGCCCTCTTCCAGCTCGGTACCGAACTGCACCGTGACGATGTCCCGGGACATGATGTCGCCGCAGGTCAGGCCGATATGCCGGTCGAAGGCATGATCCACCGCCAGGTTGTAAAGGCGGACCAGTTCGTTTTCCTGGATGTCCACGAAGGCATCCAGGGCGCGCACCGCCTTCTCCAGGTCGGCGTGGGTGAGGCCGATGCGGCCGGTGGGCGGCGCGTCCCCCGTCCGATGGAGATTGGCGGGCCCGGACTCCAGGCTGAAGGGATAGCGGCGCCCCAGGATCAGGTTGTTGATCAGGGCGGCGGCCAGCAGGATGGCCAGCACGTTGAGGCCCACCAGGCCCAGGGTGAAGCCCATGCGCTCCGGCGTATAGGGGCCATCCAGCACCAGGAGCAGGGCCAGGGCGCCGCCGGGGGGATGGAAGCAGTTGAGGCGGGCCATGAGCCAGATGCAGCCGGCCACCGCCACGGCCGCCGCCAGCTGGGGATAGGGCAGGAGCTGGACGCTGGCCATGGCCGCCAGGCTGGCGGAGAGATAGCCGCCCAGCACCGGCCAGGGCTGGGCCTGGGGACTGTGGGACAGGGCGAACAGGATGACGGTGCTCGCCCCCACCGGCGCCAGGAGCCAGTGATTTTCCAGGGGCAGGACATGCAGCAGGGAGCCGCACAGCCCCAGGGCCAGCAAGGCGCCCAGCACCGAGCGGCGGCGCTCCGCCGGCGACAGGGCGATGGTGTCCGCCAGCAGGTAGCGGCGGGCGAATTCCCGGAGGCGAGGACCCATGTTCAGCGGACCCGGACCAGGCCGGGGTCGTCGCCGTGTTCGAGAAGGATGCGCCGGACCCGTTCCTGCCACAGGCGGGCGAACTCCATCTGCTCCCAGGGATCTGCCACGCCTCCCGCCACCCGGGCCATGAGCCCGGCCATCTCCGGAGCGGGGGGCACCACCTCGGGATGGTAGTCCAGGAGAACGGCGGCTCCGGTATCGAGCCGGGTCAGGCGCAACTCGGCGTCGATGTCCACGGCGAAGCGCAGCAGGTCCCGCCGGCCCAGCTTGCCGGCCAGGCCCTTGAAACCCTCTTCGGCGGCGGCGCCGGTGATCAGCCCCAGCACGGCCCCCACCACCCCGGTGGTGCCCGCCTCCCGGGCCGCCTTGAACTCCACGCGCAGGCCGCCCCGCTCCGGCAGCTCATCGCCGAACAGCACCGCCAGCCCCCGCCTGGCCATGAGCCAGGCGCCGGCCACGGTGGGACAGGAATGGCCGGCCAGCTTCACGGCGTCGGCATAGCGGTAGTCGAGGAGGCCATCCTCGGCGGCGCCCAGGAGGGCGGCCAGGGGATCGCGGAGGGTGAGGAGGGGGACCTCCTGGAAAAAGGCGGGGAAATGCATGGCGATATCTGTAGCGGAAGGGTGGGCACGAATTCTAGCGGAATTTCCCGGAGAGCGCCTTGACCTGACGCAGGCGGGCTCGGTATCGGGCGACCCCGTCCCGAATTACAATGCCGGCTTCCCCCGGAACCTCCCCATGTCCGCCGTCTTCGATCCCGAACTGTCCGCCCTCAAGCTGCCCCCCCATTCCGTGGAGGCGGAGCAGTCGGTGCTGGGCGGCCTCATGCTGGAGAACACGGCCTGGGAGCGGGTCGCCGATCTGGTGAACGAGCAGGACTTCTATCGCGCCGACCATCGGGCCATCTGGAAGCAGATCGTCCGCCTCATCGACGAGAACAAGCCCGCCGACGTGGTGACCGTGGCCGAGGCCCTGGAATCCCTGGAGCAGCTGGACCAGGCCGGCGGCCTGGCCTACCTGGCGGCCCTGGCCCAGAACACCCCCTCCGCCGCCAACATCCGCCGCTATGCCGAGATCGTCCGGGAACGCTCGGTGCTGCGGAAGCTGGTGGAAGTGGGCGCCCAGATCAGCGATTCCGCCCTCTCCCCCGCCGGCCGCACCGCCGCCCAGATCCTGGACGAGGCGGAAGCCAAGGTGTTCGAGATCAAGGAGGCGGGGGCCAAGACCACCCAGGGCTTCCAGGCGGTGCAGCCGCTCCTGATGGAAGTGGTCACCCGCATCGACGAGCTCTACAACCGGGACAACCCCAGCGAGGTCACCGGCGTGCCCACCGGCTTCGTGGACCTGGACACCAAGACCTCGGGCCTTCAGCCCGGCGACCTCATCATCGTGGCCGGCCGGCCCTCCATGGGCAAGACCGCCTTCAGCCTCAACATCGCCGAGAACGTGGCCCTGGACGCCAACCTCACCGTGGCGGTGTTCAGCATGGAAATGGGCGCCGCCCAACTGGTCATGCGCATGCTGGGTTCCGTGGGCCGCCTGGACCAGCACAAGCTGCGCACCGGCCGCATCGGCGAGGACGACTGGCCGCGCCTGACCCACGCCCTGGGCCGCCTCAACGAGACGCCCTTCTTCATCGACGAATCCCCCGGCCTCACGGCCATGGAAGTGCGGGCCCGGGCCCGCCGCCTGGCCCGGCAATGCCAGGGCGACCGCCCCCTGGGCCTGATCGTCATCGACTACCTGCAACTGATGTCCGGCGCCGCCGGCCAGAGCGAGAACCGGGCCACGGAGATCTCCGAGATCTCCCGCTCCCTCAAGGGCCTGGCCAAGGAACTGCACGTGCCGGTCATCGCCCTGTCCCAGTTGAACCGCTCCCTGGAACAGCGCCCCAACAAGCGGCCGGTGATGTCGGACCTGCGGGAATCCGGCGCCATCGAGCAGGACGCCGACGTGATCCTGTTCATCTACCGGGACGAGGTCTACAACCCGGACAGCCCGGACAAGGGCACCGCCGAGATCATCATCGGCAAGCAGCGGAACGGCCCCATCGGCACCGTGCGCCTCACCTTCCTGGGCGAGTACACCCGCTTCGAGAGCTTCGCCGGGGGCGGTGGAAACGGGTATGGCGAGTAAGCCGGTGCCCACCCCGGCGAATTCGGCGTTCCCCCCTTTGGAAAAGGGGGGGCAGGGGGGATTTAACCCGGGCATGCCTGTCATCCTAGTTTGGAATCCCCCCCAGCCCCCCTTTTCCAAAGGGGGGAGTGGGTTACGGGTCGCCGCCTGATGTCCCGCCCCCTCCTCGCCCGCCTCGACGCCGCCGCCCTGGCCCACAACCTGGCCGTGGCGCGCCAGGCCGCGCCGGGGGCCAAGATCCTCGCCGTCATCAAGGCCAACGGCTATGGCCACGGGCTGCTGCGGGTGGCGCGGGCCTTGCGGGCGGCCGATGGCTTCGCCGTGCTGTCCATCGACGAGGCGGCCCAGTTGCGCGGCGAGGGCTACACCCATCCCATCGCCCTGCTGGAAGGCTTCTTCCATCCCGACGAGCTGCCGGACATTGCCCGCCTGCGCCTGCGGCCGGTGATCCACCGCCAGGACCAGGCGGAAATCCTGGCCCGGGCGCGGCTGGAACATAAGGTGGACGTATTCCTGAAAGTGGATACCGGCATGCACCGCCTGGGCCTCAGCCCGAAACGCCTGGCGGATGTCCTGGCGGTCCTGCGCGCCGCGCCCCAGGTGGGAAGCCTCACCCTCATGACCCATTTCGCCCGGGCCGATGAAGACCCGGCCAGCGTCGCGGCCCAATTCGCCCTGTTCCGCGAGGCCACCGCCGGCCTGGACCTGCCGGTCAGCCTGGCCAACTCCGCCGCCCTGCTGCGCCATCCCGAGACCCATGGCGACTGGGTGCGGCCCGGCATCATGCTCTACGGTGCCTCGCCCTTCGCGGCCCAAACCGGCGCCGACCTGGGCCTCCTGCCCGCCATGACCCTGGAGAGCCGGCTCATCGCCACCCGGTTCGTGCGCAAGGGGGAAGGCGTGGGCTACGGCGCCGCTTATGTGGCCGAGCGGGACATGCAGGTGGGGGTGGTGGCCTGCGGCTACGCCGACGGCTACCCGCGCCACGCCGGTACCGGCACGCCTCTTGTGGTGGCCGGCAGGGAAACCCGCACCCTGGGCCGGGTATCCATGGATATGCTGTTCGCCGATCTGTCCGGCGTGCCTGGCGCCCACGTGGGCAGCCCGGTGACCCTGTGGGGCGCCGGCCTGCCGGCGGAACGGGTGGCCGCCGCCGCCGGCACCATCGCCTATGAACTGTTCACCGCCCTGGCACCGCGCGTGCCGGTGGAGGAATACTGACCTTCTCCCACTCCTCATCATCATGTCCGACATTCTGGAAAAGATTCTGGCCACCAAGCGCGAAGAAGTGGCCGCCGCCCGCAAGGCCGAGCCCCTGGAGGCGGTGCGCGAAGCCGCCGAATGGATGCCGCCGGCCCGGGATTTCGTCGGCGCCCTGCGGGCCAAGGCCGCCGCCGGCCAGGCTGCGGTCATCGCCGAGATCAAGAAGGCCAGCCCCAGCAAGGGCGTGATCCGGCCCGACTTCCACCCCGCCGAGATCGCCGCCAGCTACGCGGCCGGCGGCGCCGCCTGCCTGTCGGTGCTCACCGACCGGGACTACTTCCAGGGCGCGCCGGACTATCTGAAGGCGGCCCGGGATGCCTGCAACCTGCCGGTGCTGCGCAAGGACTTCATGATCGACCCCTACCAGGTCTACGAGGCCCGGGCCATGGGGGCCGACTGCATCCTGCTCATCGTTGCCGCCCTGAGCCTGGCCCAGATGCGGGAGCTGGAGGCCCTGGCCCTGGAGCTGGGCATGGCGGTGCTGGTGGAAAGCCACGACGGCGAGGAACTGGAATCCGCCCTCCAGCTCCGGACACCCCTCATGGGCGTCAACAACCGCAACCTGCGTACCTTCGAGACCAAGCTTGCCACCACCCTGGATCTGCTGCCCCGCATCCGCGAGTTCGACGCCAACACCGGCGGGGAGCGCATCCCGGTCACCGAGAGCGGCATCCTGGCGCCGGCGGACGTGGCCCTGATGCGGGAGAACCGGGTGGATACCTTCCTGGTGGGGGAAGCCTTCATGCGCGCCGCCAATCCCGGCGCGGAACTCGCCCGGCTGTTCCAGGGTCCAGTCACCGCCTAACCGAATCCATCGCCCATGTCCCAGCGCCGCCTCTGGCTCCTGCTTGCCATCCCCCTCCTCGCCGCCGCCGGCCTGCTGGCCTACTGGCAACCCTGGAAGAAGTCCGAGTCCGGCCCCCAGTACCGGCTCGCCAAGCTGGAGCGGGGGCCCCTGTCGGCGGCCGTGACCGCCAGCGGCACCCTGTCCGCCCTGGTCACGGTCCAGGTGGGCTCCCAGGTCTCGGGCCAGCTCAAGGAGATCCGGGTGGATTTCAACAGCGAAGTGAAGAAGGACCAGGTCATCGCCCGCCTGGACCCGGAAACCTTCGAATCCCGGGTCACCCAGGCGGAGGCCGACCTGAAGGCCGCCGAGAGCGCGGCCGAGGTGGCCCGGGGCAACCTCGCGGTGCGCCAGGCGGAGATCGGCAAGGCGCGGATCGCCCTGGACGACACGAACCGGAACCTGGAACGCAAACGCGCCCTGGTGAAGCAGAACTTCATCTCCGCCGCCGAACTGGACACGGCCCAGGCCACGGTGGACACCGCCCGGGAGCAGCTCAACCTGGTCCAGGCCGATCTGGCCGTGGCCCAGGCCCAGGTGGCCAGCGCCCGGGCCCAGGTGGCCCAGCGCCAGGCGGGACTCAAGCAGGCCCGGCTGGACCTGGACCGCACCATCATCCGCTCGCCGGTGGACGGCGTGGTCATCAGCCGCAACGTGGACGTGGGCCAGACCGTGGCCGCCTCCTTCCAGGCGCCGGTGCTGTTCACCATCGCCCGGGACCTGCGCCAGATGGAGGTGAACGTGGCGGTGGACGAGGCCGACGTGGGCCGGGTGGCGACCGGCCAGAAGATGCGCTTCTCCGTGGACGCCTTCCCGGGCGAGCGCTTCGCCGGCCAGGTGACCCAGATCCGCAAGGCGCCCCAGACCAACAACAACGTGGTCACCTACAGCGTCATGGCCCGGGTGGACAACCCGGACCTGAAGCTGCTGCCCGGCATGACCGCCAGCGCCCGCATCCTCACCGAGGAGCGCAAGGACGTGCTCAAGCTGCCCAACGAAGCCCTGCGCTTCCGCCCCGTCCAGGCCGATGGCACGCCCGTCAAGCTGGAGGTTCGCGGCAAGGAGGAAGGCCCGGGCATTCCCGGCCGCGTCTGGGTCCTCAAGGAAAGCAAGCCGGCCCCGGTCAGCGTTCGGCTCGGCGTCTCCGACGGCAAGGCCACGGAGATGCTGAAGGGCGACCTTCAGAGCGGCCAGGAAATCATCCTGGGCGTGGACGAGAGCAGCCTGAACAAGGCGGCCAAACCGTCCAGGCCCTTCGGCGGCGGCATGTAAGGAAGTGTGGCGCGAGGGGTAAGGCGCCCTACCCCTCACGCCTCATCCTCATTCACGATGCCCCTGATCCAGACCACCGACCTCGCCCGCAGTTACCAGATCGGCGAAATCACCGTGCCCGCCCTGCGCGGCGTCGGCCTGGCCATCGAGCGGGGGGAATTCGTCGCGGTCATGGGGCCTTCCGGCTCGGGCAAGTCCACCTTCATGAACCTGCTGGGCTGCCTGGACGTGCCCAGCGGCGGCAGCTACCGGCTGGATGGCGAGGAGGTCGCCGGCCTGGACCCGGATCGGCAGGCGGCGCTGCGCAACCGCCAGATGGGCTTCGTGTTCCAGAACTTCAACCTGCTGCCCCGGGCTACCGCCCAGGAAAACGTGGAACTGCCCCTGCTGTACGCCCGGGTCCCCGCCGCCGAGCGGCATCGCCGGGCCCTGGACAAGCTGGGCCGGGTGGGGCTGGCGGAACGGGCCCATCACCGGCCCATGCAGCTCTCCGGCGGCCAGCAGCAACGGGTGGCCATCGCCCGCGCCCTGGTCAACGACCCGCCCCTGATCCTGGCCGACGAGCCCACCGGCGCCCTGGATACCCGCACCAGCCTCGAACTCATGGCCCTGTTCCAGGAGTTGAACGATGCCGGCATCACCATCGTGCTGGTGACCCACGAACCGGACATCGCCGCCTTCGCCAAGCGGGTGCTGGTGTTCCGGGATGGCCAGGTGGTGGAGGACCGGCGGGTGGCACATCCCCAGCGGGCCGCGGACAAGCTGGAGCAGGCGGCATGAACCTCCTCGACACCGGTCACTCCGCCCTGCGCAGCCTGCGCGCCAACAAGATGCGCAGCGCACTGACCGCCCTGGGCATCATCATCGGCGTGGCCGCCGTCATCACCATGCTGGCGGTGGGCGAGGGCGCCCGGGTCAAGGTGGCCGAGCAGCTCAAGAGCCTGGGCTCCAACCTCATGGTCATCCTACCCGGCACGGTCACCAGCAGCGGCGTGCGCCTGTCCACCGGTTCCCGCAACACCCTGACCGAGAACGACGCCGGCGCCATCCAGGCCGACATCGGCAACGTGGTGGCCGCGGCCCCGGCCATGCGCGGCACCGGCCAGGTGGTGAACGGCAACCTGAACTGGTCCACGGTGATCTACGGCGTGACCCAGGACTATCTGGCGGCGCGGGAGTGGAAGGTGGCCCGGGGCCGGGCCCTAGACGAGAACGACGTCCGCTCCTCGGCCAAGGTGGCCCTGGTGGGCCAGACCGTGGCCCAGATGCTGTTCGGCGGCACCGATCCCACCGGCCAGACCATCCGGGTGAAATACGTGCCCTTCACCATCGTCGGCCTCCTGGAAGCCAAGGGCCAGAGTTACACCGGCCAGGACCAGGACGACGTGGTGCTCATTCCCCTGGGCACCGCCCGGGGCCGTATCCTCGGTCAGATCCAGGGCCGGCTGCGGTCGGTGGGTCACGTCAACGTCAAGATGGCCGACGGCACCGACATGAAGCAGGCGGAATCCCAGGTGCGGGAACTGCTGCGCCAGCGCCACCGCCTTCAGCCCGAGCAGGACGACGATTTCAACATCCGCAACCTCTCGGAGGTGGTGCAGGCCGAGCAGGCGGCTTCCCGGGTGCTGTCCGGTCTGCTGGCGGCCGTGGCTTCGGTTTCCCTCCTGGTGGGCGGCATCGGCATCATGAACATCATGCTGGTGTCGGTCACCGAGCGCACCCGGGAGATTGGCATCCGCCTGGCGGTGGGTGCCCGCCGCCGGGACATCCTGACCCAGTTCCTCACCGAGTCGGTGATCCTCTCCCTGGGCGGCGCCCTGGCGGGCATCGCCCTGGGGGTCGGCGGCACCTGGGCCCTGGGCCGCTTCGCCGGCTGGGAGGTGATCCTCCAGGGCCAGGCCATCATCCTGTCGGTGGCTTCCGCCAGCCTGGTGGGCGTATTCTTCGGCTGGTATCCGGCGCGCAAGGCCTCCCGCCTGGCGCCCATCGAAGCCTTACGTTACGAGTAGACAACCATGACACGACCTGGCTCCCTCGCCCCCGGGCTCATGCTGGCTGTGAGCCTGGCCATGGCCTCCAGCACCTGGGCGGCCGCCGGCAACGGCGCCCCGCCAGTCGCGGCACCCCCCCAGGTGCCGCCCGCGCCCACCCTTTCCGACCTGGGCCGCTCCCTGCGCAACTATTTCACCGCCGACGAGCTGGACATCCTCTTCCAATACATGCGGGATTCGGTCATCGCCGCCTTCAAGGGCGAGGAAGTGACGCTGCCCCCCGACCTGGCCTTCAAGCTGGAAGTGCTGCTGGCCCGGATGAAAAAGGAGGGCGGGCATTACATGGACAACCTGATCCGTCAGCTGGAAAAGGATCTGGAGCGGAATCTCAAGGAGAAACTGGCGCCGCCGGATACCTCCGTGTCCCCCTACGTCCCCGCCAACCCGGTCTTCATCCTGCCGCCGGTGATGCCGCCGCCCCAGTTCACCCTGCCGATGAATCCGCCCTATCCCCTCCCGGATTTACGGTTCCCCTACCCGCCCAGGCCGGAGACGACCGATCCCTGAGACACGCCTCAGGACTCGGCGCTGACTGCCAGGTCCTGCCCCGACCGCGTCAGGAAGCCGGCGTATGCCGCTTCGAACTCCGCCACCGGCAACGGCCTGGCAAACAGATAACCCTGGGCCAGGAAGCCTTCGTCGCCGGCCAGTTCTGTGAGACAACGCAGTTGCAGGCCTGTCTCCACCCCTTCCGCCACCACCTCCAGCCGCAGGCTGCGGGCCAGGCTGACCACGGCCTGGGCCACGGCGGTGTCGTCGGCATCCGAGCCCAAGCCATCGATGAAGGACTTGTCGATCTTCAGCACGTCCACCGGGAACCGTTTCAGGTAGGCCAGGGACGAGTAGCCAGTGCCGAAATCGTCGATGGCGATGCGGCAGCCCAGGCCCTTGAGGCCCTTCAAGATCTCCTGGCCGTGCTCCACGTTGTCCATGACCACGCTCTCCGTGATTTCCAGTTCCAGGGCCGCTCCGGGCAGGCCATATTCCGCCAGGAGGGCGGCGATCCGCTCGGCCAGGCCCTCGTGCCGGAACTGGGCGGCGGACAGGTTCACCGAGACCCGCAACCCCGCATCCAGTTGCCGGCGCCATTGGGCACATTGGGACAAGGCCGTCTTCAGGGCGAAGCAGCCCAGATCGGTGATGAGGCCGCTCTTTTCCGCCACCGGGATGAAGCGGCTGGGCGTAACCCGGCCGAGCTCGGCCGAGTCCCAGCGCAACAGGGCCTCGGCGCCCACCACCCGGCCGCTGTGGGGTGAAATCTGGGGCTGGTAGTGGAGGCTCAATTCACCCGACTCCAACGCATGGCGCAAGCCATGCTCGATGCGCAGGGCCTCAGCGACGCTGCTGGCCATGTCGCCGGTGAAGAACTGATAGTTGTTCCGGCCCCGCTCCTTGGCCCGGTACATGGCCACGTCCGCGTTCTTCAGGAGCTCCTCCGGCGTTTCGCCGTCTTCGGGGAAAAAGGTGATCCCCAGGCTGACGCCGCTGGCCACCTCGTAGCCCATCACCCTGCCCGGCGCGCCCAGGGCAGAAACGATATTGCCCGCCAGGCGCGCCATTTCCTGGGGGCCTTTGGCGTCCATCAGGATGATGGCGAATTCGTCGCCCCCCAGGCGGGCCACGGTGTCGGATTCGCGGACGCAGCCCTTGAGGCGTTCCCCCACGATCATGAGCAGTTCGTCGCCGGCGGCATGGCCCAGGGTGTCGTTGACCGCCTTGAAATTGTCCAGGTCGGCGAAGATCAGGGCCAGACTACCGCCACCGCGACGGGTCTGGGCCAGGGCCTGGCGCAGGCGGTCGTGAAAGAGCACCCGGTTGGGCAGGCCGGTGAGGGTGTCGTAATAGGCCAGGCTGGCCAGGCGCTCCCGGGTTTCCACCAGCTCCGAAATGTCGGAGGCGATCCCCACATACAGGGTATCCCCCGCCTGACCCATGGAGGAAGGCTGGGCCTGGACGGCGTCGACGTTGATCCATTCAACGTAATGTTCACCGGTCTTGCGGCGATTTCGCAGCTCACCCTGCCAGCGTCCCGTGCTCGTCAGGGTATGCCACATTTCCCGATAGAAGGCCGAGTCCTGGAGCCCCGACTTGAGGATGCGGGGATTCTGTCCCACCAGCTCCGATGCCGTGTAGCCGCTCATCCGGCAATAGGCCGGGTTGGCGCGAATGATGTTGCCCTGGCGGTCGGTCACCACGATGCCCTGCTGGCTGCTCTCGAACACGGTACCCGCCAGGGCCAGATCCTTGGCCCGCTGGCGCAGGCTTTCCAGGTAGCGGGCGGCCAGGGTGGCCAGGGCCATCACCAGGATCACCACCCCAGCCAGCAGGATGGTTCGATAGCGGCCAGCCCGGGTCTGTTCGGCGAGCAGGAGCACATGGTTGGCCTCCGCGAGCCGGGCCAGGCTTTCCCGGCCACCGCCATGGATGAGGCCTTGAAGATCGGCCTCCAGGGCCGGGCCGTTATGGACGATCACCTCCGCGTGCCGGGACAGGCGGCCGAATTCCAGACGCAATGCCTGGGGCAACGTGGCGGCCAGGGGCCTGAGGCGATCCAGGGTGGCCAGGGCCTTTTCCCCCATGTCCCCGCCCTCCCCCAGGGCCCCCAGAAACAGGGCGTTGTTCAGGGCCAGCAACTCCCCGTGCAAGGTAGAGCCCACCGGATCGACCGGCAGGCGGGCCACGAAACCCACCGCATCGGTCTGGAAATAGCGCAGGGAATTCCGAATCACGGCGTTGTGCTGTTTGAAGTCGTTCCAGTGGGCCTCCCGCTCGCGTATGGCGGCCCGGTACTGGACCAGGAGCGGCGCCAGCCGCTCGTCCCCGCCCACCTCCCTGTCCAGGGCGGCCAGATCCCCGCCCATGCGGACCAAGAGCAAATTGGCCTCGTCGTAATTGCCGGACACCCCGTGGCGAAGCCGGATCACCAGTTCCCGGAATCGGCTCTCCCCGGACTCCAGGGATTCCAGGCGGGCCCGGACAGCTTCGTAGACCGTCACCTGGCTCAACACCGCCGGGATGAATACCGTCCCCAGCAGGGCGGCCATGGCCGCCATCAGCAGCAAGCCTATCTGGACGCGGCGACCGATCATGATCATGGCTCGGCCGGCAGACGGCCGTTTTGGGCCTCCAGGAAAGCCACCAGCGCATCCCGGTCGGCAGGCGACAACTCGAGGCCGAGCTGATAGCGGGCCATGGTGGTGACCGCATCCTTCAGGTGGGGCACCGAGCCGTCGTGGAAGTAGGGGGCGGTTCGCGCCACGTTGCGCAGGGAGGGCACCTTGAAGACATGCCGGTCCGCCTCCCGGCCGGTGACGTTGTAGCGCCCCAGATCGCTCTTGGTCGGCGGCGTGCCGCGTTCACCGAAGTAGTCCCCCATGACGCCCAGGTTGGCGTACATGTTGCCACCCATGTTCACACCCTGGTGACAGGCGATGCAGCCCAGGTTTCGGAACAGCGCCCAACCCCGCCTGGCGTCGGCGCTCAGGGCCGCGCCATCACCTTTCAGAAAGCGATCGAAGGGCGAATTCGGGGTGACGAGGCTGCGCTCGAACTCGGCGATGGCGCTCTGGATGTGGGCCGCCTGGATGCCGTCCGGCCAGAGGGCCCGGAATGCCCGCCCGTACTCCGCATCCCGCGACAGCTTCGCCACCACCTGGTCCCAGTTGGAAGCCATCTCGATGGGGTTGTGCACCGGCCCGGCGGCCTGCTCTTCCAGGGTCGCCGCCCGGCCATCCCAGAACTGGCTGAAATTGAAGGCGCTGTTCAGGACGCTGGGACTGTTGACGCTGCCCATCTGCCGGCCCACCCCCACCGCCACCGGCCGGCCATCCATGCCACCCCGCCCCAGCTCATGACAGGAGGCGCAGGCGATGGAATCGTCCCGGGACAGCCGTTTGTCGTGGAACAGCTTGCGTCCCAGCTCCACTTTCCTGACATCCAGATCCAACGCTTCGGGGATGGGCGTGATGGGCTGATCGGTGGCGGGCGGCGCATAGGTACGCGCCACCAAAGGCGCATCCTCGCTGGAAAACAGCCAGACACCGGCCCCCAGCACCGTCGACAAGACGGCGGCAACAAGCAGGGGACCACGAAAGCCAGGCATCACTTTCCTCCTGCCCGCATAACGGACTGGCCAGGCTATTCCTTTAGATATATTTACGGGCCAGCCCGCTCACGGACTGGCCGTCTCCAGGTCAAACGCAATAGCCTTGAGGCCCTCCCGGGCGCAGGCCTCGTCCTGCTCGCCCGTGGCGGCGCCGGAGACCCCCACCGCGCCGACGATGTTGCCCGCCGCCTCGATGGGAATGCCGCCGGCGGAGAACACCAGGCCGTCCACCTTGCCCACGGCGAAGGGCTTGGTGAAACGGTTTTCCATGGAAGACAGGGGGGCGTTGAAGTTCACCGCCGTGAAGGCCTTCTGCCGGCTGATCTCGATGGTGACCTTGGGCGCCAGGGTATCCCGCAGGAAGACCATGGCGTCGCCGCTGCGGTCCACCACGGTGACGCCAATCTGGATGCCTTCCTTGCGGCAGGCGGCGACGGTGGCCTGGGCCAGCTTCTCCGAGGCTTCCAGG
Source organism: Thiobacillaceae bacterium (assembly GCA_035332045.1). Taxonomy (GTDB): domain Bacteria; phylum Pseudomonadota; class Gammaproteobacteria; order Burkholderiales; family Thiobacillaceae; genus PFJX01. Next base: position 27,782 of record DAOQNK010000002.1, on the reverse strand, counting down.
GTCAGGCGGGGAATCTTGATGACGGCGGGGGCCTCGGCCTGGGCCAGCAGGGGCAGGCCCAGCAGGGCCAGGGTGATCAGGGGTTTCATGGTCTCTCCTCGGTGATGGAAAGGGCGCCGCCCCTCCCCCGGGAAGGGCCTAGGCGGCGGCGTCAGCCCGGGCGCGCAGCACCTTGATCTGGAACAGGGTGTTGCGCTCGTCTTCCTCCAGGGCGGCGCGGATATGATGAACCGTGGCCTGGTAGCGGGGAATGATGTTGTATTTCAACGCGTTCACCCGCTTCTGGGTCTTGCGGCTCGCCGCCAGGAGGCGCCACAGGGCGTTCTCCGCCTCCCCGAGACGGGCCAGGGTAACGGTGAGTTCCCGCAGGCGCAGTCGGGCCTCGTCGAAACTGACGTCGGTCCACATGAGGCCCACAGGCTGGAGTGGCAAGGGTTCCGCCGTGACGCTGGGATACTCGACGCCGACGCTGGAACGGGCCACCACCCGCAATGCCACCGCCTGGGACAGGCCCACGGAGGCCTGGCGCAGCATCTGGCCGCCCATGCGCATCTGCACGATGCCCAGCCAGTGGTAGGCCTCGGCCAGTTCCTTGGCGGTCTCGGCCCGCAGTTCCCGGTATTGGGCCAGGCGCTCGTAGACCAGCCGGGTCAGCAGATCCCGCTTCTTCTCCAGCATGGCCCGGCCCTGTTCCAGGAACTTGACCTGGCGGCCCACCTGGAGGAGGGCGCTCTTGGTGGGGGGAACGGAGAGGCGTTTCTTCATGGTCCGCTCAGGCGGCTTCCGCCACGGCCTGCCACTTGTGGTACTTGGCCAGTTCTTCCTCGGACACCCGGATCAGGGCCTCCGGCGGCAGCATGGACAGGAGGTCCCAGGCCAGGTTGAGGGTTTCGTAGACGCTGCGGTCCTCGTCTTCGCCCTGGCCGATGAAGCGGCGCTCGAAGGCTTCGGCGAACTGGAGGTAGCGGCGGTCGGCGTCGGACAGTTCCTCGGCGCCGATGATGGCGGCCAGGCCCCGCACTTCCAGCGCTTTCGCGTAGCTGGCGAAGAGCTGGCTGGCCACGTGGGGGTGATCCTCGCGGGTGAAGTTCTTGCCGATGCCGTCCTTCATCAGGCGGGACAGGGAGGGCAGCACGGTGACCGGCGGATACACGCCCTGGTTGGCCAGTTCCCGGCCGAGCACGATCTGGCCCTCGGTGATGTAGCCGGTCAGGTCGGGAATGGGATGGGTGATGTCGTCGGAGGGCATGGACAGCACCGGGATCATGGTGATGGAGCCGCGCCGGTTCTTGATGCGGCCGGCCCGCTCGTAGATCTCGGCCAGGTCGGAATAGAGGTAGCCGGGATAGCCCTTCCGGGCCGGCACGTCGCCCCGCAGCACGGCCACTTCCCGCAGGGCCTCGGCGTAAGCGGTCATGTCGGTCATCACCACCAGCACGTGGTAGTCCAGGTCATAGGCCAGGTATTCGGCGGCGGTCAGGGCGGCCCGGGGGGTGAGCAGGCGTTCGATGACCGGCTCGTCGGCCAGGTTCAGGAACATGACCACCTTGTTGAGCACGCCGGACTCTTCAAAGCTCTCCTGGAAGAAGCGGGCGTCGGCGTGGGAGGCGCCGAAGGCGGCGAACACCACCACGAACTCCGAGGCTTCCTCGCCCAGCAGCTTGGCCTGGCGCACGATCTGGGCCGCGACCCGGTTGTGGGGCAGGCCACCGCCGGAGAATACCGGCAGCTTCTGGCCCCGGGTCAGGGAGTTCATGCCGTCGATGGCGGAGATGCCGGTCTGGATGAATTCCCGGGGATAGGCCCGGGCGGCGGGGTTCAGGGGCTCGCCGTTCACGTCCCGGCGGTCGGCGGAAATGATGGGCGGGCGGCCGTCCCGGGGCAGGCCGGCGCCGTTGAAGACCCGGCCCAGGATGTCCCGGGAGACGGGCAGCTTGAAGGGCTCTTCCAGGAAACGCACCCAGGTGCGTTCCAGGTCCAGCTCGTCGGTGCCCTCGAACACCTCCACCAGCACGGCGTCGTCGGCGCTGCGGATCACCAGGCCGTTGCGCAGGTTGCCGGCATGGTCCTTCAACTGCACCCGGGAACCGGCAGCCACGCCGGGGACGCCGCCCATGACGATGAGGCCGCCCTGGGCGGAAGTCGCGGTACGGAATTCGATGTTTTTCATGGTCTGACCTTATGAAGCGGCGGGCGCGGCCTGCTCGTAATCCAGGGCGATCTTCTCGAACTCGGCCGGGATGCGGGCGATCTTTTCCTTCAGCACCGGCAGTTCCTCCGACTTGTGCTGGCTCTTCCAGCGTCGGGCCTGGGCCAGCAGCGGCATCTGGATGAGGCGCCGGGCGGGGGCGCCCAGCTTCACCAGCTTCATGCCCTGGCGGTAGATCTCCAGCAGGGCGGAGAGCAGGGCGAACTGCTTCTCCGGCGAGGAGAAGCTGTCGATCTCGTCGGTGGCCGCCTGTTGCAGCAGGCCTTCCTTGATCAGGCCGGCGGCTTCCAGGGTCCAGCGCTGCTCGCTGGACAGGGCTTCCACCCCCACCAGGTTGACGATGCGCTGCAATTCCTCGGACGCGGCCAGGAGGTCCAGCGCCTCGCCCCGGGCGGCTTCCCAGCCCGGATCCACGTTCTCGGCCCACCATTTGGCGGCGGAGGGCACGTAGCCGGAGAAGCTCTCCAGCCAGTCCACGGCCGGGTAGTGGCGGGCGTCCGCCAGTTCCTTGGACAGGCCCCAGAAGGTCTGGATGATTTCCTTGGTGTGGCTGGTAACCGGCTCGGAGAAGTCACCGCCGGGGGGCGACACGGCGCCGATGAGGGTGACGGAGCCGTGGCCGCCGGACAGGGTCTCGACCCGGCCGGCACGCTCATAGAACGCCGCCAGGCGGGAGCCCAGGTAGGCAGGGTAGCCCTCTTCCACCGGCATCTGCCCCAGGCGGCCGGCCACTTCCCGCAGGGCCTCGGCCCAGCGGCTGGTGGAGTCGGCCACCATGACCACGTCGTAGCCCTGGTCGCGGAAGTACTCGGCCAGGGTGACGCCCACGTAGATGGAGGCTTCCCGGGCCACCACCGGCATGTTGGAGGTGTTGGCCACCAGCAGGGTGCGCTCCATCAGGGGCCGGCCGGTATGGGGGTCCTTCAGTTCAGGCATGAACTCCAGCACGTCGGTGAGCTCGTTGCCCCGCTCGCCGCAACCCACGTAGATGACGATCTCGGCGTTGCACCAGCGGGCGATCTGCTGTTGCAGCATGGTCTTGCCGGCGCCGAAGGGGCCGGGGATGGCGGCCTTGCCGCCCTTCAGCAGGGGATAGAAGGTATCCAGGATGCGCTGGCCGGTGAGCAGGGGCTTCACCGCGTGGTCGCGCCGCCGGAAGGGGCGCGGCGTGCGCACGGGCCAGCGATGGAACAGGTGCAGCTTCTCGATTCGGCCATCCGGCAGCTTCACGCGGCCGATGGTTTCCTCGACGGTGTAGTCCCCCTCGGGGGCCAGTTCGACCAGCTCGCCGTGCAGAAGGGGGGGCACCAGGATGCGGTGCTGGATGGATTCGGTCTCCTGGACCGTGCCCAGCACGTCGCCACCGGCCACGGGCGTGTCCGCCCGGCGTTCCGGATGGGGGACGAAATGCCAGCGCTGGTCCCGGGGCAGGGAAGGAACAGCGACACCCCGGGCGATGCGGTCGCCGCTTTTTTCCCAGACCGCATTCAGGGGCCTTTGCACGCCGTCGAAGATGGCGTTGAGCAGGCCGGGGCCCAGCTCCACGGACAGGGGCCAGCCCAGGCCGTCCGCCACCTCGCCGGGCTTGAGGCCCGCCGTGTCTTCATAAAGTTGCGCCAGGGCGGTGACGCCGTCGCGGCCGATCACCTCGCCCACCAGGCCCATGCGGCCCACCCGCACCTGCTCGCCAATCACTGTCTCCGGCAGTTCCAGCTTCACCAGGGGGCCGTTGATTTCAAGGATTTTGCCCATTTTTGGCTTTCAAACGATGTCGTCAGGTCTATCCATGTACCAGGGTGCCCAGGTCGGGCGCGCTGGCGAACAGGCGTTCCATGGCCACCCGGGCCAGTTCGTCGGCCAGGCGCTCCTCGCGGGCCTCGAAGGTCTGGTCCAGTTGGGCCCGGCTGTCGGCCAGGCGGACCCGCAGACCGCCTTCGCTGATGAGGCCGTGGGTGGCCAGTTCCACTTTCCGGCCGGGCGCGGCGCGGGCCACCATGTCCTTCCAGGCCGGGGCGATACGGGGCTGGTCGACGGGACGGACTTCCACCACCAGGTCGCCCTCGGGCAGCGCCTGGATGGCGGCGGCGAACCACTGTTCCAGGACGGCCAGATAACGGGCGTCGTCATCCACCAATTCCTGGAAGGCGAGTTTCACGCCGGAAAGGCAGGATTCCGTCAGCGCCCAGCGCAGCCGGTCCAGTTCCGCCGCCAGCCGGGTTTCCGCGGCCTGGCTGTGGCGGCGCACGATCCGCTCGGCTTCCGCCTTGGCGGACAACACCTCCCGCTCCTCGGCCAGGCGGATCTTTTCGCTGGCATCCGTCAGGATCCGGGCCTTGCCCGACTCCGCCCGTTCCCGCTGTTCCCGCGCCAGGCTTTCCGCCTGGCGGATCAGCGCCTGCTCGAGTTGGAGGACTTGTGCATCTGCTTCCATGATTCTCTCCGGGATTCAGTCCGGGACCCACGTCCCGGGGCTGTTCCGCTCATGCCTCATTTCAATGCTTCCGGCCCCAGCACCGCCCGCACCACCTCGTCCACCGCCGGGGCGTAATCTCGGGGCGTGGACAGGGAGGGCAGTTCCGTCACCACGATGCGGCCACCCTCGTTGCGCAGCCGGTTGAGCCAATGGCCGCCGGTGTGGGCCAGGCTGGACTCCAGCAGCACCAGGGCCTCGCTGCCTTCCTTGACCAGGCGGCCCAGGACTTCCTCGACCTTGGCGGGATCGGCATCCGGATGGACCTCGGCGCCGATGAGGCTGAAGCCCTCGGCCAGACCGGCGCTGCCCAGCACCACCAGGCGGCCCCCGGCCAGAGGTTTATCCGAGTCGGCTTTCACGCCGGCCCCTCAGAGCTTGCCCAGGAGCAGGATGGACATGACCAGACCGTAGATCGCGATACCTTCGGCCAGGCCCATGTAGATCAGGGTGCGGCCGAACATCTCGGGTTTCTCGGCGATCACCGCCAAGGCCGCCGCGCCCACCGGTCCCAGGGCAATACCGGCGCCGATGGCGGCCAGGCCCGTAGGCAGGCCGATACCAATGAGGGCCAGGCCCACGGCCATGGAGATGCCGCTGCCACCGGTGGCCGCGGCCTCCTGGGCCATGACGTCCTGCACGCCGAGGTAGAGGAAAGTGGCCATGGCGAGGCCGAAGACCAGGAAATTCCCGAATACGCCCCCCTTCAGCCAGCGCGGCGAGGGCAGCCGGCTCGGCTTCATCTCCAGCCAGACGCCTGCCGCGATGGTGGCGGCCACGGAAAATCCCATCAATGCGATCAGCCAGCTCATTTTTTTCTCCTAATCACGCAAACAAGACACTTTTCACTTCACGCCCACCAGCTTGAGGGGCACGAATTCCGTTCCATCCCCGCTGAAGAAGCGGGAGAAGCCTTCGTAATACATGAGACGCAGGGCCTGGATGGCGACGATGCCGCCCTCCAGCACGATGATCACCACATTGCCCAGCAGGATGGTCAGCCAGTGGCCGGCCGTGCCCATGCCGTTCGCCAGGGTGAACACCGCCAGGGCCAGGGCCACGTGGTTCAGGCTGAAGGCCGCGACCCGCATGAAGGACAGGGTGTTGGCGAACAGGTTGATGCCGGTCTCCAGGGTCTCGATGGAGGTCACCAGCACCCGCTCGCCCAGGCTGGCGTGGGTTTCGATCCACTTGTAGAGGGCGACGACGGTGATGCCGATGCCGGCCAGCATCCAGGACGGGATCGCCAGGTCGGCGCCACCGGCCATGCTCACCACGCCCCCCACGGCGCCGAGATAGAACAGCAGTCCGGCCAGTCCGGTGGAGTCGAACAGGGCTTCCTCCACGTGGCCCGCCGTGTACTTGTTGCGGGCATTCACCAGCAGGGTGAGGATGATGAAGCCGACGCCGAAGGACACCGCCAGGGTGAGCATCCGGGTGGGATGGTGCAGGGGCGACATCCACACCGGATGGATGATGTCCTCGTAGCCGAAGAGGCTGCCGTAGAGCAGGCCGAAGAACATGGAAACGGCCCCGGCGGCGACGCCGATCCAGGCGCCCTTGCCCATCTTCTTGAAGAGGCCCAGGGAGAGCAACAGGATCACCGCGCCATGACCGATGTCGCCGAACATGGCGCCAAAGAGCAGCAGATAGGTGAAGGCGAAGGGCAGGGTGGGATCGAACTCGCCGTAGCGGGGCACGCCGTAGCTCTTCACCAGGGGCACGAAGGGTTTGAGGAAGATCGGATACCTGACCAGGGAGGGCACCTGACCGGCCTCCTCCCGTTTCGGGATTTCAACATCCAGCCAGTAGCGGCCGTGGAAGCGCGTTTCCAGGGCGGATTTCAGTTCATCCACCTGGCGCCGGGGCACCCAGCCGGATAGGCCCGCGAGGCCGCCCTTGCCGCGCACGCCAGCCGTGGAGGCCTCGGCCAGGGGCCGTCCCAGGGCAACGCGCAGGCGCGCTTCCTCCAGGCCGGAGCGGAACTGGCCACGCAGGGTATCCATGGCCGCGCATTCCCGGACGTTGAGTTCCTCCACCCGCGTGCGCTCCGCGGCGAGCCAGGCGCGGGCCGCCTGGGGATGGGTGCGCAGTTCCGGCGGCACGGGCAACTCCCGCCAGCCCGCCTGGGACAGCAGGCCGCGCACTTCGTCATGCCGGTCCCGGGGACCGGCAATGACGGCGTAGGCCTGGTCCCCTACCCGGTCGAAGCTGGAAACCAGAGAACCGGTCATGGCCAGGGCTTCACCCACACGCTTGAGGCTGGCGGTCGGCAGGCTGCCGATGTTCACCGCCAGGAGACCGTCCGCCCGCAGCAACTGGGCCAGGTCCACGTTCAGGCGCTCCAACTTGTCCAGGGTTTCCTCGAGGGCATCCAGATGGCGGACTTCCTCCTGAATGCGGGCCTCGCCCTCATGGGCGGAGAGGCAGGCTGTCCAGACGCCCTTGAGCCATTCGTTGAGTTCGTTCAGATCCGCCAGCGTGGGGGCGGCGGCGCCTTCCGGCAGCACCAGGTCGCCGATGCCGCCGCAGCGCTCCACCAGTTTGGTGGTGCGGGATTCGGCCTCCAGCCAGGCCTCCCGATAGGCCTCGGCGGGGCTTTCACTGAGGGCCGGGGGAGCATACTGGGCCGGACTGAAGATGCCGAAGCGGGCCAGTTCCAGGGCCGCGTCGGGGGCCTCGGAGGCCAGCATGAGCAATCGGATTCGGACCAGGGGTTCGGCGCGGAACATCACGCATTTCCTTCGATGGACTGGTACATGGCCAGGCGGATGTCATCCATGGGCAAGGCCAGGGCTCGGCCCCGCAGGATGGCTCGCACCGAGCGCAGATCCCGCTCACGCAGGATCAGGTAGGCAAAGGCCCGGGCGATGGCCGGCGCGCCGGAATGCAGCACCTTGTCGGCGGTTTCCGCGCCGTAGCTTTCCAGGCGGGCGAATACCGCGGGAATGTCCTGGGCGCCGCGCAATAGGCCACGCAAAGGCTCGGGCAGCGTATCCAGGATGGCCTCGAGCCCACCCAGGGCGGCCAGTTCCCGCAGCCGCGACGAGGGCAGGCTGTAATGGGAGGCCACCAGCAGAAAGTAAACCTGGGCCGGCGGCAGGTTGTAGTTGAAGCGGTAACGCAGCATCCAGACCAAGTTGATGCGGTCGATGAGCGTGCCCATCAGGCGCCGGAACGCGGCGCCGGCCTGGTTTTCCAGGGGCTGGGCGCGATGGGCCAGGCCTTCGTAGTAGCCCCGGTCCAGGGCCGCGTCCAGAATGAAGGGATCGTGGCTTTCCTCGAAGGCGCGGCGGGCGTGGCGGACGATGCCGGCGTAGGGCCCGGCTTCCAGGCGACGCAGCAGTTCGCTCACGTCCTCGGCATGGGCCAGGTCCTGGACATCCAGGCGACCAAAGGCGCCCATGGGCGTGAGGCGGTTGATGAGGGAGGCAGGGCGCTCTCCGGTCATCTTGCCGCGCAGCAGGGTCTTGAGGTTGGTGACCTCGAAGCGCTCGGTCCAGTAGATGAGGAAATTCCTGGCGGAGCCGGAGAGGGGGCGGATGAGCACCTTGGTCTCTTCCAGCACCTCGGCGATGATGCGCTGTTCCAGGGAACGGTGGTCCTGGCTGTCGAATCCGGCGGCCAGTTGCGGCAGGCCTCGGCTGCCCAGGGCATCGGCCATTTCCGCGTCCGGCACCCCCAGCACGGCATTGAAGTCGCCCGGCTGCCACAAACGGCCCGAGAAAAGGCTGACACGGGTGTTCAGATAGGCTGACACGACGTTTCCCCAGTGAAGGATCGGTTCAGGTCCTCGTCAAAGGTTGGGATCGAGCAACAGATTCAAGGCGGCGTCGACCGCTTCCTGTTCATGCTTCGAGGCCATGTCGCGCAGGTTGCGCTGACGTTCCTCGTACTTGCGGGCCAGTTCGGCCACGGCCTGGTCGGCCCGGCTGTTGGCCTCCTTCAGGAAGGGGGCGCGCAAGTCGGCGCGCCCCGCCTCGAAACGGACCTCGGCCTCGCGCGCGGCGGCCAGGGCTTCATCCAAGAGGCGTTGGCGGTCAAGACTGGCCGCCTCGATGAGGCTTTGCGCGCGGGCTTCGGCTTCCAACAAACGTTTGAGCGGATCGTCCATGTTCTTCTCGACCCTCAGCGGGTTCGGTCAGGTAACTGTTGATTGGGAGAAACCCCGTACTTGCGACGGCGTGCCCGGCCCCAGGGACAACCGCCCAGGGTAAGGGCCAACTCGGCCCTCTGGACGGCGACGGCCCAGGGAATGCCCTTTCTCGCGCGAGTGCAAACCGGGCACCCGTATTCGCAATACTCGGGGTCGTTCAGGTGGAAGATGGGCATCTTCCACCCGCCCCAACCGTAGGCCTTGCTTACAGCGTGTGGTGTTGCAACAGCTTGTTTTTGCTCAACTCTCATGTCACACCTCCTTTCCTGCCCCTTCCGGGGAGGAAGGGGCGCCTTACTTCACCTTGACCTGCACCAGTTCATCACCCTCGGGGTCGGTCACGTGCACCGCGCAGGCGATGCAGGGATCGTAGCTGTGGATGGTGCGCAGGATCTCCAGGGGCTGCTTGGGATCGTGCAGCACATGGTTGTGCTGCAGCGACGCCTCGTAGGGACCGGAGTGGCCGGCTGTGTCCCGGGGACCCGCATTCCAGGTGCTGGGCACGATGGCCTGGTAGTTGTCGATCTTGCCGTCCTCGATGACGATCCAGTGGGACAGGCCGCCCCGGGGCGCTTCCATGAGGCCGACGCCGTGCAGGGACTTGGGCCAGGAAGAGGGATCCCAGTACTGGTCGTTGAAGGTGCGAACGTCGCCGGCCTTGATGTTGGCCATGAGCTTGTCGAACATGCCCTGCATGGCATCGGCGATGACCTTGCTCTCCAGGCCCCGGGCGGCGGTGCGGCCCAGGGTAGAGAAGAGGGCGGTGACCGGCACGTTGAGGGTCTTCAGGGTGTAGTCCACCAGTTCCTTCATCTGCTTGTTGCCGGTGGAATACATGATCAGCGCCCGGGCCAGGGGGCCGACTTCCATGGGCTTGCCCTTCCAGCGCGGCGACTTGAGCCAGGAGTACTTCTTGTCCACGTCCAGGTAGTCGTAGGGTGGCTTGGGACCGGTGTAGTTGAGTTCGGTCTCGCCCTTCCAGGGGTGCAGGCCCTTGTCGTCGCCGCCTTGGTACTTGTACCAGGCGTGGCTCACGAATTCCTGAATCTCGTTGTCGTCGTCCAGGTTGATGGGGTGCACCTTGCTGATGTCGCCGTCCAGGATGACACCACGGGGGATCAGGAAGGATTCCGGCGTCCACATGTCCTTCTCCGGCAGGTCGCCGAAGGACAGGTAGTTGCCGCCGGAGCTGCCGATGGCGCCCCAGTCCTTGTAGAAGGAAGCGATGGCCAGCAGATCGGGGATGTAGACCTGGTCCACGAAGTCCTTCATCTGCTTGATGACGTTTTGCACGGTCTGCAGGCCCACCATGTTGACCGCCGTGGCGTCCTGGCCGCCGCGATGCATGGGCCCGTGGCCCTGGCCAGCGCCGGTGGTCTGCACGGAGATGGCCGCCGGGGTGCCGCCCACCACGAAGTTGGGGTGGGGATTCTTGCCACCGAAGATGGCGTGCAGCTTGACCACGTCCCGCTGCCAGGCCAGGGCTTCCAGATAGTGGGCCACGGCCATCAGGTTGGCCTCGGGGGGCAACTTGTAGGCCGGGTGGCCCCAATAGGCGTTGGCGAAGATGCCCAGCTGGCCTTGCTCGACGAAGGTTTTCACCTTTTTCTGCACGTCGGCGAAGTAGCCGGGGGAGGACTTGGGATAGCTGCTGATGCTCTGGGCCAGGGCCGAGGTGGCCTTGGGATCGGCCTTGAGGGCGGACACCACGTCCACCCAGTCCAGGGCGTGCAGGTGGTAGAAGTGCATGACGTGGTCGTGCACGTACTGGGCCGCGATCATCAGGTTGCGGATGATCTCCGCATTGGCCGGGATGGTGTAGCTGGGGATGGCGCGATGGATCGCGTCTTCCACCGAGCGGATGGACGCCATGCCGTGCACCAGGGTGCAGACGCCGCAGATGCGCTGGGCGAAGGCCCAGGCGTCGCGGGGGTCGCGGCCGCGCAGGATGATCTCGATGCCGCGCACCATGGTGCCGGCGGAGGACGCCCGGATGATCTTCCCGGACTCGTCCGTTTCCGCCTCGATGCGCAGGTGGCCCTCGATGCGGGTGATGGGGTCAACGACGATACGAGCTGTCATGGCCGTGTTTCCTTATTGATTCAAAAAGGCGTCGAGGATGCGGTACTGCTCCTCGGCTTCGCGGTTTTCCGTGCCCTCGCCGGTGGCGACGGTCTGGCAGGTGCGCGCCATGCGCGCCTGCATGGCCGCGTCCCAGGCCAGGTTGCTGCCGGGCGCCGGGCTGCCGACGCAGGCCACCGCCGCTTTGGCGACGAAGAGCCCGGCTTGGGCCGTCCAGTCGGTTTCCTTGCCGCACTGGGTGAAGCTTTCCACCCGGGCGGTGTTGGCGGCGGCGGACACCACGGTCAGTTCCGCGTCGGAGATTTCCGGGCGGCCGGCCACTTCCAGGGCGGCCTTGACGCGCACATCGTTGGAGAGATCGAACACTCGCTGCGCAAAGCGGGAAGCCACCTGGCGCTGCTTGGCGACGGCCAGCCCGGCCAGGGCAGCCTTGAATTCCTTGTCATTGCCGATTGCCATGGTTTCAGGCTCCTTTTTCCGGAATGTGCTCGGCGATCATCTCGGTGAGGCCGACCACGGGGATGTCCATCTGGTAGTGCTCCAGGCCTTCCTCCAGCACGATGCGGCAGTTGGCGCAGGCGGTAACCAGACGGTCCGGCTTGACCGCTTCGAGTTGGGATTTCTTCTTCTTGAAGGCCTCGATGCGCAGTTCTTCGCCTTCCTCGATGGCCGAGGCGCCGCCGCCGCCGCCGCAGCACCAGTTGATGAAGCCGGCGTCGGGCATCTCGACGAAATTCTTCGAAACCTGGTTCATCAGGTCGCGCTGCTGCTGGATGACGCCGCCGCGACGGGCCAACTGGCAGGGATCATGGAAGGTGAGGCGGTCGGTCTCGAAGCCCTCGGTCTTGAGCAGTCCCGACTTCTGGAACTCGCCCAGCACCTCGATGATGTGCTTGACCTGGAAGGTGAAGGGCCGGCCGATGAGGTTGGCGCCTTCCCAGCGCAGGGCCGTGTAGGCGTGGCCGCATTCCGGGCTGATCACGGTCTTGACCTTGAGCCGTTCGGCGCCGTCCACGATGCGGGAGACGATGAGCCGGGCCAGATCCGAGTTGCCGATCTGCATGCCGGCATTGGTGGCCTCGAAGGCGGTGGAGCAGAGGGTCCACGTCTTGCCTGCCTGCTGCATGATCTTGGCGATGGCGCCCAGGTATTCCGGGAAGTTGATGATTTCCATGGAGGACAGCATGACCATGTACTCGGCGCCTTCCTGGTCCATGGGGATGGGAATGCCGTAGTCCTCTTCCACGTGCTTCATCTGGGCTTTCACCGCCGGCAGTTTCACGCCCATGGGGCTGCCGATGGTGACGGTACGGTTGGCGGCGCCCTTGATGCCGACCGGGGCGTTGCCGGAGGCGGACATGCCTTCCCGCAGCTTGCGCACCATGTAGACGATGTCGTTGCCGACTGGGCAGACCACCGAGCAGCGGCCGCACAGGGTGCAGGAGTTGTAGACCAGTTCCTGCCACTCGCCGAGTTCCGCGTCGGTCAGCGGTTTGCTCAAGCCCACCATCTTCATCAGACGGCCCAGCAGGGTGTATTCCTGGCTGTAAAGCCGGCGCAGCGGCTCGATCTTGTGGATGGGGGTGTACTTGGGATCGCCGGTTTCCGTGTAGAACAGGCAGGCTTCGGCGCACAGGCCGCAGTGCACGCAACTGTTGAGGTAGCTGGCGATGGGGGCATCCATGACTTCCTTGAGGACCCGGACGCCTTTTTCCATGGTGGCGCTCATACCGCGACTCCTTTATGACCATTGACCGCGCCGTTGTAGTAGCGGGAGCCCCACAGCGTGAAGGCGTGGAACAGCTTGGTGAACGGCAGGACGACGAGAAGGATTTCCACCGTGAGGATGTGGACGGCCAGCATGGTGGTATAGGGCAGCAGCAGGTGGCGCACGGCCAGCCAGCCGGTGAGCACCGGCAGGAAGGTCACCAGCCAGGTGAACCAGTCCTCGAAGGTGGACAGGTAGCGCTTGACCGGCTTGTTGATGCGGTCCACCAGCACCACCACCATGGCGGCAATGGTCACCACGGCCACCAGATCCACGAACTGGGACGGCAGGCTCGGCCAGGACAGCCCGGTGAGCCCCTGGATGGTCTTGATGTGGGGCGCGAACAGGAAAACGATGATTCCAAGGCCGATATGGAAGGTATAGCCGCCGATATAGCTGACGGGCGATTTCTTCACCATCCCCATGTCCTTGGGAGGCAGGGAGCGGCGGAACATGGTGTTCCAGCCGGACGCGCCCGCCACATTGCGGGGTGCCGAGAGGTCCTTCTTGCGGCCCAGGCTGTAGATCTCGATCAAGCGCCAAAGCACGCCCAGCAGGAAGATGCCCAAGGCGATGTTGAGGCCCGTGCCTCGTACCCAGGTGAGGAATTGCATTTCGTTCATGTTCATTTCTCCAGATCAGCCAGGGTGGTGGTCTCATGACCGGCCTTGGCGGCGCTCTTCTTGGCCCGGTTGGCGAAACTGACCGCCACCCCCGCCACGGCGCCCGCGGCCACCGCCGCCGAGGCCATTTTTAGAGGGTTTGCGGGCATCGAGAGGGCCTTGTAGAAGCCTCCCGCATCCCAGAAATCGGGCTCGGAGCAGCCCAGGCAGCCGTGGCCGGATTCCACCGGCCAGGAGGTCCCGCCATTCCACTTCACCGTGGCGCAGGCGTTGTAGGTGACCGGACCCTTGCAGCCCAGTTCGAACAGGCACCAGCCCTTGCGCGCACCCTCGTCGTCGAAGGTCTTGGCGAACTTGCCCTGGTCATAGAAGGGACGCCGGTAGCAGCGGTCGTGGATGGTCTCGCCGTAGAACGCCTTGGGCCGGCCCTTGGCATCCAGTTCAGGCAGGCTGCCGAAGGTCAGGAAATGGGCCAGCACGCCGGTCATGACCACCGGAATGGGCGGGCAACCGGGGATGTTGATGATGGGCTTGTCCTTGATGACATCGGACACGGCCACGGCGCCAGTGGGATTGGGGTTCGCCTTGGGGATGCCGCCGAAGGCCGCGCAGGAGCCCATGGCGACGATAGCCGCCGCGCCCTTGGCCGCTTCCTTCAGGGCTTCCAGGTTGGACTTTCCGGCGATGCAGGAATAGGCGCCATCCATGCCCAGGGCCACGGAACCGTCAATGACCAGCAAGTACTTGCCCTCGTTCTCCTTCATGGCCTTGTGCAGCGCTTCCTCGGCCTGGTGACCGGCGGCCGCCATGAGGGTTTCCTGGTAGTCCAGGGAGATGGCATCGAAGATCAGGCCCTCGATGGAAGGCGAGTGGGACCGGGTGATGGACTCGGTACAACCCGTGCATTCCTGGAAGGGCAGCCAGATCACCGAGGGTCGCTTGCTCGCCGCCGGCGCCGCCGCCATGGCTTCAGCCATGGCTCGTCCCGCCGAGGGGGGCAGCGCCATCAGGGATGCCAACGTGGCGCAGTACTTGAAGAATGAGCGGCGGGTGACGCCTTGCCGCGCGAGGGTGTCGATCAAAGGACCTTGCATGATGCTTCGCCTCCTGGCTCACAACGCAAACTGGGTACGGTCTTGCTCCCGCCATCCGGCGGGCTCAGATTCAGCATAGATCAGAAATCAGTAATTCAAGATGTTCTAATCCTATTTTGATGTCCTCGGGGTGGGCCTTCGCCAACTCGGGGACATGGGCCACCTCGATGAACTCGGACGTGGTGACGCCTTTTTCATTCCGATGGGTGACCCACCAGACCCCTGGACAAGCGGTTTCATCCAGGGTGGATTCGCCCTCGGCGCGCAACTGGATGCCAATTTCGCCCTGGCCCAGGCGTTCCTTCAACCAGACCCGGTCTCTCGGGGTCAGGGGCAGGGCTTGCAGGTCGATGGCGGTCGGTTCGCCGGTTTCCAGCAGCCGCCGCAGATGCTCGGCGGTTTCCCGCAGCAGGACCGGGGCATTGCCCGAAAGACCGCCATCATTGGCCTGGATCACGGGGATGTCTTCAAGCGGCATGGTTCCAAACCTGGATGAGGTCGCGGATGGCGGCGCAGACCGGGGGAATGGCGGCGGCAACGGGCGCCGAAGGAAACTCGCCCCAATCCACCACCTGGGGCTGGATGGCCAGCATGGCCCGCTGTTCCGGCCAATGGCCGGCCAGCAGGGCGATGGCGCGCAAATCGGTGAGGCCTACTTCATGGACGGAAGACTTGCGATTGCCCATCAGAAAGGCATCCATGGCTTCGCCCTCGAACAGTTTCCAGGTGCCGGGATCGGCCTGGAGGTTGGCGGCGTCCACCACGATTAGGGCCTCTGTTTCCTCGATGGGACCGGCCAGGGTGAAGGACAGGGTGCCGCCGTCGAGCAGCGTGACATCTTCGGGAAGTGGAGGATCGACGGCGAGGGCTTGCAGCACATGAACGCCCACGCCCTCGTCGCTGAGCAGAGTGTTGCCGATGCCAAGCACAAGGATCTTCATGGCGCCGAAGCATAGTTCGCACATGCAGCAAAAACAATATACTATTTTTCTCAAGATATTGATTATGCTCAATATTTCTGCAATATTCAGGACTTACCCGTCTGCATTCAATGACTTATAGTCATCATTCATTTTTTTAATTGTCCCTGCCATGTGCCTCGCCATTCCCATGCAAATCACCGCCGTCGAAGGTCTTTCCGCCCGCTGCGAAGCGCGCGGCGTCGAGCGCGAAATTTCCCTTTTCATGCTTCAGGACGACCCGCCGGGAGTGGGGGATTTCGTGATGGTCAGCGTCGGCCAGGCGGTACGCGTGGTCAGCGCCGAGGATGCCCGGCTGTCCTGGGAAATGTATGACCTGATCCTGGCGGAAACGCCCAATCTCTCATGAACGAACAACTCCTCGTCCTGGACCAGGCCAAGAGCACCCTCATCGACCTGGCCATCCGCTTCGGTCCGAAACTGGTCGTTGCCCTGCTCATCCTGGTGGTGGGCTTCTTCGTGGGTCGCTGGCTGGGCCGGTTGACGGAACGCATGTTGGAACGGCTGGCCATCGACGCCCCCGTGCGCCTGTTGCTGGTCCGCATCGTGCGCATCCTGGTGCTGGGCCTGTTCCTGATCATGGCCCTGCAGAATCTGGGCGTGGAACTGCTGCCCCTCATCGCCGGGCTTGGCGTGGCCGGCGCCGGCGTGGCCCTGGCCATGCAGGGGGTACTGGGCAACATCGTGGCGGGGCTCACCATCATATTCACCCGGCCGTTTCGCCTGGGGGAATATATCGCCATCGTCGGCGAGGAAGGCGTCGTGGAGGAAATCAGCCTGTTCAACACCATCCTGAGCCATGCGGACCGCTCCCGTGTGGTCATCCCGAACCGCAAGATCGTCGGGGAAATCCTGCACAACCACGGCGATATCCGCCAGTTGGATATCCAGGTCGGGGTAGCCTACGACACCGACATGGAACAGGCCCTGGCCCTGGTCCGTGACATCCTGGCCTCCAACGGCCGGATCTTGCAGGACCCCCAGGCGGTGATCCAGGTGCGGACCCTGGCGGACTCCAGCGTGAACATCGCGGTAAAGCCCTGGACCAAGGTGGTGGACTACAACGATGCGGCGGGCGAAATCAACCGGGCCATCCTGGAAACCTTCCGGTCCCGGCACATCGTGATTCCCTTCCCCCAGCGGGAAGTGCGGCTACTGAACGCCTGAATCCCGCCTTCAACCGGCGCGATAGGCGGTATCCGCCCCGTCGCCGTCGAACTCCGCGCGCACGGATTCCAGAGCGTCCTTCAAGCTTTCCTCGCTTAGGGCATTGAGGCCTTCGGCCAGGAGTTCCGCCGCATCGATGGTGTCCCGATCCTCGGGCAGCGATTCCGAGTCCAGATTGGCCACCAGCACGGCGGCGGCACCCACCACTTGCAAGAGCTTCTGCCGCTCCGCCATAAGCAGTTCGATCTCTTCGCGCAGGAGGCGTACTTCCTGGTCGTTCAGGGCATGGACGGTCATTTTGAGGCTCCCACGGGCTGGTCGCCTGGATCATACTCCGGGCAACGCAACCTTCAGAAGTGCCCTTGCGTGCTGCGCCCGGCCCAACTCGACCTTTCCCTGATCGGCCACCCCCTGCCCTGGGACTTGTTCACCGATTCCGGTGTGCTGGTTGCGGGCGCGGGACTGGTCATCGCCGACGAATCCCATTTTCTCAAACTGATCGGCCGGCCGCTTTTCCTGAAAAGCGACACGGGCCTGGCGCCGGGCGCCCTGCCGGACAGGCTGGCGGAACTCGCCCGGGAACTCGAGCGGGAATTGTCTGCCGACGGCGCCCTGGATCCGAGGCAACTGCGACGCATCGCCGCTGACCTGGAGGCCTTGGGGCAATTGGACATGGATGCCTGTCTGGGCTACCCGCGCCTGGTCACCCTGGCCCGACCCGGCGTCGCCCATTGCCTGAGGGTGATGTTCACCGCCCTGTTCCTGGCCGACCAGATGGATATCGAGGAAGGCGAACGGGCGGGGTTGGGCGTGGCCGCCCTGACCATGAACCTGGCCGACCTGGACCTCCATGATCGCCTGTTCAGCCGACCAGACCCCCTCACGGAAGCCGAGCGCGCCCAACTGCGGGCCCATCCCCTGCGGTCCGTGGAATGCCTGGCCCGGGCCGGCGTGGACGAGGCAGCCTGGCTGGAGACCGTGGCCCAGCACCATGAAAACATGGACGGCAGCGGCTACCCGGCCGGACTGTCCGGCGCCGGCATCCGCTTGACCGCCCGCATCCTGCGCGTCGCCGACACCTATTGCGCCAAGATCACGGGCCGCCACTACCGGGCGCCGCGCTCCGGCCGCTTCGCCCTGGAAGAGTTATTCGGCAGGGAAAAAGGCCGGCTCGACAGCCAGATCGCCATCCTGCTGTTGCGCCGCATCGGCCTCTATCCGCCCGGCACCCTGGTAAGACTCTCGAACCGGGAAAGCGCCTGCGTCACCCGCCGCGGCCGAGGCGGCGCCCTCCGCTTCGCCGTCAGCTTCCTGGATGGCCGGGGCCGGCCCCTGGAGTCGCCCCGGGAACGGGACCTGAACCATCGGAGCCACCAGATGCGGGCCTTGCTGGACCCCGAGCCCGCCTGGCCGAAGATCGATTGGAAACGCCTTTGGGGCTACTGACGTGAATGAAAACCTCTCCCCCTTCGCCCTCGACGCCACGCCGGACAACTTCGAGGCCCTGGTCCTGGGCAATTCCCGCAAGGGCCTGGTCCTGGTGCATTTCTGGTCCCCCAAGGCAGGGCCCTGCCTGATCCTCATGCCCCGCCTGGTCCAGTTGTGCACGGAACACGGCGGCCGTTTCCTGCTGGTCATGGCCAACACCGAGGAGCTGGGCCGGCAGGCCCGGCAGCTGGGCGTCACCAGCGTGCCCACGGTGAAGTTCTTCCTGGGCGGCGAATGCGTCCACACCATCCATGGCGCCGAACCGGACAGCACCTTCCGGGAGGCCCTGGGGCGCTTCCTCGCCCAGGAGGAGGACCGGGAACGCATGGCCGCCCTGGCCCTGCACCAGGCCGGCCGCACCGAGGACGCCATCGCCATGCTGGCCCGGGTCGCGGTGGAGCGGCCCGAGGATCTGGCGGTGGCCGCCGACCTGGCCAAGCTGCTCACCCTGGCCGGTCGCGCCGGCGAAGCCCTGGCCCTGCTCTCCGCCCTGCCGCCGTCCGCCCGGTCCTCCCGGGGCATCGCGCCTTTGCTGTCCCATCTGGAACTCATCGACGCCGCCGGCCAGGGCCCCGACGACCCGGAAGCGGAACTGGCCGCCGACCCCGCCCGGCACGCCGCCCGCCTGACCCTGGCGGCCCGCGCCCTGTTCGACGACCGCATGGAAGCCGCCCTGGAACACCTGCTGGAACTGGCCCGCACGGGCGGGGACTTCCGCGAGGACGTCGGTCGCCGCGCCCTGCTGGCCCTGTTCGACACCCTGGGTCCTGAACATGCCCTGACCCGGCGTTTCCGCGCCGCCCTGGCCGGGCTGAATTCATGACCGATGTCTGGCAGCCGGATTTTGCCGCCGCGCCCCCCTTTGCCCCCTTCCGCCCCTGGACAGACCGCCTGGCCGGCGACAGCTGGCCCGGCCTGGATCGGCTGAACCACCTGGCCGAGGCCGCCGGACTGGCCAACGCCCACGGCCTCCCCCTGCGCTTCGCGCCTCAGGACCGGCGTTGCGGCCAGCGGGACTACGAGGCCGGCATCCTGGCCACGGGCCAGGTGCCCACCCGGGAGGACAACTGGCACGACCTTTTCAACGCCCTCTGCTGGCTGGCCTTTCCCCGGGCAAAGCTGGCGCTGAACGCGGTCCAGTGCGCGGCCATCGAACCCGGCCGGCCCCGGGGACCGGTGTCCGATGCCGCCACCCTGTTCGACGAGAGCGGCCTGATCCTGGCCGGCCCCGATCCGGAACTGGGGGAACTGCTCGCGGCCCGGCGCTGGCGGGAGGCCTTCGTGGCGCGTCGGACTGCCTGGAAGCAGACCCGGGCCTACGTCATCGGCCACGCGATCCTGGAAAAACTGCTTTCGCCCTGGCCGGGCATCACCGCGAAATGCCTGTTCCTGCCCATGGATGCGGGCACCCCGGACCTAGCCTGGCGGGATCAGGTGGACAAACGGGTGGCCGAAGCGTGGCAAGGCAACGGAATCGACCGGCCCGCCCGGCTCTTTCCGCTGCCGGTACTGGGGATTCCCGGCTGGTGGCCGGCCAACGAAGCTCCGGATTTCTATGCCGACCAGACGGTGTTCCGCCCGGCCAAGCGCTGATCAGAGGTGGACGCTGACCGGCGGAGTGTTGCAAGCCTCGCCGGGAGCCGTGGGCACGTCGTAGACCTCGAAGCTGAGGACTGCCAGGTCGGCCAGCACGTAGGTGGGGCCCTTGCCCACGCCGCCCACGGTGCCCGGGTTCACCAGCCAGGTACGACCGCCCTTGACGTTGTCGATGGCCTGGATGCTGACCCGGTGGTCGTGGCCGCAGCAGACCAGATCGTATTCGCCGGTGAGGGCCATGCCCTTGGCATAGTGGGGGTAGTGGACCAGGAACAGGCGGCGGCCGCCCAGATGGATGGCCGCGTCCTGGCCGTGATAGCGCACGGGGCTGTCGGGCTCATGGGCGAGCTGATGCATGGCGAACAGGTCGCCGGCGTTGTTGCCGTGGATGGCATGCACCGGCAACTCGAACTGTTTCAGCACCCGCAACGTGGTGGGGGCCACCACGTCGCCGCAATGGAGCACCGCCTCCGCGCCCCGCGCCTTGGCGTCCGCCACCGCGTGTTCCAGCAGGCGGCGGTTGTCGTGGCTGTCGGAGAGGATGCAGACCCGCATCAGAACCCGGGTTTGTCGGGACTGGACTGGTAGCGCCGCTCCCCGGCGAGAATCTCGGCCTTGGCTTCCTCGGCGCCCACCCAGCCCTGGACCTTCACCCACTTGCCGGCTTCCAGGTCCTTGTAATGCTCGAAGAAGTGGGAGATCTGGTTGAGCATGGACTCAGGCAGGTCCCGGGGGGACTCGATATCCCGGTACAGATTGGTGAGCTTGTCCACCGGCACGGCCAGCAGCTTGGCATCCACACCGGCTTCGTCGGCCATCTTCAGCATGCCCACGGGACGGCAGCGCACGACCACGCCGGTGATCAGGGGAATGGGGGTGATGACCAGCACATCCACCGGGTCGCCATCCTCGGACAGGGTGTGGGGGATGTAGCCGTAGTTGCAGGGGTAGTGCATGGCGGTGGACATGAAGCGGTCCACGAACATGGCGCCGCTGGCCTTGTCCACTTCGTACTTGATAGGCTCGCCGTGGGCGGGAATCTCGATGATGACATTGAAATCATTGGGGATATCCCGACCGGCGGGTACGCGATCCAAGCTCATTTAGTTCTCCAGTTTTTCAGACGGGGGCCGATTATAGGCGGGTAAGATTTACGCCAACCTGTCAGGAGCATAGCCGCAAACATGGAAAGCGCATTCGCCGGCGAGGTGGTCATCAAGGGCGTCACCAGTAATGGGCGCCCCTTCAGGCCCAGCGACTGGGCCGAGCGCTTGGCCGGCGTGGCCTCCTGCGTGGGTTGCGACAACCGCCTGAACTTTTCCGACAAAGTGCGCCCCGTGACCCGGGACGGGATTCGCTGCGTGGTAGTCAACCGGATCGTGGAACGGGAGGATCCCCGGCTGTACCGCTTTCTCATGGATTTCGCGCGCCAGAACGACCTGACCCTGTGCGAGGGCCGTCAGGCCGAGCGCGGCTGATCCCGGCCCCGAAAACAAAACCGCCCGGCTCGGCCGGGCGGTTTGCATTCGAAGCCTGGAATGCTCAGGCCATGGCCTTGATGGCGCCAGCCAGGCGGCTCTTGTGGCGAGCGGCCTTGTTCTTGTGGACGATCCGCTTGTCGGCCAGGCTGTCCATGACGGACATGTTCTCGCTGAGGGCGGCCTGGGCGGCGGCCTTGTCGCCAGACTCGATCGCCTTGCGAACCTTCTTCACCGCGGTCCGGTAAGCCGAGCGCTGGGCCATGTTGTGCAGACGCTGGGCGGCGGCCTGGCGGGCACGCTTCTTAGCCTGGGCGCTGTTAGCCATACGGGAACTCCTTGATCTGGATGTATCGGAAAAACGCGCATCATACCGATGCCGGTTATTCGAGGCAAGTGATTGAATCCTCAGTACCCCCGCCGCTTCCCTATGCCGTGGCCCGGCCATTCGCTACCATGCCGCGTCCCCACCCTTCAGCCCGCCCCCCATGAATCTCCTGCGCGCCCTTGCGGCGGTCAGCTCCATGACCCTGCTTTCCCGCATCCTGGGATTCGCGCGGGACGCGATCACGGCCCGGGTCTTCGGCGCCGGCGTGGCCACCGATGCCTTTTTCGTGGCCTTCAAGCTGCCGAACCTGCTTCGCCGCCTGTTCGCCGAAGGCGCGTTCTCCCAGGCTTTCGTGCCCATCCTGGCGGAATACAAGAACAAGCGGGGCGAGGAAGCCACCCGGCTGCTGATCGGCCGGGTGGCCACCGCCCTGTTCGCCGTCGTGGCCGTGGTAGCCGGCCTGGGTGTCGTCGGCGCGCCCCTCATCGTCCTGGTCTCGGCGCCGGGCTTCACCGCCGAGCCGGACAAGTTCCAGCTCACCGTGGACCTGACCCGCATCGTTTTCCCCTACATCCTGTTCATCTCCCTGGTGTCCTTCGCCGGCGGCATCCTGAACACCTACAGCCGCTTCATGGTACCGGCCTTCACGCCGGTGCTGCTCAACGTCGCCATGATCCTGGGCGCAGCCTTCGCCGCCCCCTGGTTCGACCCGCCCATCCTGGCCCTGGGCTGGGGCGCCTTCCTGGGCGGCCTGCTGCAACTGGGCCTCCAGTACCCCGCCCTGCGCCGGCTGGGCCTGGTGCCCCGCTGGGACTGGGCACCCCGGGACGACGGGGTACGCAGGATATTGAAGCTCATGGGACCGGCCGCCATTGGCGTTTCCATTGCCCAGATCAGCCTGCTCATCAATACGCTGTTCGCCTCCTTCCTGGACACCGGCAGCGTCTCCTGGCTCTATTACGCCGACCGGCTCATGGAATTTCCCACCGGCATGCTGGGGGTGGCCCTGGGCACCATCCTGCTGCCCTCCCTGGCCAAGCACCACGCCGACAACGACACGGCCCAGTATTCCAGGCTGCTGGACTGGGGCCTGCGCATGACCCTCATGCTGGCCGCCCCCGCCGCCCTGGCCCTGGGGCTCCTGGCCGTGCCCCTCATCACCACCCTGTTCTTCTATGGCGAGTTCACCGCCCACGACGTGGAAATGACCCGCTGGGCCCTGGTGGCCTATAGCGTCGGCCTGCTGGGCCTGATCCTGGTGAAGGTGCTGGCGCCCGGCTTCTACGCCCGGCAGAACGTCAAGACGCCCGTGAAGATCGCCATCCTCACCCTGGTGGCCACCCAGGCCATGAACCTACTGTTCATCTGGCACCTTCGGCATGCCGGCCTGGCCCTGTCCATCGGCCTGGGTGCCTGCCTGAATGCCGCGGTGCTGCTCCATCGCCTGCGCCGGGAAAACATCTACCAGCCCCAGCCCGGCTGGCGGAGCTTTCTCGCCAAGCTCACCCTGGCCCTGGCGTGCATGGGCGTGGTGCTCTGGTTCGGCATGGCCGGGGAAGCCCGCTGGCTGGCCTACCACGCCAGCCAGCGGATCGCCCACCTGGCGATCCTGGTGGCTGGCGGCGCGGGCGTCTATTTCGCCGTCCTGGCGTTGCTGGGCTTCCGGCCCGCCGACTTCAAACGCCGGGCCGCCGAATAGACTGCCCCCCGTCCGGCGGCTAAAATTCACGCCTTTTCAACGAGATATCCCCATCATGCGGATGACCCATGGCTGGTTCGGTGAACCGCATCCCCAGCAGCGCCCCCTCGCCGTCACCATCGGCAACTTCGACGGCGTCCACTTGGGCCACCAGTCCATGCTGGCCCGGCTCACCGCCCGCGCCGCCTCGGCGGGCGCGGCACCTGCCGTGCTCACCTTCGAGCCCCATCCCCGCGAAATCTTTACCCCGGACTCCGCCCCCACCCGTCTCACCTCCCTGCGGGAAAAACTGGAAATCCTGCGGGGCCTGGGCGTGGCGCGGGTTCACGTCTGCCGCTTCACCAAGCCTTTCGCCGCCCTCTCCGCCGAGGACTTCGTGCGCCGCATCCTGGTGGAAGGCCTGCACGCCCGCTATGTGCTGGTGGGGGACGATTTCCGCTTCGGCGCCAAGCGAACCGGCGACTTCGCCTTGCTGACGAAGCTGGGTGAACAGCACGGCTTCACGGCCGAGGCCCTGCATACCGTGGAAGCCGCCGGCCAGCGCGCTTCCAGCACCGCCGTGCGGGAAGCCCTGGCGGCCGGCGACATGGCCACCGCCGCCCAGTTGCTGGGCCGGCCCTATTCCATTTCCGGCCGCGTCGTCGGGGGTGATCAGCTGGGCCGCAAGATCGGCTATCCCACCGCCAACATCCAGTTGAAGCACAACCGCCCGCCGCTGACCGGCATCTTCGCCGTGCGCGTCCAGGGCCTGGACCAACCCGACTGGCCCGGCGTCGCCAGCCTGGGCACCCGCCCCACGGTCCACGCCAACGGCCGGCCGACCCTGGAAGTGCATCTGTTCAACTTCGACCAGTCCATCTATCGGCGGCATCTGCGGGTGGAGTTCCTGCACAAGCTGCGGGATGAAGCGAAGTTCCCGAGTCTGGAGGCGCTGATCGCGCAGATCGATGAGGATGCTAGGCAGGCGAGGGAGATGTTGAATGTGTGAGTTGGCGTTGTTTGGCCGGGGGCGCCCGGCGGCGCATTACTTTCTTTGCTTGTGCAAAGAAAGTAACCAAAGAAAGCACACCCTGCTTCCGCCGAAATCCCCGGCCAGCACCCGAATCCACGGGCGGCTCGCAAACTCGCCCTGGCTGCGCCAGGACTCAAACACGCTCGCCGACTTCCCCCGTGGATTCGGGTACTGGCCGGCGGCGTCAGAAGGGGAAAAGGCGTCTTTACGCGACGGTTTGTCCCCCTCTGAGCCGCCTCGCCTGGGTGCAAGCTTCGGGGGCTTTCGGCGAGTATGTCTGAGTCCTGGCGCAGCCAGGGCGAGTTACGCAGCCGCCCGAAGCTTGCACCCAGGCGAGGGAACCCGAAGGGCGGCGAAGCGGGGTGGCCTTCTTTTGGTTACTTTTCTTGGCCAAGCAAGAAAAGTAACTCGCTGCCGGGCGACTCCCGGCCAAACACCGCTTGCGCACCAGCAACACTGAATCCAGGCAGCAAACCCAAAATGCCCGACTACAAAGACACCCTCAACCTCCCCGACACCCCCTTCCCCATGCGCGGCGACCTGGCCAAGCGCGAGCCCGCGTGGGTCAAGTCCTGGCAGGAGAAGAAGCGCTACGAAAAGATCCGCGCCGCCTCCAAGGGGCGGCCCCTGTTCATCCTCCACGACGGCCCGCCCTACGCCAACGGCGACATCCACATCGGCCACGCGGTGAACAAGATCCTCAAGGACGTCATCGTCAAGTCCCGCACCCTGGACGGCTTCGACGCGCCCTACGTGCCGGGCTGGGACTGCCACGGCCTGCCCATCGAATTGCAGGTGGAGAAGACCCACGGCAAGGACACGCCGCCGGCCCGCTTCCGGGAACTGTGCCGGGAATACGCGGCCAGCCAGGTGGAACGCCAGAAGGCGGACTTCATCCGCCTGGGCGTGCTGGGGGACTGGGACAATCCCTATCTCACCATGGACTACCGCTTCGAGGCGGACATCATCCGGGAACTGGGGAAGATCCAGGGCAATGGCCACCTCTACCTGGGCGCCAAGCCGGTGCACTGGTGCGTGGACTGCGGCTCGGCCCTGGCGGAAGCGGAGGTGGAATACGAGGACAAGACCTCGCCTGCCATCGACGTGGCCTTTCCCGTGGCCGACTGCGCCGACCTGGCGCGGCGGCTGGGGCTGCCCGCCGACGGCGACTGCCCGGCCTACGCGGTGATCTGGACCACCACCCCCTGGACCCTGCCCGCCAACCAGGCGGTGGCCGTGCATCCGGACTTCGCCTATGACCTCATCCGCACGCCCAAGGGCTTCCTCATCCTGGCCCGGGACCTGGCGGAAGCCGCCATCAAGCGCTACGGCTTCGAAGCCGTGGAGACCGTGGCCCAGGTCAAGGGCCGGGACCTGGAAGGCCTGACGCTGCAACACCCCTTCTATGAGCGCCAGGTGCCGGTGATCCTGGCCGACTTCGTCACCCTGGAGGCGGGCGTGGGCCTGGTCCACATCGCCCCCGGCCACGGCCACGACGACTACATCGCCGGCCAGAAATACGGACTTGCGGTTGCCAACCCGGTGGGCGACGACGGCAAGTTCTACGCCGACACCCCCCTGCTGGGCGGCCTCTCCGTATGGGCCGGCAACAAGAAGGTGCTGGAGGTGCTCACCGAAAACGGCCGGCTGCTGGCCCAGGAAGCCTTGAAGCACAGCTACCCCCACTGCTGGCGCCACAAGAGCCCCATCATCTTCCGCGCCACCCGCCAGTGGTTCATCGGCATGGACAAGAACGGCCTGCGCGACAAGGCCATGCGCGCCGTGGACGACACCGAGTTCTTCCCCGCCTGGGGCCGCGCCCGCCTGGAGGCCATGATGAAGTCCCGGCCCGACTGGTGCGTCTCCCGCCAGCGCAACTGGGGGGTGCCCATGCCCTTCTTCGTGCACAAGTCCACGGGGGAACTGCATCCGCGCAGCCAGGAACTGCTGGAGGAGGTGGCGAAACGGGTGGAACAGGCCGGCATCGAGGCCTGGTTCAGCCTGGACCCCAAGGAGCTGCTGGGGCCCGAGGCCGAGGATTACGTGAAGAACAGGGACACCCTGGACGTGTGGTTCGATTCCGGCGTCACCCACGCCTGCCTGCTCAAGGAGCGGGAAGGCCTCAAGCACCCGGCCGACCTCTACCTGGAAGGTTCGGACCAGCATCGCGGCTGGTTCCAGTCGTCCCTGCTCACCGGCTGCGCCACCGACGGCCACGCGCCCTACGAGGCCCTGCTCACCCACGGCTTCGTAGTGGACGGCAAGGGCATGAAGATGTCCAAGTCCAAGGGCAACGTCATCGCCCCGCAAAAGGTCATGGACACCTACGGCGCCGACATCCTGCGCCTGTGGGTGGCCAGCACCGACTACTCCGGCGAGCTCACCATCTCCGACGAGATCCTCAAGCGGGCCGTGGACGGCTACCGCCGTATCCGCAACACCCTGCGCTTCCTGCTGGCCAACACCGCCGACTTCGACCCGGTGAACCTGCTGCCGCCGGAACAATGGCTGGAGATCGACCGCTACGCCCTGGCCCTGACCCGGGAGATGCAGGAAGGGGTGCTGGCCGACTACCGGGTCTACAGCTTCCACACCGCCGTGCAGCGCCTGCACAACTTCTGCTCCGAGGACCTGGGCGCCTTCTACCTGGACATCCTCAAGGACCGGCTCTACACCACCGCCAAGGCGGGCCGGCCGCGCCGGGCCGCCCAGAGCGCCCTGTGGCATGTGCTGCAAACCCTGACCCGCCTCATGGCTCCCATCCTCTCCTTCACCGCCGAGGAGATCTGGGCCCTGCAATGCCAGTCGGAAAGCGTGTTCCTGGGCCTGTGGCACGAGTTGCCCCGGCAGGCCGCCGAGGAAGCGCGGCTCGCCAACTGGGGCCGCCTCCGCGAACTGCGCGGCCAGGCCCTGAAGCGCATCGAGGAACTACGGGTGGACGGTCAGGTGGGCTCGTCCCTTCAGGCCGACGTCACCTTCCACGCCGACGACCGGGATCACGATCTGCTCGCCGGCCTGGGCGACGATCTGCGCTTCGTGCTCATCACCTCCGCCGCGAAGGTGGTGAAAGCCGATGGCGACACCCGCGTGGAAGTCGCCGCCCTGGGCCATGAGAAATGCGAGCGCTGCTGGCACGTGCGCGCCGACGTGAACGCCGATCCGGCCCATCCCGGCCTCTGCGGCCGCTGCGTGAGCAATCTGCATGGCGAGGGCGAAGCTCGTGAGCATGGCTGACACGCCTGCCGCGGCGGTCGCCGCCCGTAAAAGCGGCCTCGCCTGGCTCTGGCTCGCCGCCCTGGTGCTGGTCCTGGACCAGATCACCAAGGTACTGGTGATGAACCAGCTCACCGCCTACCAGGAGGTCATTCCCCTCACGGGCTTCTTCAATCTGGTCCACGTCCACAACACCGGCGCCGCCTTCTCCCTGTTCGCCGACCAGCCCGGCTGGCAGCGGGGTTTCTTCATGGCGGTGGGCGTGGCGGCGGCGGGCTTCATGCTCTATCTGCTGCGCCAGACCCGGGGCCGGCCCGCCTTCAGCATTGCCCTGGCCCTGATCCTGGGGGGCGCCGTGGGCAATGTCATCGACCGGGCCCTGTACGGCCACGTCATCGATTTCCTGGACTTCCACGTGG
>DAOQNK010000001.1:47746-58777 GCA_035332045.1 Thiobacillaceae bacterium | reverse complement strand
AAAAAAACCCGGCCATCAGGCCGGGGAAGGAACACCAGGAGACTGCTCCGAAAACTTGCGGGCCTCGGGCCGTCACGCGCTCCCGGGCTGGAAAACGGGGGCCAGGATTTGGCTCAGGAGCCGTTTGAGCCAGCCCCCGCTATCGTGCGACCGCCCCAGGAGCAGCAGGTCGTGGCGGCTGCCCAGGTAGCCCGGGTCGGCGTCGGCCACCACCAGGTCCGGGCGCCAGTCGGCCAGGCAGTCGGCGAAGACTTGTTCGGGCAGGCCGTAGCGGCTCAGCAGGGTTGTGTCGCCGGCGTCGAGGCTGTCCCTCAGGAAGGCCAGCCGGCGCAGGGCGGCAGCCTCGTAGCCCCGGGCCAATTCGGCGCGGCCCGGGGGCGGGTAGCCACCGTCCAGGCTGGGGTCCGGCGGGACGAGATGGAGGAAGGCCAGTTCGGCGCCCATGGCCCGGGCCAGGTTGAGGGCGCGGCGGGCGACCCGGGTGTCCTCGAAGTCCACCAGGGCCAGGATGCGGCGGTATTCAGGCATGGGCCAGCCCTCCATGGACCGTCGGCGCGGCGTCGGTGGGACGGGCGCCGCATTCCCGGAAGATGCGGACCGGACAGTTGCGGCAGACGCCGTGGTCCAGGCGCCGGTAGATTTCCTCGATGGCCTCGGTCTTGGAGTCGAACAGGTTGGCGCCGCCGATGGCCTTGAGGGCGCCGCTTTCCGCCAGTTGCTCCTGCACCGTGTCCTTGATCCGGATGAAGTAGAGGCCGCCGCCCAGTTGCCGCCGCCGCTCGGCTTCCTCGGCCAGGTAGTGGGCGCCGGCCAGGTCGATGAAGTTGATCCCGTGGGCGACGACGGCCACGTGCTTCTGGCTCGGATGCTCCAGATCCTGGACCGCCAGGGATTCGCGGATGTGGGAGGTGGCGCCGAAGAACAGGGAGCCGTCGATGCGCACGAAGCGCAGTTGCGGGCATTCCGGGGCGTTGGCGGCGTCGGTGAACTTGTGCTTGGCGCTGTGGGGGTCCGGCGTCCGCACCCGCACCTGGGGCTTGGAGGTCCTGGAGAGGTAAAGGGAAAGGGACATCAGCACGCCGATGATGATGGCCTCTTCCAGGGTCAGGAACAGGGTGGCGGCAAAGGTGGAGAGCAGGATGGCGCTCTCCGCCCGGCTGGTCTTGAGCACGTGGAAGATTTCGTCGAAGTCGATGAGGCCCCAGGCCACCAGGAACAGGATGCCGGCCATGGCGGCGTTGGGCAGGTAGCGGGCCCAGGGCGCCACCAGCAGCACCAGCACCAGCAGGAACACGCCGGCCAGCATGGCGGCGATGGGGGTCTTGGCGCCGGCGGCGTAGTTGACGCCGCTGCGGTTGAAGGAGCCGGTGGCCACGTAGCCGGAGAAGAAGCTGCCGAACAGGTTCGACAGGCCCTGGCCGACGAATTCCTGGTTGCCGTCCACGTGCTGGCCGGAGCGGGCCGCCAGGGCCCGGGCGATGGACACCGCCTCGGTCAGCGCCAGCAGGGTCACCGCCACCACGCCGGAGGCCACGGCGCGGATGGTCTCCCCGTCCAGGCTGGGGGCCGACAGGGGCGGCAGGCTGGCGGGCAGGGCGCCCACGGTGGACAGGCTGACCGCCTGCCAGGCCGTCAGGGCGGCGGCCAGGGCCGAGCCGCCCAGCATGGCGACGATCATGTAGGGCCACTTGGGCAGCCAGCGCTTCACCGCGATGCCCAGCAGCAGGGTGGCCAGCCCCACCAGGAAGGTGGCGGTGTTGACATCCGCGTAATGGGAGAAGGCCATGCCCCATGTGGTGGTGAAATCCGAGCCCCGGGGAATGGCCAGGCCGGTGAAGTGCTTCACCTGGTTGGTGGCGATGAGGATGGCGGCGCCGGCGGTGAAGCCGGTCACCACCGAATGGGAGATGAAGTTCACCAGGGTGCCCAGCTTGGCCAGGCCCATGACCACCTGGATCAGGCCCACCAGGAAGGTGAGGGTCAGGGCCAGGGTCACGTACTGGGCCGAGCCCGGTTCCGCGTGGGGCGCCAGCACCGAGAACAGGACGATGGAGGCCGCCGTGGTGGGGCCGGAAACCAGGTGCCAGGAGGAACCGAACAGGGCGGCGATGACCGCCGGGATCATGCCCGCGTAGAGCCCGTATTCCGGCGGCATGCCGGCGATGGTGGCGAAGGCCACGCCCTGGGGCAGGGCCACCAGGGCGCCGGTGAGGCCGGCCATGGCGTCGGCCTTGGCGGATTGCCGGTTGACCAGGGGAAACCAGGTCAGGAACGGCGCGAAGGATCGGGCCCAGGAAGGCAGGTTCTGGAGGGTGGGCAGGGACATCGTCGGCTTTGTCTGGATGGGCGGATGCCCATCATGGCCCAGGGCCTGTCACCCCGACGTCAAGCCATCGTCATGGAAACGTCAAGATGGCCTGGGAGGCATCGAACTTCCCGGCCGGCGCTTCCCCGCCGCGAAGCTTCTGCTGCCCTCCGGACCAGCCCGGGGAGCGCCTTCAGGCCAGCTGATATTGCTTGATCTTGCGATACAAGGTGCGCTCGGTGACGCCCAGCAGGGCGGCGACGGTGCGCCGATGCCCCTGGTTGCGTTCCAGCAGGTCCTGGATGTGGGCCCGTTCCACGTCGGCCAGGGTCTTGGGCGCACCGGCAGGCGCCGGGGCGGCGGACGGAGGCGAGTGGATGCCCGAGCGCTGCCCGTCGCCATCGAGCCCCAGGTCGGCGTCCCGGATCAGGCCGCCCTGGCATTGCACCACGGCGCGCTGCAACAGGTTGCGCAGCTCCCGCACGTTGCCGGGAAAATCGTAGCGCTTGAGGCGCTGGGCGGCGGACCGGTCCAGATGGCAGGGCGCCTGGCCGGGCCGGGCCATGCGCTCCAGCAGGACTTCCGCCAGGGCTGGAATGTCCTCCCGGCGTTCCCGCAGGGGCGGCAGCGCCACCTCGATGCCCGCCAGACGGTAGTAGAGGTCCTGGCGGAAACGCTTGTCATCCACCCGGGCCGGCAGGTCCCGGTTGGTCGCCGACACCAGCCGCACGTCGACCTTGACGGGACGGGTGCCGCCCACGCGGCGAAACTCGCCGGATTCCAGCACGCGCAGCAGCTTGGCCTGGAGAAGCGGGGGAATCTCGGCCACCTCGTCCAGGAACAGGGTGCCCCGGTCGGCCATCTCGAACAGGCCCTTCTTCTGGCTGTTGCCGCCGGTGAAGGCGCCCTTCTCGTGGCCGAACAGTTCGGTTTCGAACAGGCTTTCCGGCACCGCCGCGCAGTTGATGGCAATGAACGGCCCGGCGGCCCGGGGCGAGCGGTCGTGGACGAAGCGGGCCGCCAGTTCCTTGCCCACGCCGCTTTCGCCATGCAGCAGCACCGACGCCTCGCAATCGGCCACCCGGGCCAGCTTGTCGACGCAGGCCAGGAAGGCCGGGGAATGGCCCACCATGCGCATTTCCTCGCAGCCCAGCTCGACCTCCACCTCCAGGGGATAAAGGATCTCGCCCAGATACAGCCGGCCCTTGTCGCCCCGGATGGCGTGGCCCCGGATGCGGGTGCGCTCGGGTTCCCCGTCGGCGTGGTAATGGGTGTGCAGCACCACCGCCGCCTGGCCGGCCTTGAACAGGGCCTGGTGGGGACAGTCCTCGCCATTCTCGTGGCAGGGCCGGGGGGAATGGTGGGAGACCTCGTGGCAGCGGCGCCGGACGATGTCCTCCAGGGCCACGCCGTAGGCCTGGCAGTAGCGGCTGTTGGCGGCGACGATGCGGTACTGCTCGTCGATGACCACGAAGGGCTGGTCGTGGGCTTCGATCAGGTCCTGGAGTTTGGCCTGGGGCATGGGGAATATGTCCTGGATGTCAGGTGCCATGCTAGCAATGTCATGACACACTTGTCATGACATTGCTAGCATGGCCGGCTTGATCGCCGGGAAGCCCCGTCCACGCGTGGTTCGGGGCCTGGCACGGGGCTTGCGGTAAGGGGGGCTCCCCAACCCGAGAGGAGACTCCCATGCCCGAGAAGAAGAACTGGAAACTGCAAACCGGCGTCGCCATGACGCCGGAACTGGCCGACGAGGTCGCCAAGGTGGCCTGCGCCCTGAAGAGCCTGTCCGCCTACACCACCTTCGCCATGGAACGGGAAGACTGTCCCGAGGATCTGCAAAAGATCGTCCAGGACGGCCTGGACGCCATGGCCCGCATCTTCGTCTGGTAATCCCGGCAAACCACAATAAAGGAACACAAAGATGGCTCACATCGTCGTACTCGGCGCCGGCATCGGCGGCATGACCATGGCCTATGAGATGCGCGAGCAGGCGCGCGCCCAGGACCAGGTCACGGTCATTTCCAACCATTCCTTCTTCCAGTTCACCCCGTCCAACCCCTGGGTGGCCGTGAACTGGCGCGGCAAGGACGACATCACCCTGCCCGTGGCCCCCTACCTGGAAAAGAAGGGCATCAGATTCATCGCCGTCGGGGCCAAGCGGGTGCACCCCGAGCGGAACGAGATCGAACTGGCGGATGGCGGCATCGTCGCCTACGACTACCTGATCATCGCCACCGGACCCAAGCTGGCCTTCGACGAGGTGGAAGGGCTCGGCCCCCAGGGCCACACCCAGTCGGTCTGCCACGTGGACCACGCGGTGGAGGCGGGCCGGGCCTGGGACAAGTTCGTCCAGGAACCCGGCCCCATCGTGGTGGGCGCCGTGCAGGGCGCCTCCTGCTACGGCCCGGCCTACGAATTCGCCATGATCATGGATACCGACCTGCGCAAGCGGCGCATCCGCAGCAAGGTGCCCATGACCTTCGTCACCGCCGAGCCCTACATCGGCCACCTGGGCCTGGGCGGCGTGGGCGATTCCAAGGGCTTGATGGAGTCGGCCATGCGCCACCGCCACATCAAGTGGATCTGCAACGCCAAGGTCACCAAGGTGGAAGCCGGCAAGATGTTCGTCGCCGAGCACAACGAGGACGGCACGGTGAAGAAGGAACACGAGCTGCCCTTCAAGTACTCCATGATGCTGCCCGCCTTCAAGGGCATCGACGCGGTGTTCGGGATCGAAGGCCTGACCAATCCCCGGGGCTTCATCGTCGCGGACCCGTTCCAGCGGAATCCGAAATTCCCGAACGTCTATTCCGTGGGCGTGTGCGTCGCCATCCCGCCGGTGGAAACCACGCCGGTGCCCACGGGAACCCCCAAGACCGGCTACATGATCGAATCCATGGTCACCGCCACGGCCCACAACATCCGCAACATGCTGGACGGCAAGGAGCCCGACCGGAAAGCCACCTGGAACGCGGTCTGCCTGGCGGACTTCGGCGACACCGGCGCCGCCTTCGTCGCCCTGCCCCAGATCCCGCCCCGCAACGTCAACTGGTTCAAGGAAGGCAAGTGGGTCCACCTGGCCAAGGTGGCCTTCGAGAAGTACTTCCTGCGCAAGATGAAGAAAGGCACCACCGAGCCCATCTACGAGAAATACGTGCTGGGCGTGCTGGGCATCAAGAAGCTGCACTGACGCCACCAGCCCGGCTCCGGGGGTCAGCCCCCCGCGGAGCCGGGGCGGGCCGTTCTCTTGGGCGCCTGCTCGGTTTCTTCTCCGGGCGGACGGCCTCAGGCCGGCGCCCTTCGACTCAACAGGCAGGCACCACGCCACTGTACTGGCTGAGCGGTACGCAGGCCGACTTGGCGCCCACCTCCTGGCGATAGCCACCGGCACCGAAGCGCGCATTGAGATCCGCTTTGTAGGTCTTGAAATAACGCTTGATGTAACTCATGCCCATGATGCCGTCGGCGACGAGTTCATCGCTGACCGGGTCGTACACCAGGCGAATGGGCAGCAGGGGCATGGTGGCCGGTCCGCTCACCACCTTGGCGCCTTCCGCGGGATCGAACACACTGGCATGGGCGCAGCACACGATGCGGCCGGGCGCGCCGGCCAGTTCGCTGCCGCTGGCGGCGTAGCGCAGGTAGGACACTTCCGGCTGGGGGTAGCTCATCTGGTGGGTGCAGATGGCGACAAAGGCGACGATGCGGCCGTTGGGACCGACGCCGCCGGACCAGGCGTAATCGCCGTCCTCGTTCTTCATGGCCGCATCGGCCTTGCTGGCGCGCTCGCCCAGGTTGATGAGGAAGCAGGGTACGCCGGCCACCGGGTAGGCGAACACCAGGGCTTCGCCCACGGGAATCTCGGCGGCCTTCAGGGGAATGCCGATCTTGTTGGTGAGCTTGGCGGGGGGGAAGGCTTCGAATCCGGCGGCGAGCACGGCCTGGTCCCAGCTGGCCATGGCCAGGGCGGCACTGCCTGCGCAAAGCTTCACGAAACCACGTCTATCCATTGTCTTTCTCCATCAGGGCGGCCGCCCGCGAGGGCGGCCGCGGTGCCACGTCGGATCAGGCGTCGAACATGTCGCGATACATGCCGCGCGCCCATTCCAGGGTGGCCTGGCCCTTGGCGCCATCCCGGTTCTCGAAGGTCTTGGTGTCCTTGGAGAAACCGGTGATGGCATCCTTCTCCGCGCTGTAGTCGTAGCCGGCGTCCACGCTGATGGCTTCCAGGGGATTGGCGTTCACCATGGAGTAGCAGATGGTGCGCGGGCTCACCCAGGGGATTTCCTTGCCTTGGGCCCGGGCCGCCAGCACCTTGGCCATGTAGTGGCCCTCGGTGTTGGAGGTGTTGGCGCTCTTGGAGTACGGATGGGGGCGGGAGTCGCCGGTGACGTAGACGTGAGGGTCGCCGACGATGTTGTAGTAGCGCGTATCGATGTTGGCTTCCTTCTGGTTGCTCTTGCTGGCGGGCGCCATCAGGCCCAGCTGCTCGATCAGGGTGGAGCCGCGCACGTTGGCGTAGATCGCCGCGTCGTCGAACTTGAATTCGTCGAACTCGGTCTTGACGACTTTCTTTTCCACATCCACGCCCATCACCGCCTTGGAGGGCAGCCACTCGAGGTAGCCCTTGTAGAGATCGTTGAAGGCGGCGTGGAAGCCCTCCTTCTTGATGGTGATCTCCGGATTGGCGTCCAGCACCAGCACCTTGCCCTTTACCTTGTTCTTCTTGAAGGTGGAGGCCAGCAGGCAGGCGCGCTCATAGGGTCCGGGCAGGCAGCGGTAGTTGCCGGAGGGCACGGTCTGCAGGAACACGCCGCCTTCGAATTCCCTGATCTTGCGGTGGAGGGTGACATGCTCGGTGGGGGAGATGAAGCCACCGGGATAGGTCTGGCGCAGGGCCGTCATCACTTCCACGTCCTTCACGCCGATCTTCTCGTAGTCGTAGGAGATGCCGGGGGCCAGCACCAGGAAGTCGTAGTGGATGTCACCCTCGTTGGTTTCCAGGGTACGGCTGTGGCGGTCCAGACCCGTGACCGTGGCGTTGAAGTAGACGTAGCCGTTGTTGACGGCGGCATCCATGAAGCTGTGGTCGGCGAGGAACTCCAGGTTGATGACCCCCGCGTACCACATGTTGCTGGAGAAGCAGGAGGAATACATGTCCCGCTTTTCCACCAGCACCACATCGAACTTGGGATATTCCTTCTTCGCGTACTTGGCGATGGTGAGGCCGGAGGTCCCGCCGCCCACCACCACCAGGCGCGGGCCTTTGGCCTTGGGCAAGGCCGCCATCATCTTGCCGGTGGGCATGGCCTTCGCCTGGACCGGGGCCGCCATGCCCAAGGCACCGGTGGCACCCGCCGCGGCCACGGCGCCGCTCATTTTCAAGAAATTCCGCCTGCTGCTGTTCTCTGACATTGAATGTCTCCTCGTAATTGGCTTGACGCCTGAACCTGGGCTTTCCGACCCGGCCTGAAAGCCCCCGAAATCCTTGGGGGTACCGGATCGTCAACCGAGAAACGTCAATGGAACGTCGAGGAAACGTCAGAAATGCGTCAATCCAGCCTGAGAAACTGTAGTTCTACCTGGGTCCCCCGGCCTTCTACGCTGGTCAGGGCGATCCGCCAGCCATAGCGGTCGCAGATCTTCTTCACCAGGGAGAGGCCGATGCCGGCACCCTGGCTGTGCTGGCCCTTGTAGAGGCGCTGGAACACCCGATCCAGGGCATCCCGCGGGATGCCCAGGCCGGTGTCCGCGATGACCAGGCGGTCCGCGTCCAGGGTAGCCATGACCGAACCCCGTTCGGTAAAGCTGAAGCTGTTGCGCACCAGGTTGGCCAGGACGATGGCCACCAGGTTGGGATCCGCCGGCAGTTGCGGCTGAGCCTGAATATCCAGCACCACCTCCACGTCCTTGCCCGCGAGCAGGTAGCGGTGTTTTTCCAGTGCATCCCGCAGCAGCAGCGCCAGATCGACGGGGTCGCCCTGGGCGTCATCCCGCTCCCGCGCCATGGCCAGCAAGGCGGTGGACAGGTCGGCCATGTCGGCGGCGGCCCGTTCGATCCGCTCCAGCCGCTGGCGATCCTTGGGGGGACGGGTTTCGTCCGCCAGCAGGACTTCCGCCGCGCCGCGGATGATGGCCAGCGGCGTGCGCAGTTCGTGGGATACGTCGGCGGTGAAGGCCCGTTCCCGGGCGATGAAGGCGGCCAGACGCTCCACGCTATGCTCAAAAGCCCGGGCCAGTTCGCCCAGTTCATCTTCTGGGAAATCCGCGGCCAGGGCGGAAGGCGGGGTGTCCGGTCCGATGCCGCGCACCCGGCGGGCCAGTTCCTTGACCGGCTCGATGACCCGTTCGGCCAACCACAGGGCCACGCCGGCCGAGGCCAGGGCCATGAAGGCGACGAAACCGGCCAGGAACAAGCCCAGACGTTCCTGGCGTTCCAGGAACAGCGCCTCGTTGTAGAGCATGTAGTAGCGGACGCCGGCCCGATCGGAGACCAGGAGCCGGTAGGGTATGTCTTCCAGCAGGACATGGTGGCGGCCGGGCGCCAGGTCGACCATTTCCTCGGGTGGGGCCGGCTCGCCCACCGAGCCGGGCGCCAGGTAGCCCAGCAGGGTCACCGTGGCGGGCGGCAGGGAATGGGGATTGCGGTCGCGTCGGGCCTGGTAATCCTGCATCTCTGCCGCCAGGGTCTCATCGATGAGCCGTTCACCGGCATCCCGGATACCGAGAAAAAGCCCCACGGCAATGATCAGGGACAGGCCACCCCCTAGGGCGGCGAACGCCGCCGCGACGCGGAAGCGCAGGTCACGGGTGAAACGCAGTTTAGGCTTGAGGGACATCCGGCGGCGCCAGGCGGTAGCCGATGCCGCGCAGGGTATGCAGGAGGACAGGCTCGCCGGCCGTTTCCACGGCGCTGCGCAGGACATGCATGTGGGCGCGGAGGGCATCGGAATCCGGAGGCTGGTCACCCCATACCGCGCGTTCCAGGATTTCCCGCCGAACCACCCTGGGGGAAGCGCGCATCAAGGTTTCCAGGATGCGCAGGGCGATGGGGGGCAGCTCGATGCTGCGCTCGCCGCGCCGGACACGAAGCTGGGCCGGATCGAACTCCAGATCGGCCACCCGCAGGGGCGCGCTGGCTGTCTCGCCCCGGGCGCGGCGTGCCAGGGCCTTCAGCCGGGCCTCCAGTTCGCGCAGGGCGAAGGGCTTCACCACATAGTCGTCGGCCCCGAATTCCAGGCCCGTGACCCGGTCATCCAGGGCATCCATGGCGGTGAGCATGAGCACCGGCGTGTCACGCCGGGCCTCCTCCCGCAGGCGCCGGCAGAGGGTGAAGCCATCCATGCCCGGCAGCATGACATCCAGGACGATGGCGTCGTAATCCTGGGTCACGGCCAGGTGCAGGCCGGTGATGCCATCCCCGGCGTTGTCGACGCTATGGCCTTTGGCCTCCAGATAGTCGCTTACGTTGGCCGCCAGATCCGGATTGTCTTCGATGATCAAGAGGTGCATGGATTTTCCGCCCGGTGGGCGCGAGCTCACTGGGCGGAAGGATAAAGGAACGGCGAGGGATTTCCGAGCCGGCGGCCGGCCGGACCTGGACGGACGGTGACCGCTCAGTCGTCGTCGTCCTCGTCCGCCATGCGCCGGCGGGGCACGGTGGCGGGGTCGGCGGTGATCTTGCGGTAGATCTCGATGCGGTCACCGGGCTTCAGGCCCGCGTCCAGCTTGGTCTGCTTGCCGAAGATGCCCACCGCCTGTTCCTCCAGGTCGATCTCCGGGAACTGGCGCAGGATGCCGGATTTGATGATGGCCTGCTCCACGGTGCTGTCCTCGGGCACGTCGATGCGCAGCCAGGCCTGCTGAGCGGGGTCGGAATAGGCGACGGCGATCTGCACGGGGATCTCCTCAGGCGGTGGCGGGTTCCGGCGCCGCGCCGGCCTCGGCGCGGGCGGCCCGGCGGCTGTCCAGGGCGCGTTTGCCGGCCAGCAGGAAACCCACCGCCATGAAGCCGCCCGGCGGCAGGATCATGAGCAGGAAGCCCCGGTACTCGGGGATGAGCTTCAGCTCCAGGAAGGCGAAGACCGGGCCCAGCAGCAGGTGGGCGTTGGCGAACAGGGTGCCGCTGCCCAGGATCTCGCGCACGCCGCCGATGGCCACCAGGGCGGCGGTGAAACCCAGGCCCATCATCAGGCCGTCCACGGCGGAGGCGCCCACCGGATTCTTCGCGGCGAAGGATTCGGCCCGGCCCAGGATGGCGCAGTTCACCACGATGAGGGCGATGAACAGGCCCAGCACCTTGTACAGCTCGTGGACCCAGGCGTTGAGGCCCATGTCCACCAGGGTCACCAGGGTGGCGATGAACACGATGTAGACGGGGATGCGCACCTCGGCGCTGATGAACCGGCGTAGGCTGGAGATGAGCATGTTGGAAGCCACCAGCACGGCGGTGGTGGCCAGGCCCATGCCCAGGCCGTTGGTGGCGGTGCCGGTCACCGCCAGGGTGGGGCAGAGGGCCAGCATCTGGGCGAACACCACGTTGTTGTCCCAGAGGCCGTCCTTGGTGATGCGGGCGTAGTCGGTCATGGCGTCGGGCTCCCCTGTGTTTTGCCCTCGCCCGCCAGTTGGGAAGGGGCGGCGTCCAGCAGCGTCGCTTTCTCATGGGCGAAGAACTCCAGCCCGCCCTTCACCGCCTTCACCACCGCCCGGGGGGTGATGGT
>DAOQNK010000001.1:14808-47646 GCA_035332045.1 Thiobacillaceae bacterium | reverse complement strand
CGAAGAACTCCAGCCCGCCCTTCACCGCCTTCACCACCGCCCGGGGGGTGATGGTAGCGCCGGCAAACTGGTCGAAGACACCGCCATCCTTCTTCACGGCGAATTTCTCCGGTGGCGGATCGCCCAGGAACTTGTGTTCGAAGCTGTGGATCCAGTCGGCCTTGGCCGGTTCGATCTTGTCCCCCAGGCCCGGCGTCTCCGTGTGCTTCAGCACCCGCACGCCCAGCACCCTGCCATCCCGGTCCACGCCCATCATGCAGACGATGGGGCCGGCATAGCCGCGGCCGCTGACCTGGAACACCACCGCGTCCACTTGATGACCGTGGCGGGCCCGGTAGACCTTCACCGTCTCGCCGCCGGGACCGGGCAGTTCCACCGTGTCCTGGAGCAGGTCGTTGTCGTATTGGCCGGGCAGCACCTGGGCCAGGGACTGCTTCAGGTCCAAGGCCGCCGCCGCCTCGATGGCCGGGGTGGTGGCCCGGGAGGCCAGGGCCAGGGCGGCGCTGGTGACCAGGGCCGTGCCGCCCAGCAGGAGGCCCTGGTAGGAGAGCTTGCCGCGCAGGGATTCCCAATCCATCTCAGGCCCCCTTCCCGGCTTCCGCCGGCAGCGGCTTGCCGTCCCGGCCACGGCCGTAGATGCGCGGTTTCACGTAGCGGTCGATGACCGGCGTGGCGGCGTTCATGAGCAGCACCGCGAAGGCCACTCCCTCGGGATAGCCGCCCCAGGTGCGGATGATCCAGGTGAGCAGGCCCGTGCCCAGGCCGAAGACGAACTGGCCGGCGCCGGTGTTGGGGCAGGTCACCGGGTCGGTGACGATGAAGAAGGCCGCCAGCATGAGCCCCCCGGACAGCAGGTGGGCGCCCATGTCCAGGTAGTGGGCCGGGTCCAGGGCGTGGGCCAGCAGGGCGGGCAGGGCCACGCCCAGCAGCATGGCCGCGGGGGCGTGCCAGGTGATGATGCGGCGGGCGATGAGCACCACGCCGCCGGCCAGAAGCAGCAGGGCCGAGGTTTCCCCCAGGCTGCCGGCCCGGGCACCCCAGGCGGCGTCGGCAAGGCCGGTCTGGTGGGCGGAGAACAGGGCGGGCAGGCTGTGGACCAGGTCCACGCCCCGGGTGAATTCGGTCTTCACGTGGCCCAGCAGGGAGGCGCTGGCCATGCCATCCATGTGGGCGCCGCCGAAC
The DNA here is from genome assembly GCA_035332045.1 of Thiobacillaceae bacterium. Classification (GTDB taxonomy): domain Bacteria; phylum Pseudomonadota; class Gammaproteobacteria; order Burkholderiales; family Thiobacillaceae; genus PFJX01. The sequence goes on along the minus strand of DAOQNK010000001.1, from coordinate 46,464 downwards.
GTGACCGCCAACCCATCCAGGAAACCGGGCAGATGGGCGCCGGAGAAGCTGCCCGGCGTGGTCCACATCGTCATCTCGACGGGAAAGGCGATGAGCAGCATGACCCGGGCCGCCATGGCCGGGTTGAACACGTTCTGGCCCAGGCCGCCGAATACCTGCTTGCCCACCAGGATGGCGAACAGGCCACCCACGGCGGCGATCCACCAGGGGGCCCAGGGTGGCAGGGAGACCGCCAGCAGCCAGGCGGTGAGCATGGCGGAGCCGTCCATGAGGGCGGGTTTGACCGGCTTGCGGGCCAGGCCCAGGCAGGCGGCTTCCGTGGCCAGGGCGGTCAGGACGGCCACCGCCCACAGGTTGAAGGCGGGCCAGCCATAGAGCCAGAAGCCGAACAGGGTGGCGGGGGCCAGGGCCACCATGACGGTGGCCATGACCTGGCCCACGCTGGTGGGCGCGTGGGCGTGGGGGGAATGGGCGGGGGCGGTCATACCGTCTCCGCCTTTTCCTTGTCGGCCTTATCCCGGGCGGCGGCCTCGGCGGCCGCCTTCTTCGCCGCCTCCTGGGCGGCCTTCTTCGCGGCCCGGGCCTTGGCGGCCTCTTCCCGCTCCCGGGCGATGCGTTCCAGGCGGGCCGTGCGTTCTTCAGCCAGCTTCTTGGTGGCGTCCTGCCTCAGCTTGGTCCGTTCCTTGGCCGCGAGTTCGCCCTTGGCGTAGTTGAAGTAATGCACCAGGGGGATGTGGGCCGGGCAGACATAGGAGCAGGAGCCGCAGGCGATGCAGTCCTTCAGGCCCAGGTCCACGGCGCCGGCAAGGTCGGCCACACGGATGTGGTTGGCCATCTCCAGGGGCAGCAGGCCCACCGGGCAGGCGCGCACGCAGGTGGAGCAGCGGATGCAGGCGGCGGGCTGGGGCTTGCCGATCTCGGCGGCGGTGAGGGCCAGCACGCCGCTGGTGCCCTTGATGACCGGCACCTGGGGATTGGTGAACTGCTGGCCCATCATGGGGCCGCCCATGACCAGCCGGGACGGGGTTTCCCGGAAGCCGCCGCTGGCCGCGAACAGGGCCTGGGCCGGGGTGCCGATGAGCACCTCCAGGTTGCCCGGCGCCGCGACGGCACCGCCGCTGACGGTAACGACGCGGGACACCAGGGGCCGGCCCAGCTTCAGGGACTGGGCCACGGCGAAGGCGGTGCCCACGTTGTGCACCAGCATGCCGATGTCGGCGGCGCGGCCGCCGGCGGGGACTTCCTTGCCGGTCAGGGCCTGGATGAGCTGCTTCTCCGAGCCCATGGGATACATGGCCGGCACCGCCCGGACCTGGACCTCGGTGCCGGCGGCCGCGGCGGTCATGGCGGCAATGGCCTCGGGCTTGTTGTCCTCGATGCCCACCAGCACTTCCTTCGCCTCCACCGCGCGCAGGATCAGGCGGATGCCGGCGACCACCTCCGGCGCCCGGTCGCGCATGAGGCGGTCGTCGCAGGTGAGATAGGGCTCGCACTCGCCGCCGTTCATGATCAGGGTGGTGACGCCGCTGCGCCGGCTGACGTTGAGCTTCACCGCAGAGGGGAAGGCGGCGCCGCCCAGGCCGACGATGCCCGCCGCGCCGACCCGGGTGGCGATCTCCTCGGGGGACAGGGCGAAGGGATCGGCAGGCGGGTTGAAGTCGGCCCAACGTTCCTCGCCATCGGTCTCGATGATGATGGTGGGCACCGGCAGGCCGGAGGGGTGGGGCGCCGGATAGTCGCCCACGGCGACGACGCGGCCGGAAGTGGGCGCGTGCACCGGCGCCGATACCGCGCCGGTGCTGGCGGCCAGGAGCTGGCCCTTGAGCACCGGGTCGCCCACCTGGACCACCGGACTGGCCGGGGCACCGATGTGTTGTTGCAGGGAGACGAACAGCCGCTCCGGCAGGGGCAGGACGCGGATGGGGATGTCGGCGGACAGTTCCTTGCGGCCTTCCGGATGGACGCCGCCGCGCATGCGGAATCGGGAGAAATAGGCGGTGATGTTCATGCCGCCGCCAGCTCCATGTTGGGCTTGTGCCAGTACCAGGATTGCAGGGTCACCGGCACCGGGCGCAGGGTGAGCGCCTCGGTGGGGCAGACGTCCACGCACTTGCCGCAGGCGGTGCAGGCCTCCCGGAATACCGCGTGGATCTGCTTGGCGGCGCCCAGGATGGCGTCCGTGGGGCAAACCTTGTAGCAGCGGGTGCAGCCGATGCAGATCTCTTCCTTCACCTCGGCGATGCTGGGCACGGTTTCCTTCACGCCGGACAGGTCGGCCTCGACGCCCAGCTTGGCCGCCAGGGCCACCACCAGGTCGCGGCCGCCGGGGGGGCAGAGGGTCACCGGCGCGCTGCCTTCGGCCAGGGCCTGGGCGGCGCCGGCGCAGCCCGGGTAGCCGCATTGGCCGCACTGGGAGCCGGGCATCATGGCTTCCAGTTCGGCCACCAGGGGGTTGCCTTCCACCGCCAGGCGGCGGGCGGCGTAGCCCAGGATCAGGCCCAGGACCAGGCCCAGGGCGGCAAGACTGGCGACGGCGGAAATCATCGGTGCTTCCTCCTCACTTCACGCCCAGGCCGGCGAAGCCCATGAACGCCAGGGACAACAGGCCGGCCACGACGAATCCGACGGGGGCGCCGGCAAAGGCGGCCGGCGCCTGGGCCAGGGCCAGGCGCTCGCGCAGGCCGGCGAACAGCAGCAGCACCAGGGTGAAGCCCACGGCGGAGCCGAAGCCGTACATCAGGCTTTGGGCGAAGGCATGCTTTTCCTGGACATTGAGCAAGGCCAGACCGAGGACGGCGCAATTGGTGGTGATGAGGGGCAGGTAGATGCCCAGCACCTGGTACAGGCCCGGGCTCACCTTGCGGATCACCATCTCGGTGAACTGCACCACCGCCGCGATCATCAGGATGAAGGCAAGCAGGCGCAGGTACTGGATGCCCAGGGGTTCCAGCAGCCAGTGCTCCAGCAGCCAGGTGGCGGCGGTGGTCAGGGTCAGCACGAAGGTGGTGGCCATGCCCATGCCCAGGGCGCTGTCCATCTTCTTGGACACGCCCATGAAGGGGCACAGGCCCAGGAATTTGACCAGCACCACGTTGTTCACGAGGGCGGTGGAAAGGAGAAGTAAGAGGTATTCGGTCATGGTCGGACTCCGGATGGGTCCTTGCACGAGGCATGCCAGACAGCGGATGCCGGAAGGGGGCGCTGAAAAAACAAGGTATTGCGGGCCGCCGCACCGGCTTGGTGCAAAAAACCCCTTGTCGGGGTACGGCCAGCCGCGAATCTTCTGTCGCAAAGACAACAAACCCGGGCGCAGACAGGGGCTTTGCGAACAACGGGATGGCGATTGCGTGGCCGGGCACGCTTGTTGCTAAAGCTCCCCCAGCCCCTCATCCAAGTGAGATTTCATGAACACTCCCGCCCCCCGGGATGGCGCCTCGGAAGCTCCGCTGGAAGTCTTCCGCCAGGCCGTGGAGCAATCGGCCCTGGCGATTTCCATCACCGACGCCAAGGCCCGCATCCTCTACGCCAACCCCGCCTTCCAGCGGGTGACCGGCTACGGCCGTGAGGAGGTCCTGGGCCACAACGAATCCCTGCTGTCCTACCGGGTGACCCCCAGGATCGTCTACGAGAGCATGTGGGCCCAGCTCATGCGCCAGCGGGCCTGGAACGGCCTGTTGGTGAACAAGCGCAAGGACGGCAGCCGCTACCTCGCCGACCTCACCATCACCCCCGTGGTGGACGATGGCGGCCACACCAGCCATTACCTGGGCATGCACCGGGACGTCACCGAGGTGCACCGCCTGGAGCGCCAGGTGCAGAACCAGAAGACCCTCATCGAGACCGTGGTGGACGGCGCCCAGGTCGCCATCGTGGTACTGGATGAGCAGGAACGGGTCGTGCTGGACAATCAGGAATACAAGAAACTCATCGGTGACCTGGGGAACGAACCGGCCCGGACCGTGCTGGCCGCCCTGCGCGCCGCCATGGGTGGTGAGCTGGAGAAGGCGCGACAGTCTGGCCGGGGCTTTGCCGGCCGCGAGGTGTCCTTTCCACGCAGGAACGCCGAGCCCCGCTGGTTCTCCTGCGCCGGTTCCTGGATCGAGGAGCTGGACACCAGCGCCGACGCCTTCTACGAGCCCCGCCGCCACCACTATATGTTGCTCACTATTCAGGACATCACGCCCCTGAAGGAGCGAGAGGAAGCCGTGCGGGTCAACGGCCTGCGGGCCCTGCTGGCCGAGCAGGAACGCATCCAGAGCCTGCGGGAGGCCCTGGCCGGCGCCGTGTTCCAGCTGGAAGGCCCCTTCAACATGGTCGCCGCCGCGGTCAAGCTCCTGGAGACGCGCGGTGAAGCGGGCGGCCTGGTGGAGGGCCTGCGGGAAGCCCTGCGGGCCGGCGGCGAGTCCCTGGAAAGCCTGCGCGCCGGCATTCCCAGCGCCGCTGTGGAGGCGGTGCAGGCCGTCAACCTCAACGAGGTGCTGCGCGACGTGCTGCGCCTGGCCACGCCGCGCCTGCTGGCCGACGGCGTGGTGGTGGAATGGCGGCCGGAGGCGGCCCTGCCGCCCGTGCGGGGCCGCATCAACCAGCTCTGCAACCTGTTCAAGCAACTGGTGGATAACGCCCTGGACGCCATCCACGACTCCCGGGGCGGCCATCGGGAACTGCGCATCGCCACGGCCACCTTCCCCGACCGGGTGGAGGTGACGGTGGAGGACAGCGGCCCCGGCGTGCCGGAGGCCTCCCGCATCCGGGCCTTCGAGCCCTTCTTCACCACCAAGGGGGCCGACCACCAGCACATCGGCATGGGCCTGGCCGTGGCCCGGGAAGTGGTGAACGGCCACGGTGGCTTCATCGACATCGAGGCGCCGGCGGAAGGCCGAAGCGGCTGCCTGGTGCGCGTCCAATTTCCGGTGGGTGGCTGACATGGACTACGAAAGCCGCATCCCCGGAAACCGCGACCTGAACCTGCGGCGTCGCTACGACCAGCTCCAGGCCGACCTGGAAACCCTGTTCCAGGTGAGCCAGGTGCTGTCCCGTTCCCTGGACCTGCGCGACACCCTGGCCGGCGTGCTGCGCGCCCTGCACGAGGGCGGCGGCCTGGAACGGGGCATGGTGACCCTCACCGACAACGCGACGGGCGAGCAGCAGGTGGTGGCCGTCCACGGCCTGGGCACCGTGAAGGTGGACGACATCCGCTACCAGCCCGGCGAGGGCGTGGTGGGCGCGGTGCTGGAGGAAGGCGACAGCGTGGTCCTGAAGCGCATCGCCAACGAGCGCCGTTTCAGCGGCAAGCTGGGCATCTACGACGAGGACGGTCCCTTCATCGGCGTGCCGATCCGCGTGGCCCAGGCCAGCGTCGGCGTGCTGGCGGCCCAGCCCTCCAGCGACGACGTGGACCTGCTGCGGGAGCGGGCCCGCTTCCTGGAGATGGTGGCCAACGTCATCGGCCAGAGCGTGCGCCTGTCCTGGGAAGTGGAGCGGGAACGCCAGGAGCTCACCGAGGAGCGGGACACCTTGCGCCGCACCGTGCGGGCCCAGTACGGCTTCGACAACATCATCGGCCACACCCAGCCCATGCGCCGGGTGTTCGAGCAGGCACGGCAAGTGGCCAAGTGGAACACCACCGTGCTGATCCGGGGCGAGACCGGCACCGGCAAGGAACTCATCGCCAACGCCATCCACTACAACTCGCCCCGGGCCAAGAACAACTTCGTCAAGCTCAACTGCGCCTCCTTGCCGGAGAACCTGCTGGAATCGGAACTGTTCGGCCACGTGAAGGGCGCCTTCACCGGCGCCATGGCCCAGAAGAAGGGCCGCTTCGAGCAGGCCGATGGCGGCACCCTGTTCCTGGACGAGATCGGCGAGGTCTCCGCCGCCTTCCAGGCCAAGCTGCTGCGGGTCTTGCAGGAAGGCGAGCTGGAGCGGGTGGGCGGCACCCGCACCATCAAGATCGACGTGCGGGTCATCGCCGCCACCCACCGGGATCTGGAATCCGACGTGCAGTCCGGCAAGTTCCGGGAAGACCTGTATTACCGCCTCAACGTCATGCCCATCTACCTGCCCGCCCTGCGGGAGCGCATGGAGGACATCCCGGACATCGCCCGCTTCCTCACCGGCAAGATCGGCAAGAACCAGGGCCGGGAGGTGGAGCTCACCGACAGCGCCCTGCGGGTGCTCATGCACCATGACTGGCCGGGCAACGTGCGGGAACTGGAGAACTGCCTGGAGCGGGCCGCCGTCATGAGCGAGAACGGCGTCATCGACCGGGACGCGGTGCTGGTGACCGGCATCGAGGAGAAGGTGAGCCTGGGCCGCGCCAGCCAGCGGGGCGTGGACCTGGACGACCCGGACCTGGACGAGCGGGAGCGGGTCATCGCCGCCCTGGAGCAGGCCGGCTGGGTCCAGGCCAAGGCCGCCCGGCTGCTGGACATGACGCCGCGCCAGATCGCCTATCGCATCCAGACCCTCAACATCAAGGTGAAGCAGATCTGATGGACGCGCTTGCCTCCGGCCACGCCGCCGCCTGGGCCGCCACCGCCCACCTGGAACCCATCGAGATCGACTGCGCCGCCGCCCTGATGCTCAAGATCATCGACGGCAAGTGCAAGATGAACCCCGCCGAGAAGGCCATCATGGCCGTGGTCTACGACGTGGTGAAGGATCGCCCCGGCCACCACCTGGGCGCCGCCGACCACGCCCTCATTGCCCTGGCCCGCGACAGCCGCGACCCGGACCTGCTGGCTCGGGTCTACGAACGCCGGGTGCTGGCGGAAACCATGATCTCCCGGCCGGTGATGAAGGCCTACAAGGCCATGTTGCGGGAAGTCGGCGTATTGGGCGGCATGCTCGATGAAATTGCATATTGAGCGGCCCCATGTGGAGGCCATGGTGCGGGAATTTCCCCACCTGGCGTCCTTGACCGACCAGCTGCGCCTGGCCAACCGGGTGGAAGCGCCCTTGAGCCGCTTCGGCCAGGCGGAACTGGCTTTTCTGGGCAGCCTCCATGCCGCCGGTGGCGCCGAGCACCAAGCCCGGGCCCGCTGCATCGAGGCACTCCGCCAAGCCTTGAATGACGGCGGCAAGAAGTTTGACGGCGACGACCTGGAAACCCTGGTGCCGGCTATCGCCCGCTATCTGGCCCAGGAGGCGATCCGGGGCTGGCTGTTCAGCGCGCCCCTGTCCGGCAAGCCCCTGGCCTGGGTGGTCACCCGCCTGGACTACACGCCCGCCTCCAGCGAGGAAACCGGTCGCGTGCTGATGGAACTCAAGGCCAACAGCCGGGGGAAGCTGGCCAGCGTCACCCTGATGTTCGTGGCCCGGGACATTGCCGGTCTCACGGTGGCTGAAATGTTCGCCGCCAAAGGCTATCTCAAGGAAACGGCGGAACTGATTCGCGACTATGACGCCACGGCCGAGCGCTACTTTGACTGGCGCGCCCGCCATGGGGCCCAATTTTCCGGCCGGGGTACCGGCCTCTACGCCGAGAATCCCGCCGCCACCCATCGTGACACGGATTGGGCGCGCAAGGACGTGGTGGTGCTCTCCAGCGGCGGTGGCGCCGCCCGCCTGGTGAACGACGAGGGCATCCTGGTGGAGCGCGCCCTGGGCCTGGAGGCCCCCGGTGACATCCTCGGCCCCTACCTGCGCCGGGCCGGGAAAAGCCTGCGCTACAAGGCCGACGAGGACGTGGAGAAGACCCGGGACGCCTTGCCGCCGGGGCTGTTCACCCAATTGCCGGTGCACTTCCACATGCTCATGTTTCATCTGGAATTGCACCATTACCTGTGGGTGCACGTGGACGACCTGGCGCCCTATGTCTACCAGCCCGAATTGAAGCAGAAGCTCGTGCTGCCCGAGGAGCAGACAGACCTCATCGACCTTCTTACCGCCGAGATGGACGTGCTCATGGACGACATCGTCGCCGGCAAATCCGGCGGCTCCACGGTGCTGTGCGCCGGGCCGCCGGGTGTAGGCAAGACCCTCACCGCCGAGGTCTACGCCGAGATCATCCACCGGCCCCTCTACCGGGTGCATTCCGGCCAGCTGGGCCTCAATGTGGCGGCCATGGAAACCGCCCTCAAGGATGTGTTGACCCGGGCCCAGCGCTGGGGCGCCGTCATGCTCATCGACGAGGCCGACGTCTACATCAAGCGGCGCGACGACAACATCGCCATGAACGCCGTGGTGGGCGTCTTCCTTCGGGTGCTGGAGTATTTCAACGGCCTGCTCTTCCTCACCACCAACCGGGTGGACGACATCGACGAGGCCATCGTCTCCCGCTGCATCGCCCTCATCAAGTACGCCCCGCCCGACGCCGCCGCCCGACGCCGCATCTGGCGGGTCATGGCCGGCCAGTTCGAACTGGCCCTGGATGACGGACTCGTCGACGGCCTGGTGACCCTGTTTCCCACCGCCAGCGGCCGCGACATCAAGGGTCTGGCCAAGCTGGTGGCCAAGTATTGCCGCCGTAAGCAGACCCCGCCCGACCTGGACGCCTTCCGCCGCTGCGCCATGTTCCGCGCCCTGGATCTCCAACACTGAGCCCACGAACCATGCCCGAAGACTGCTCCGGCGAACTGCGCCACTTCCTCACCTACACCGGCGTCAAGCTGCCTTTCAACCTGGTCACGCCCCTGGCTCCCACCGAAGTCGAGAACCGCAACACCTACTTCAAGGGCTGGTACGAGGGGGAGCGCCTGCAGGGCTTCGACAAGATGGTCTACGGGGAAGTGGAACTGGCCCACCGTTACGAATACCGCGCCGACGGCAGCCTGGCCCGGGCGGAGATCATCGACATCGATGGCGAATCCACCCTGCTGGCATTCGACGCGGCGGGAAACACCGCATGAAGACCTTTACCCCCTGTAAAGGCAAAGACTTCTGCCGGGACGATGGTGTCCAGTGCTTCACCTGCGGCCGCAGCGTGGCGGAGATCATGGACACCCGCCGGCTCATCGACGAGCTGGCGAAACTGGCCCTGGAGAACGATTACGCCAACGTGGACGAGTTCGCCGCCTACATCGCCAGGAAGGTGGAGAAAAAGGTGCGCCACCACAAGGCAGGCCGGGGCGTCGAGGACTGAGCCCGGCGGCCGGGAAAGACTTCTCCCCACGGCGGTATCCCATGCTATAAATATTAGAATTTCCTAATTTACGGAGCTTCCCCCATGTCCCCCGAAGAAAAAGCCCAAGCCGCCGAGCTCGCCTACGAAAAGGCCCTGCGCTACGAACTGGACTACGGCTGCTGCCCCCAGTGCGTGCTGGCCGCGGTGCAGGAAACGGTGGGCGTCATCGACGACGCCACCATCAAGGCGAGCCATGGCCTATCGGGCGGCGGCGGCCTCTCCGGCCAGGGCGCCTGCGGGGCGTTGACGGGGGGCCTGGTGGCGCTCTCGGCGAAGCGCGGTCGTGACCGGGACAAACTGGACAAGGGTCGCTTCATCGGAAACTTCCAGAAGGGCAAGGAGCTGGTGGAACGCTTTCGGGCTGAATTCGGCGGCATCACCTGCGAGGAATTGCAGCAGAATTTCACCGGCCGCACCTACGACATGTGGAAAGCCGAGGAGTACAAGGCCTTCGACGAGGCCAGGGGCCACAAATGCGCCCTGGCCACCGCCAAGGTGACCAAGTGGGTGGTGGAGATGATGTAGCGCCCTCCCCGGGCCTTCAGCAGGGGCTTGGCGTGGGTGGTGGATGGAGTGTGGCCTGATGCACCGCATAGCGGGCCAGGGCCAAACCCTCCATGTCGATTTCCGGCTGGCGTTGGGAAAGCAGATCGGCGATCACCCGGCCGGTGCCGGCGGCCATGGTCCATCCCAGGGTGCCGTGGCCGGTGGCGAGGTGCAGGTTGGCGAGGGGTGTGGGGCCGAGCACGGGGGTGCCGTCCGGGGTCATGGGCCGCAGGCCGGCCCAGGGCGTCACCCGGCGCGGGTCGCCGCCTCGCGGAAAGACATCCCCCAACACGTATTGCAGGGTGGCGATGCGTTCCGGGGTCAGCTCCAGGTTGAAGCCGTTGAGTTCGGCCGTGCCACCCACGCGGATACGGTCGCCCAGGCGAGTGATGGCGATCTTGTGGGTCTCGTCCATGACCGTGGAGCGGGGCGCGCCGCCCGCGTCGGCCACGGGCACGGTGATGGAATAGCCCTTCACCGGGTACACGGGCAGGCGGATGCCCAGCGGCGCAAGCAAAGCCGGGGCGTGGCTGGCCAGGGCCACCAGGTAGGCCTCGGCCTGGTGGGTGCCGGTGGTGGTGCGGACCCGGGCGATCCCGTCGCCTTCCCGTTCCAGGCCCAGGATGGCCTGGTTGTACTCGAAGCGGACCCCCTGGGTGGCGGCGAGTTCAGCCAGTTCCCGGGTGAACTTGAGGCAATCACCGGTCTCGTCCCCCGGCAGGCGCAGGCCGCCGACGAACTTCTCCCGCACCGCCGCCAGGGCCGGCTCGAAACGGCCGATCTCGTGCCGCTCCAGCAGGGCATGGGGCACACCTTGCTCGCGCAGCAGCGCCGCGTCGGCGGCACCCGCCTCCAACTGCTTCTGGGTACGAAACAGTTGCAGGGTACCCAGACTGCGTTCGTCGTAGCGGATACCGGTCTGTTCGCGCAGGATCTTGAGCTGGTCGCGGCTGTATTCCGCCAGGCGCAGCATGCGGGACTTGTTGACCCGGTAGCGTTCCAGCGTGCATTCACCCAGAAAGGCGGCGAGCCAGCGCCACAGGGCCGGGTCCAGGGAGGGCTTCAGCACCAGCGGCGCATGGCGCGAGAACAGCCATTTCAGGGCCTTCGCCGGCACGCCGGGACCGGACCAGGGCGCCGCGTAGCCAGGGGAGACCTCGCCGGCGTTGGCGTAGCTGGTTTCCAGGCCCGGCGCCGAGCGGCGCTCCAGCACCGTGACTTCGTGGCCAGAGCGGGCCAGGTACCAGGCCGAGGTGACGCCGATGACGCCGGCGCCCAGGATCAGGACACGCATGTCGCCGCCGCCCGCGCCGGTCCGGCCAGGATGGCGCAGGTGGCGAGGATTTCCCGGCGAAGGCGGGCGGCCGCTTCCAGGGCACCTTCCATGTAACCGCCCCCGTAGGCCGCCGTCTCGCTGCCGCCGAAATGCAGGCGGCCGTTCCAGATCGGAACCTGGAGCAGGGTATTGGCGTAGGCCGGGTGCCCATCGACCGGTTGCCGATCCAGGCTGGCACAAGTCAGCGGCTCCTCGGCCCAATCGTGGACCTGAATCTCCGCCTCCTGGGTACGGGTTCCGAAAATCTGGGCGAGCTGGCTGCGCACCAATAGGGGCAGCCCCGGCCGGAAGGCACCCCGGACAGACGCTGACAGGGCGAAGAAACCACTCAGGGCCGCGCGGGCGCCTATCGCGTCACAGGCATCATGGATCTCTCCCAGCACGGCCCGGGGATGGCTCGCCACCGCGTTGCCGGAATGCCCGTCCTCCCGCCAGAAGGCGGCACGGTCGATGCCCGCCTCATCCATGCCATCGTCGCGCCCGAAGGCGGCCAAGGCCTTGGCGTTGCCGGCCATCCAGGTTGGCGTCTCGCGCAGGGTTTCGCGCAGCTGACCATTCAGGGGCGGCTCGAAATCCAGACACGACTCCACCAGGCGGGGCGGCAGGGCCAAGACCACCTGGCGCGCCAAGACATCCAGCGTGCCTTGTTCATGCCGGAAGGTGAGCAGCAGATGACTGCCCAGGTCTGCCAGCCGCACCAGGGTGAAGCCCAGGTGCACGTTTCCGGACTCTAGGCGGCCGGCCAGGGCGTCGATCAGCGCACTGGCGCCGCCCGCGATACGTTGCGCGCCGCTATGCAGGTCTTCCAGTTCCATGACCGTCGGCTTGACCTCCGGATCGTTCAGGACAAGGAGCTTGCCGGTATCGTGCTGGGGAAAGCAGGCGAGCCCGAGGTCCTGGACCAGGCGGGTCACGCGTGGCTGGGTGCGGGGCCAGAACCAGGCCGCGCCCATATCCAGGGCCAGGCCGTTGGACTGGGCCTTGACACTGTGGATGCGGCCTCCCAGTCGGGTTCTGCCCTCAAATACGGCATACCCGATGCCCTGGGCCTGAAGGGCGTTGGCCAGGGCGAGGCCGCACAGCCCGCCGCCCACGATGGCGATTTCCAGCATGGTCGATTTCCCTCTGTATGTTGGCTTGATTTCAGCAATATCCGTTCCAGGCTCGCTGTCTCGGGGCGAATGACGTCCGGATGCGGCCTGGCCGGGTACGGCCGCCGGCGAGGCCCTTGCCGTCCCTGTGGGCTTGTCGACGATTTGTCGGGAATGGCCGAGATGCCGCCGCGCGGCTCAGTCCGCCAGCGCGGCGCGCAGCAGGACCGCCAGGTGACTGGCGGAACGTGCCGTGCCCTCGGCAATCTGCTGCCGGCAGGAAAAGCCATTGGCCAGCACCTGACTGTCCGGCGCGGCACGCAGGGCGGGCAGCAGTTCCTGCTCAGCCATGGCTTGGGAAACGCCGACATGTTCCGCTTCCAAGCCAAAATGACCGGCCATGCCGCAGCAACTGGCCTCGACGAACTCGAACTCGAAGTCCGGGATCAGCCGTAAGGTCTTGCGCAGGGATTTCATGGCGCCTACCGCTTTCTGATGGCAATGGCCGTGCACCAGGACCTTGCCGTTCCCGAGGGGTTTGAGCTTCAGGTCCAGGCGCTTGCGGTCGTGCTCCCGGGCGATGAACTCCTCCAGCAGATAAACCTGCCTGGCCAAAGCCTCGGCTTCCGGGCCCAGGCCCAGCTTCAGGTGGTCATCCCGCAGGGAAAGGATGCAGGAAGGCTCCAGCCCCACGACAGGGGTGCCGGCGGCCAGGGCGGGGGCCAGGGCGGCCTGCAGGCGTCGCGCCTCGCGGCGCGCCTCTTCCACCTGCCCCAGGGATAGATAGGTGCGGCCGCAACAAAGCGGGCGATGGACATCGCTGTCCCCGGGCGGCGGTGCAAGCACCCGTACCCGGTAACCGGCGGCGGCGAGCACCGCATGGGCGGCCTCGGCGATGTCCGGCTCGAAGTAGTGGGCAAAGGTGTCCACGAAAAGAATCACATCCCGGTCAGAGCCCATGTCCCCTGGCGGATACGGCGCCGAATAGGGCTGGCCGGCCGGTTCCGGCAAGCGCCGCTTGGCCGCGACCCCCAGGCCTCGCTCCATGATCCGGGCGAGGAAGGGCGAGGCATTGCGCAGCCGGATCAGGTGCCGCACCAGGCGATGCCGAGTCAGCCAGCGGGGCAGCCCGGCAAAGAAACGGTCACGGCGGGGCACCCTCAGCAGGGCGTTGCGCTGGGCCTGGGCTTCGATCTTGAGGGCGGCCATGTCCACCTGATTGGCGCATTCCCGCTTGCAGCCCTTGCAGCCCACACAGAGTTCCAGGGCCGCCGCCAGCTCAGGGCCTGCGAAGGGGTTTTCACCCAGCTGGCCATTGAGGGCGGCCTTGAGCACCTGGACCCGGCCGCCGGGGGACTGGGTGGGATCGCCGGTAACCCGGAAGCTGGGGCACATGACCCCTTTGGGCGTCTGCTGGCATTGCCGGTCGTTGATGCACACCGCCACGGCACGGGCGAAATCGCCGCCGCTGGTCGGAATGCCGGCATAGGCATCGCCCTGGCCGGCGTTGGCGTAAGACGTCCAATCGAGGTGGTGGCGCATGCATGACTCCTGAGTGGGAATCATCAAGCAATCCCCATGCCCACGACAGGGACGAAGCCCCCCTGTGGATCGGCGCGCCCTGGCGGCGAACCCGGGCGGGCAAGCCGGCCTATTTGTCGGCTTTGCTACGGGCGTGGTCCGCCTTCAGCCAGCACCCGGCCCACGGTGGCCCGCAGATCGGGCAGCAGCTCCTCGGCGAACCAGGGGTTCCGCTTCAGCCACATCTGGTTGCGGGGACTGGGGTGGGGGAGGGGATAGAGGGCGGGCGCGAATTCGCGCCAGGCGGCCACGGTTGCCGTGAGGCTGCCCCGGGTGTGGCCGGCCAGGTGGTAGGCCTGGGCGTACTGGCCGATGACGATGCGCAGTTCCAACCGGGGCAGCAGGGCGAAGATCCGGTCGTGCCAGAGGCGCCGGCATTCGGCCCGGGGTGGCAGGTCGCCGGACTTGCCGGTACCGGGATAGCAGAAGCCCATGGGCACGATGGCCAGCCGGGCCGGGTCGTAGAACACTTCCGGGGCCAGGCCCAGCCATGCCCGCAGGCGCTGGCCGCTGGCATCGTTCCAGGGAATGCCGGTGGCGTGCACCCGGGTACCCGGCGCCTGGCCCGCCACCAGGATGCGGGCCCGGGCGTCGGCGATGAGCACGGGCCGGGCGCCCAGGGGCAGTTCCGGCTCGCAGGCGCGGCAGGCGCGGATTTCACGGAGCAGATCGGGCAGGCTGTGGGCCATGTGCTTGCGACTCGCATGCCCGCGCCGGCAGGCGGGCATGTCCGGCGGGCGTGGCGACCCGGGACCGGACTAGAACTCGCTCCATTCATCTTCCTGCCGGGCGCGCGCCGGGGCGGCAATCCGGGCCTGCCGCACGGGAGCCACCGGGTGCGGACGAGCCGAAAGCCTGGCCTGGGCCGCCACCTTGAACACGGACACGGCCTTGGCCAGGCCCGCCGCTTCGTCCTGGAGGCTCTCGGCCGCGGCCGCGGCCTGCTCCACCAGGGCGGCGTTCTGCTGGGTCATCTCGTCCATCTGGGCCACGGCGCTGTTGACCTGGCCGATGCCCTCGCTCTGCTCGGCGCTGGCGGCGGTGATCTCGCCCATGATGTCGGTGACCCGTTTCACCGCTTCGACGATCTCCACCATGGTGGCGCCGGCGTGCTCCACCTGCCTGTGGCCTTCATCGATCTTCTCGACGCTGTCGCCGATGAGTCCCTTGATCTCCTTGGCCGCCGCGGCGCTCCGTTGCGCCAGGCTGCGCACTTCGCCGGCCACCACGGCGAAGCCCCGGCCCTGTTCGCCGGCCCGGGCCGCTTCCACCGCGGCGTTCAGGGCCAGAATGTTGGTCTGGAAGGCGATGCCGTCGATGACCCCGATGATATCGGCGATCTTCTTGGAACTGTCGGCGATGGCGCCCATGGTGTGAACCACGTCGCCCACCACCTTCCCGCCCTTCGTGGCGATCTCGCTGGCCCCCAGGGCGAGCTGATTGGCCTGTTTGGCGTTGTCGGCGTTCTGTTTCACCGTGGTGGTGAGCTCGTCCATGGAGCTGGCCGTCTCTTCCAGGCTGCTGGCCTGGGACTCGGTACGGCCGGAAAGGTCGGTGTTGCCGGCGGCGATCTCCCGGGCGGCGGTGTTGATGGCGTCGGTGGCATCGTGAATTTCTGAAACGATCTCCCGCAGGCGGGTCACCGTGAGATTCACGTCGTCCTTGAGCTGGCCGAACATGCCCTTGTAATCGGCGGTGATCTGGCGGGTGAGGTCGCCCTCCGCCAGCGCGCCCAGGATGGGCCCCAGATCGCTCAGCACGGTATCGCAGGTGGAGATCAGGGTATTGAGCCCCTCCACCATGCGCCTGAACTCATGCTGGTATCGGCCGGCGTCGCCGCGCACCTTGAGATCACCCCGGGTGGCGGCTTCCACCAGTTTGCCGATTTCGGCGTTGATGGCCCGCAGGCTCCGCTTGACCGCCGCCACCGCCTGGGTGAACTCCGCCTTCTTGCCCGGCAGGGGTTCCATGTCCGTGCTCAGATCGCCCTCGGCATATTGCTTGACCACGTCCACCACCCGCCGGGTCACGGCAATGTGGGACGCGGCCAGTTCGTTGATGGACTGGGCCATCCGGCCGTACACGCCCGAGAAGCGTTCCACCGCCATGCGGTCGTCGATTTCGCCGGCCTCGTGGCGGCGGGCCATGTGGGCCTGGGCTTCGGTGAAATCGTTGAAGGTCGCGACCATCTTGCCCATGGCCGACATCAGCTGGCCGGTCTCGTCGGCGCCATGGACTTCGATGGTGTTGCTCAGGTCCCCGGCGGCCACGGCGTTGAGCACGCCCACGGAGCGGGCCAGGGGGCGAGCCACGAAGCGGCCCACGAACCAGTGCACCGACCAGAGCAGCGGAATACTCAGGCCCAGCGCCGCCAGGGAAAACCAGAGGGTGAAATCGCGCAGGCCGGTTCTCGCCTTCTCCAGGCTGACCCGCATGCTGACGGCGCCCAGCACCTCACCTTCGTTGCCCTGGTGGCAGGCGATGCAATCCTTGCCCAGGTAATTCCTGGAATTGAGGATGGGAAAAACGGCCTGGAGGTAGCCGGCCTCCTCGTTGACGCCGTAATAGGGCTTGCCACTTTGCATCACGCCGGCTTCCAGGGCGGAGGGCTGCCCTTCCGAACCATTGCCGGGACCGTATATCTCGATGACCCGGCCATGGCGGAACACTTTGAGCTGGCCGATATTGTTGGATTCCCGTATCTGGTCCAGAAAGACCGCCCGCTGGTCGACCACGCCGGTAATCATCATGCCCGTCAGGGTGGCCTGGGTCAGCTGGTTGATGCTGGCCGCGAATTCCCTGGCCTGGGCGTTGGAATCGTCGCGGCGTTCCACGTAGGCCAGATAGATCATGAGGGTCCAGGCGGCCGCCAGCATGATGCTGATGCCCGCCACCAGCTTCAGCCCAAGGGACATGGCCTTGAACCCGGTGAAGCGTCCTCCTCCCTGCACGTTTGGGGTGCTGACGGAAGCGTAATCCTTGGACATGTATTTTCCTCGCTAGCGTGTGGAACCCGGACCACGCCCGGCTATAGCGGAGGAATCCAGGAGGCTCGGGTGGGCAGGGTTTTCCTTTTTTCGGCCCGACCCGGCAAATCTGTAGGCATTTTTCGCGCCCCGGCCGGGCCGGGCACGCTCAATGCCGGGCCTTGCCGGCCACGCCAAGCAGGCGCTCCAGGGTATTCAATAATCTGTCCACCTCCACCGGCTTGGTCAGGTAATCGTCAAAGCCCGCCGCCTTTCCCCGGGTCACATCCTCCGGCATGGCATTGGCGCTGAGGGCGATGATGGGTGTATTCCGGAGGCCGTCATACTCCCGCAGGCAGAGCAGCAGTTCCTCACCGCTCATCCCGGGCAGGCCGATGTCCAGGATGATGAGATCGGGCGCCTCGGTGAAAGCGAGTTCCAGGCCCTTCTCGGGCCGCTCGGCGGTGATCAGCCTGGCCTCGGGAAAGCGGGCGAACAAGGCTTCCATGAAATGGAGGTTGGTCGGGTTGTCCTCCACATAGAGGACCTTTCGCCCCCGCAGGAAGGCGGCCGGCTTCTTCAAACGATCAGGCAGATCGCCCACCGCGGCGTGGCGCGCCAGCTCCGCCTCCTCCACCAAGACCAGCTCCAGCCAGAAGGTGCTGCCCGTTCCCGGCCGGCTATCCACCGTGATCCGGCCGCCCATGAGGCTGGCCAATCGGCTGGACAGCGCCAGGCCGATGCCGGTGCCTTCCTGATTTTTCATGGAAGCCCCGAAGCGCTCGAAGGGCATGAACAGGCGGTGAAGATCCTCGGCATCGATCCCCAGCCCGGTGTCGGCTATGCCGACCCGCAGGCGGGAATCTCCCACAGTGCATTCGATGTCGATACGCCCTCCGTCCCGGTTGTATTTGACCGCGTTGGAGAGGAGGTTGATGACCACCTGTTTCAGGCGGATCGGATCGGCACGCACCAGGCAGGCGTCCATGGCAGGGCAGTTGATCGCGATCTGGATACCCCGGTTCTCAGCCAGGGGACGGATCAAGTCCAGGCATTCCCGGAAGATTTCTCCAGGGCGCGTGGGCTCATTGCTGAAGCTGAGTTTGCCGGCTTCCACCCGGGCCAGATCCAGGACGTCGTTGATCAGATTCAGAAGGTGCTTGCCCGCCTGAAGGATTTCCCGGGTGCATTCCTTCTGGTCAGGCGGGAGGGGGTGGGAAACGTCGGTGTGCAGCAGCTCCGTGAAGCCCATGATGGCATTCATGGGCGTGCGCAGTTCATGGCTCATCTGGGACAGAAACTGGGATTTGGCCCGGTTCGCGGCCTCCGCGGCGTCGCGGGCCACCACCAGTTCCTGGGTGCGTTCATCGACGCGCTGCTCGAGCTGGTCCCGGGCCGCCCGCAGCGCCTCATTGAGTTCCAGGATCTCCCATTCGCGCCGCTTCCGCTCTGAAATGTCCACGAACACCAGCACCTGGTGGGTCACCTGCCCTTCCTGGGTCTTCGCGGTACCCACCGACAGCCAGGCGGGAAAGCGTTCGCCGCCCCGCCGTCGCAGGCTCACCTCGCCTCGCCAGGGATCGCTTTCACCTCGGGGCCACGGCAACGGGCCTTCTTCATCGCCCCGGCTCGCCTCCAGCAGCGAGAGGTTGAAGCCCAGCAAGGCATCGGCGGGGTAGCCCAGCATGCCGACACAGGCCGGGTTGGCGGCAACGATGACCCCCTCCCGGTCGATGATGACGATGGCCTCGGCCGCGGTGTCGAGAACGGTAGCGGCCAACCTCAGGCTGCGCTCGGCGTGCAAGGCCTGGGCGCTGCGGTCCAGGGCCTCCACCAGGGTATCCACCTTCACCGGTTTCATGACGTACTTGTCCACGCCGATGTCGATGGCCTTGAGGAAATATTCGGTCTCGTTGAAGGCGGTGGTCATGATCACCGGCGTCGAGGGCTTTTCCTGCTTGATGGCGCCCACCATGTCCAGCCCATCCATTTCCGGCATGCGGATGTCGCTCAGCACGATGTCGGGCTGGTGGACACGGAAGGATTCCAGCCCCTCCCGTCCATTGGTGGCGGTGTACAACACGCCCACCCGGCGGCTCAGGAAATGAGTGAGCTGCTCGCGGATCTCGTCGTCATCTTCCACATAGAGGACGCTCAGATCCTTGAAGCTCTTGGCGGCGGCGGACTGGTTTGCAGGCTTCATGACAATGCTCCGTGGGGTACCGCTCTCACGACCCGTGGATGGGTGGGCGGGCCATGGCCAGGGGCGTGGTGAGGGTCACCTGGACGCCCCCGTTGACGTTGGCGACCTCGATGCGACCACCCATGTTCTCGATGATCATCCGCGACATGTAAAGGCCGATGCCAGTGCCTTTTTCGCGCGTGGTGAAATAAGGATCGAAGACTTTGGGAAGGACATCCTCCGGGATGCCTCCGCCATTGTCCGTGAGGATCAAACTTCCCCTGCCTTCATCCTGACCGATGCGAATGTCCACCCGACCGTTGTCGACACCGCGCTCGACAATCGCATCCTTGGCGTTGGACAGCAGGTTGAGGACCACCTGGGCATATTCGTTAGGGAGCCCCTGGCAGATCGCCTCGGCTTCTACCTGCAAGGCCAGATCGATCCTGGCGTGGGCGTAGGCCAACTCGACGATCATCGTCGCATCCCGTGCAGCCTTGGCCAGGGAGAATGGCTGCGGCGTGCGGTCCGGACGGAAGAAGTTGCGGAAGTCATCGATGGTGGTGCTCATCTTGTGGATGAGATTGATGCCACGCTCCATCTGGCCATCCAGGTAGTCCTCGTCCAACTGCCCGAATTCAAACGCATCCTTGATATTGGCCAGGACCAGGGAGAGGGCGTTGATGGGCTGACGCCACTGGTGGGCGATGTTGCCCATCATCTCCCCCATGGCGGCGAGCCGTGACTGCTGGATGAGCAGATGATCCTTTTCCCGGTTGTTCGCCACCTCCTGGCGGACACGGGCCTCCAGGTTGGCATTCAATTCCCGCAGCGCGGTTTCGGCCGCTTTCCGCCCGGTGATGTCCATCGCATAGGAGAAGGCATATTCCTGGCCATCGAATTCGACGTAATTCGAGGTGACCTCCACCGGGAACACGCTTCCGTCCTTGCGACGGTGCCTTG
The DNA here is from genome assembly GCA_035332045.1 of Thiobacillaceae bacterium. Lineage (GTDB taxonomy): Bacteria > Pseudomonadota > Gammaproteobacteria > Burkholderiales > Thiobacillaceae > PFJX01. The sequence continues at coordinate 26,675 of DAOQNK010000001.1, read as the reverse complement.
ACTCAGCGGTGAGCTGGCCGGCGTGTTTCAGGTCATGCCAGAACGCTTCCATGGCCTCTGGCCGGAAGTTGGGATAGAAATCCCAGAGCCACATGCCGACGAATTCTTCCCGGGTCATCCCCAGGCTTTCATGGGCCCTGCGATTGCAGCCCACGACACGTCCCTCCTGGCTGATCCATTGGAACGCGATGGAGGAGGATTCCACGGCAAATTGGGTCAGACGCAGAATCTCCTCCGCCCGCCGGCTTTCCGTGATGTCTCGGATGAGGGCCACGATGGTGGCAAAGCGTCCATCCACGTCCAGCATGGAGAACATCGTGATGTTGGTGTCGATCATGCCGCCATCGCGCCGCTTTCTGCGGACATCTCCCCGCCACCCCGCCTCCATGGCCTGACTGATCGCCGTCTCCATCAGGCCCCGATCCTCCTCCGTCCAGAAATCGCGATCCCGCATGCCGACCATTTCCAGATGGCCATGCTCACAACCGAACATCTCATGGGCGGCGCGATTGGCGTAGATCAACACCGTGGTGTCGGGGTCGAGCATGACGATGGCATCCACGGAGGCCTCGGCCATGGCCTGGAAGGTGCGCAGGGATTCCTCGGCGCGGCGGCGCTGGGTGATGTCCTCGACCATGCAGATGACGTGGGTGGTAACGCCTCGTTCGTCCATCAAGGCGGTGTCGTGGGCTGCGGCCGCAAAGGCCGTGCCATCCCGGCGGCGCATCCAGAGATCGCCCTGCCAGCGCCCTTCCTGGGTCACGGACCGCCATATCTCCTCCATGCCTCGCCCGTCCTTGTCTGCCTGGAGCAGAGCGATACTCCGGTCCACGACATCCTCCCTGGCATAGCCCGTGATGCGGGTAAATGCCTGGTTGACCCTGAGAACAGTCCCCTGGGGGTCGGTTATGGCAATGCCATGGAGGGCATCGTCGAATACCCTGGCCGAGAGCGCTAAATCTTCGAGACTCGCCTCCCGCTCCAGGATTCGCTGACGTTGCCCCCGGAAAAATAGGCCGCCCCCCACCAGACCGAACAGCCAGATGGCGCCATGGGTAAATTCGGCCTGCCGCTGGAGCGCCTCGACCGGTTCCAAATAGTCGTTCAGCGGAACCGAAACACCCACCGCACCCCGCACATCGCCGACCTTGAACCCCAGATGGCCATGGCACTTCATGCAGGCGGGCTGCATGATCATGGGTCGGATCAGCCGCAGATAGGGACGCCCCCCCATGTCCGCCACCTCAAAGATTTCCTTTTCCCCTCGTTCGAAGGCGTGAATCGCCTTTTCCTCCCAGGCATCGGCCCGATTGGCCGGATTCAAGGTCACCACGCCGACGATCCGGCCCCGTATTCCGTACATGTCGGCATACTGGTCCATGGTTTCCCGCAGCATCGAGGCGGGGTTCATCAAGGTCAGCCGGACGCCTTCCCGGGTTTCCACATCCCTGTCGGGCACATGCGCCATGTAGGGGATGGGCTGGCTCTGCGGGCTCACGACGGCATACAGCCCACCCTTTCCGGAGGCCCAAAGCCGAAATGCCTGGTCCTTGAAGAAATTGGCGCGGGCCGTATTGCGCGCCATGGCCATGGCGCCCTCGCGCTGGGATTGAACGGTCACGAACAACGAATAGCCCACCACGGCCGTCCAGACGGCCAGTGTCAGCAGTGCCCAGTGGGCCAGGCGCTTCAGTTCCAGGTTGGATCGCCGCATGAAAGGGTCGACTGCCTCCATGGGTAAATGAAATCCGGATGCCCGGAGAATGGGAATCCTTATAACTAAAGTCATGTACGACCCATGCCATGGATTCTGGATAGTGCGTATGTACCGGTCCCCACCGATTTATCTGCATCCCGACACTTGAAATCCCGGTATCCCGTCCCTACCATTAGCACTCGCTGGAGATGAGTGCTAATCATCCGACCCCGTCCACCGTCTCCCACCGACCCTGTAAACCACGGATTCCGTTAGGAGGAAAGCAATGAAAATCCGTCCGCTGCACGACCGCGTCATCGTCAAACGTCTGGAAGAAGAGCGTAAGACCGCTTCCGGCATCGTCATCCCCGACACCGCCACCGAGAAGCCCGACCAGGGCGAAGTCATCGCCGTGGGCGCCGGCAAGAAGGACGACAGCGGCAAGCACATCGCCATGGACGTGAAAGTCGGCGACCGCGTGCTGTTCGGCAAGTATTCCGGCCAGACCGTCAAGGTCGAAGGCGAAGAACTCCTCGTCATGCGCGAGGAAGACATCATGGGCGTGATCGAGAAGTGACGTTCCCGTTCGCGCATTGGCGCGATTACGGAAACGTCATCCCGGCGCAGGCCGGGATCCAGTTCCAATGTCAAACATCTGGATTCCCGCCTTCGCGGGAATGACGGCAAACAGATTCAGGAGATACATAAATGGCAGCTAAAGACGTACGTTTTGGTGATTCCGCCCGGCATCGCATGGTGGCCGGCGTCAATGTCCTGGCCAACGCGGTCAAGGTCACCCTGGGCCCCAAGGGCCGCAACGTGGTGCTGGACCGCTCCTTCGGCGCCCCCACCGTGACCAAGGACGGCGTGTCCGTGGCCAAGGAGATCGAGCTCAAGGACAAGTTCGAGAACATGGGCGCCCAGATGGTGAAGGAAGTCGCCTCCAAGACCTCCGATGTGGCCGGTGACGGCACCACCACCGCCACCGTGCTGGCCCAGTCCATCCTCAACGAAGGCATGAAGTTCGTCGCCGCCGGCATGAACCCCATGGACCTGAAGCGCGGCATCGACAAGGCCGTCGTCGCCGTCACCGAAGAACTGAAGAAGATCTCCAAGCCCTGCACCACCAGCAAGGAAATCGCCCAGGTGGGCTCCATCTCCGCCAACTCCGACACCAGCATCGGCGACATCATCGCCAGCGCCATGGACAAGGTGGGCAAGGAAGGCGTCATCACCGTGGAAGACGGTTCCGGCCTGGAGAACGAGCTGGACGTGGTGGAAGGCATGCAGTTCGACCGCGGCTACCTGTCCCCCTACTTCATCAACAACGCCGACAAGCAGATGGCGGTGATGGAAGATCCCTTCGTCCTGCTGTATGACAAGAAGATCTCCAACATCCGCGATCTGCTGCCCGTCCTGGAGCAAGTCGCCAAGGCCGGCAAGCCCCTGCTGATCATCGCCGAGGACGTGGAGGGCGAGGCCCTGGCCACCCTGGTGGTGAACAACATCCGCGGCATCCTCAAGACCTGCGCCGTCAAGGCCCCCGGCTTCGGCGACCGCCGCAAGGCCATGCTGGAAGACATGGCCATCCTGACCGGCGGCACCGTCATCGCCGAGGAAGTGGGCCTGTCCCTGGAGAAGGCCTCCCTGCAGGATCTGGGCCGCGCCAAGCGCATCGAGGTGGGCAAGGAAAACTCCACCATCATCGACGGCGCCGGTTCCGCCGACGCCATCAAGAACCGCATCGTCCAGATCAACAAGCAGATCGAGGAAGTCACCTCCGACTACGACAAGGAGAAGCTGCAGGAGCGCAAGGCCAAGCTGGCCGGCGGCGTCGCGGTCATCAAGGTCGGCGCGGCGACTGAAGTCGAGATGAAGGAGAAGAAGGCCCGCGTCGAGGACGCCCTGCACGCCACCCGCGCCGCCGTCGAGGAAGGCATCGTGGCCGGCGGCGGTGTCGCCCTGCTGCGTGCCCGCGCCGCCATCAGCGCCGTCAAGGGTGACAACCATGACCAGGAAGCCGGCATCAAGATCGTGCTGCGCGCCCTGGAGCAGCCCCTGCGCGAGATCGTCGCCAACACCGGTGACGAGCCTTCCGTGGTGGTGAACAAGGTGGTCGAGGGCAGCGGCAACTTCGGCTACAACGCCCAGTCCGGCGAATACGGCGACATGATGGAGATGGGCGTGCTGGACCCCACCAAGGTGACCCGCACCGCGCTGCAGAATGCCGCGTCCGTCTCCGGCCTCATGCTCACCACCGACTGCATGGTGGCCGAGCTGCCCGAGGACAAGAAGGGCGGCGGCGCCCCCGACATGGGCATGGGCGGCGGCATGGGCGGCATGGGCGGCATGGATTTCTGATCCATCCAACCCACTGCCTGAAAAACCCCGCTTCGGCGGGGTTTTTCTTTTCAGCCGCTCACTCCACTTAAGTACCAGGGTGGATTGCGGAAGGCACCCGCTATAATCCCGCCGATCACGAGGTTATGCCCATGTCCGCGCCTTTCTCCCCCAAAGCCCATCTCACCGACCTGTTCCGCCAGGCCCTGGCCCAGTTTCCCCAGGCCGTCGACCTGCCCCTGGAACTGGAACGTCCCAAGCAGAGCAGCCACGGCGACTTCGCCTGCAACGCGGCCATGCAATTGGCCAAGGCCCTGAAGCGCAATCCCCGGGAGGTGGCCCAGTCGGTGCTGGCCTCCCTGCCCGCCTCCGAATGGGTGGACAAGGCCGAGATCGCCGGCCCCGGCTTCATCAACGTCTTCCTCAAGCCCGCCGCCTGGCAGCGGGTCGCCAAGGACGTGCTGGCCGCCGGCGCTGCCTACGGCAAGGGCCCGGCGCGCAAGGAGCGGGTCCAGGTGGAATTCGTCTCCGCCAACCCCACCGGCCCCCTGCACGTGGGCCACGGCCGGGGCGCCGCCTTTGGCGCCAGTCTGGCCAACGCGCTGGCTCACGCCGGCTACGATGTGCACCGGGAGTACTACGTCAACGACGCCGGCCGGCAGATGGACATCCTGGCCCTGTCCACCTGGCTGCGCTACCTGGCCCTGTGCGGCGAGTTCGTGCCCTTCCCCGGCAACGCCTACCAGGGCGGCTACGTGGGCACCATGGCCGACAGCATCTACGCTCTGCATGGCGAGCGGTACAAGCGCACCGCCCACGAGGTGACCGCCGGCGTTCCCGACGCCGCCGCCGATCCGGAAGGCCATCTCGATGGCCTCATCGCCAACGCCAAGGGCCTGCTGGGACCGGACTACGCCTACGTCCACGGCCACGCCCTGGAGGAACAACTGGGTGACGGCCGCAACGACCTCACCGAATTTGGCGTCAGCTTCGATTGCTGGTTTTCCGAGAAGACCCTCCACGAATCCGGCCTCATCGACAAGGCGGTGGAACAGCTGCGCAAGCACGGTCACCTCTACGAACAGGACGGCGCCCTGTGGTTCCGCTCCACCCACTTCGGCGACGAGAAGGACCGGGTGGTGAAGCGGGACAACGGCATCTACACCTACTTCGCCGCCGACATCGCCTACCACCTGAACAAGTTCGAGCGGGGCTTCGACCGGGTCATCGACGTCTGGGGCGCCGACCACCACGGTTACATCCCCCGGGTGAAGGGTGCCCTGGCCGCCGCCGGCCTGGACCCGGAGCGGCTCACCGTGGCCCTGGTGCAGTTCGCCGTGCTCTACCGCAACGGCCAGAAGGCCTCCATGTCCACCCGCGCCGGCGAATACGTGACCCTGCGCGACCTGCGCGCCGAAGTGGGCAACGACGCGGCCCGCTTCTTCTATGTGCTGCGCAAGTCGGACCAGCATCTGGACTTCGACCTGGACCTGGCCAAGTCCCAGAGCAACGACAACCCGGTCTACTACATCCAGTACGCCCACGCCCGGGTATGCAGCGTGCTCAACGCCTGGGGCGGGGCCGAGTCCGACCTGCCCCAGGCGGATGTCCGTCGCCTGGAGCATCCCCAGGAACTGGCTCTGCTGCGGCGGATCGCCGAGTTCCCTGAGACGGTGACCAACGCCGCCCGGGACCTGTCCCCCCACCTGATCGCCTATTACCTCAAGGACCTGGCCGCCGACCTGCACGGCCTCTACGTGGCCTGCCAGTTCCTGGTGGAGGACGACGAGCTCAAGCGTGCCCGCCTGGCCCTCATCGCCGCCACCCGCCTGGTGCTTCGCCTCGGCCTGGCGTTGCTGGGCGTCTCGGCACCGGACAAGATGTAACCCGAACGTCCATGGCCCGAAAGGAATCACGCGCCCCCCGGCGAGAGCCGGAAACGCCTGCCAGAAAAGGCAAGGGCGGCGGCATGCTGGCCGGCCTGGTCATCGGCTTGGTCATCGGCCTGGTGCTGGCTGCCGGACTGGCCTGGTTCTTCAAGCCCGGCGCCGGGAGTTTCAAGCCCGTGGAGACGCCAGCCACCCCGGAAAAACGCCTGCCGCCCCGCCCGCCGGCTGCCGAACCCATTCCCTCCACGGCTCCGGAGAAGCCTGTCGCTCCCCCGGCCGCCGCCCCGGACAAACCCGCACCTGTCACCCCGGAGGCGAAAAAACCGCCCCCTGCCGAGACGCCCGCCCCAGCGGTCAAGCCCCGCGTCGATTACACCTTCTATGGCATTCTGCCCGGTGACAAGCCGGCCAAGCCCGTTGAGCCGCCGAAATCCAAGGAAACCTGGTGGCTTCAGGTGGCGGCCCTGAAGAATCCCGGCGATGCCGACAAGCTCAAGGCCCGGCTCACCCTGCTCAATCTGGAGGTTTCCACCCAGAAAGTGGAAAGCGCCGGCCAGGCCCTGTACCGCGTCCGGGTGGGGCCCTACAAGCGTGAAGACGACGCTCTCGGCGATCTCGATACCCTTGCCAAGAACAATTTCGAGCCTCGACTGTTCAAAGAACCGGTCAACCCCAAATAACAGGAGCCCCCATGAAGCGCATTCTCGCCACCCTGGCCGCCACCGCCGCCTTGATGCTGGGCCAGCATTCGGCCCTGGCCCTTGAAGCCGGCAAGGATTACCAGGAACTCGCCGCCACCCAGCCCGTGGAGGTCAAGAAAGGCCAGGTGGAAGTGGTCGAATTCTTCTGGTACCGCTGCCCCCACTGCTTCGATCTCGAACCTGAACTCAACGCCTGGGCCAAGAAGCTGCCCAAGGACGTGGTCCTGCACCGGGTGCCCGGCATTCTCAATCCCGGCTGGGCCAATCTGGCCCGGGCCTATTACGCCCTGGAAGCCCTCGGCCTCGTGGACAAGCTCCATGCCGAGGTGTTCAACGCCATCCACGTCCAGGGCATGGACCTCAATCCCCCGGAGCGCTTCTTCGACTGGGCCGTCACCAAGGGAGTGGATCGGAAGAAGATCGCCGACGCCTACAACAGCTTCGCGGTGAACACCAAGGTCATGCGCGCCCAGCAGATGACGGCGGCCTATAAGCTCAACGGCGTGCCGGCCCTGGCCGTGAACGGCAAGTACGTCACGTCCGCCTACATGACCGGCAGCGTGCCCTCCATGTTCAAGGCCCTGGACGAGCTCATCGCCCAGGAACGCAAGAAGAACGGCAAATAGCCCGGATGGTGAAATTGGTAGACACAAGGGACTTAAAATCCCTCGGCTTCGGCCGTACCGGTTCGATTCCGGTTCCGGGCACCAGTTTTCCCCTGGCCTGACCTTACATTCAGGCCCGTTCCCCTGCCCTCGCCGACGCCTCCAACAGGAGGCGTGCTCCCCATTCGATCCAATGCCGGCAGACATCGACGGGCCAGAACAGGCCCGCGAACAGGGCGTCCGCCAGGTGAGCGCCCTGGCTGAAACGCAGCCAGGCCAGGGCGAGTCCAGGCGCCCCATACAGCGAAAGAATTCCCCAGATGACCATGTCAGCCTCCTCGATGATGACCAAGACAGGCTAACCACCGCGAGGCTCACCAGATGAGCCCGCCTGGAATTCTTGCTCTACAATGGTTCACCTCCCCTCCGAGAGGCGTCCCATGGACCGAACCGAACGCTTCCATCTCATCGACATGATGCTGGCCGGCCCCGGCGTGGTGACCTTCCAGGCCATGCAGGACCGGCTGGAGGTCTCCCGGGCGACCCTGAAGCGGGATCTGGAATACCTGCGCAACCGCCTCAACGCGCCCATCGTCTGGGACCGGGACACGGGCGGCTACCGCTTCGAGCAGGACGAGCGGGTGGGCGGCCAGTACGAGTTGCCGGGGCTATGGTTCTCCGCCGAGGAGATCCACGCCCTGCTCACCATGCAGCACCTCCTCGCCAACCTGGATGCCGGCGGCCTGCTGGGGCCCCACATCCAGCCCCTCATGGCGCGGCTCACCGCACTATTGGGCAGCGGCCGCCACCCCGCCGAGGAGATCCGCAAGCGCATCAAGCTGATCCCCCTGGCGGCCCGGCCCCTGTCCCTGGAGCATTTCGCCGCCATCGGCTCCGCCCTGCTGCGGCGCAAGCGGCTCTACATCCGCTATTACGCCAAGTCCAGCGACGAGGTCAGCGAGCGGGAGGTCTCGCCTCAGCGCCTGGTCTACTACCGGGAAAACTGGTACCTGGACGCCTGGTGCCACCTGCGCGAGGGCCTGCGCAGCTTCGCCGTGGACGGCATCCAGCAGGCCGAGATCCTGGAATCCCACGCCCGGGACATCCCGGCCCGGACCCTGGACGCGGTGCTGGGGGCCGGCTACGGCATCTTCTCCGGACAGAAGATCGCCTGGGCCAAGTTGCGCTTCTCGCCGGAACGGGCCCGCTGGGTGGCCCTGGAGCAGTGGCACCCCAAGCAGCGGGGCCGGCTCATGCGCAACGGCCGCTATCTGCTGGAAGTGCCCTATGCCGACGACCGGGAACTGGTCATGGACATCCTGCGCCACGTGCCCGAGGTGGAGGTGCTGGCGCCCAAATCCCTGCGCGACCGGGTGGCGGCGAAGCTGCGGGCCGGCCTGGAAAAAATGGGCTGAGGAGAACGCCATGGTGGTCACCAACGCCCATCGCACCACAGCCATCGTCATCCGCCATGACGGCCGCCGGGTCAGTCTGGTGCCCATGAAGAGCGGGCGCCTGGCCACCCAGCACCTGGAGCGGGAGCGCTTCGAGGCGGAATGGCGAGAAATGGACTACGACCTGCCCCACGCCCTGGAGGTGTTCCTGGACCACGCCCGGACCCGAGGCGCCACCCAGGAGGCGATCAAAGGCCTGGAAAAACTCGCGGAACGGGACCGCTGGGAAGCCAGCCTGTTCTAGGTTTGATCCAGATAGGGCGCCAGCCCCGCGTAAGCACGCTCGGAGACCACCAGCACCAGCTTCAGCATGGCCCGGGTGGCACCAACGAAGAGCTTGCGTACCGCCTTCTCGTCCAGGGCCTCGAAGTCGATCTCAGCGAACACCACGGCCGGGGCGGCCTGGCCCTTGAAGCGGTAGACCGACTCCAGCAGCAGGTCGCCGTCGCTGTAGACCGGCTGGCCCAGCAGGTCGTAGCGTCCGGTGAAGGTCTTGAGCCGGTGGGGGCCCAGGCTTTCCAGGGGGAAAAGGCCTGACTGCTCCCGGCCGCGAAAGCTCAGCAGGGCCAGGTCCGCCTTGCGGAAGCCTTCGGCGAGACAAAGCCGGATGCCCTCCTTCACCTTCTGGTTCAGTTCCGCCCCGTCCCGGTAGACCAGCACCTCCAGGCCCGGTGACTGGAAGGGTCCCATGGCCTCGATGCGGACGTCGCCCGGCGGCAGGGATTGCAGGAAACGCACCACGGCCCGGGGGCTGCGGTAGTTGCCCTCGGCGCGCAGCCCCACCCAGCCGGGCAGTGCCACCGACGGGCGCAGGTAGAGGTTCTGCATGGGATCTTCCAGCCAGATCAGGCGCGCCCCGGGCGCCGCATGGGCCAGGGCCAGATCCCGCCAGGCTTCGGTGAAGTCCTGGCCTTCGTCGATGATGACCGTGTCGAAAGTCCATTCCGGCCCCACCGGCAGGGCGGCGGCCCGCGCCAGCAGGCGTTCGAAGGCGTCGGGCAGAGCGAAATCCGGGACTTGGCCGGCGGCGCGCAGGCGCTGGTCGCAGAGCATGTGCAGGGTGGCGGCCAGGCCGCCGGGCGGGGCGATGCGCTGGAAGTGGTCGGCCAGGGGCCGGTTGTAGCAGAGATAGAGGGGCCGCCGGCCGGCCTCCAGGGCGGCGGCGTATTCGGCCAGGGCCAGCTGGGTCTTGCCGGAGCCGGCGGTGCCGGTGACACGCAGGCGGAAGGGCGCGAATTCCAGCCGCCGCGCCCAATGGGCCAGGCCGCCGGAAACCCGGGTCACCAGGGCCCGGGCCTGGCCGATGAGGGCGCTGACGTCGGTTTCCAGGCGCAGGATGTCGCGCAGGATGCGGCGCACCTCCGGAGCGGCATCCCGGGCCTCGCCGGGGGGCAGGATGTGGCCCACGGCCCGGCCCAGGCCGCCGGCATCCCGGGCATCGACGATGCGGGCGGGATCGATGCCGGCGGTGGGCAGCTTGCGCACGGTGTAGTCGGGGCAATACAGCAGGGACTCCACCGCCACCTCCCGGCAACCGGGCCGGGCGTGCAGCTTGGTCCGCAGGGCGGCGGCGTCCCGGGCCATGCGCACGGGCAGATGACGGGACTTGTCGGCATGGCGCTTGACCAGACCGTCCGGCCCCTCTTCCAGGAAGCCGGTCTGCTGTTCGATGAGGAGCAGGTCGCCGGCCCGGTTCACCACCACGAAATCGATGTCGCCGTGGACCGCGTAGCCCGCCTCGGCATTGGTCCAGTGCACGGCGTGATAGACCGTGTAGGCATCGGACAGGCCGCGCTCCAGCGCCCCCAGGGTGTCGATCTCCCTCTGGGCGGCGCCGCTGACGGCGTATTCCCGCCATCCGTCCGGAACCACGTGCGCCATGCTTCTACCCTCTTGTCATATCAGCGGCGAAGCATAGCAAGGGCGGCGGACCGCGTAGGGGCATGCGAAAATTCGCCCGATCTTCCGCCTCGCTCCCCACTCATGAAACCCTGCCCTTTTTGCGTCCTGGACCCGGCCCGCATCCTGGCCGAGGATGAGCTCACCGTGGTCTACAAGGATGGTTTTCCGGTCTCCCCGGGCCATACCGTCATCATTCCCCGCCGGCATTTCGCCACCCTGTTCGAGGCCAGCCAAGAAGAACGGATCGCCCTCCTGGCATCTCTGGACCGCGCCAAGATCCTGCTGGACCAGCGCCACGGCCCGGACGGTTACAACATCGGCATCAATCAAGGGAAGGCCGGCGGCCAGTCCGTGCCCCACCTGCACATCCACGTGATTCCCCGCTATCTGGGCGACAAGGAAGACCCCCGCGGCGGCGTGCGCTGGATATTGCCCGACAAGGCAAAATACTGGGAATGAGCCGGCGCGGCCTCAGCGGCCCAGCCTGAACTGGCCCACCAGCTCGTTCAGTTCGCTCGCCAAGCCCACCAGCTCCTCGCTGACTCCCCGGGTCTCGCCGGCGTCGCTGGCGGTGCGGTCCGCCACATCGCTGATGCGGGCGATGCGTTGCACCAGGCCCTGGGTGAGGTCGCATTGCTGGCGGACCGCCTGGGCCATCTGGGCATTGAGGCCGCGGATATCGCCGACCTTCTCGACGATATGATCCAGGCCGCCCACCGAATCCTCCAGTTCATGGCCATGTCGGGTGGCGGTGTCCCGGGCTCCGTGCATGACCTGCACCGCCTGCCTGGCCTCCTGCCGAAGCTGGGCGACGATGCCTTCGATGTTCTCGGTGGAGGCGTGGGACTGGGTGGCCAGCTTGCGCACTTCGTCGGCCACCACCGCGAAGCCCCGCCCCTGTTCGCCCGCCCTGGCCGCCTCGATGGCGGCATTGAGGGCCAGCAAATTGGTCTGCTCGGCGATGCCCCGGATGACGTTCAGGACATTGCTGACCTCTTGGCTGCGCTGATCCAGGGTTTCAATGACCTGGGCCGCCTGCTGGATTTCGCCCACCAGGGACAGGATGCCTGTGATCGCCTGGCGGGTGGCCTGGGTACTCTGGCTGGCATCCTGCTCGGCCTCGGTGGAGGCCTCGGTGGTGCGGGCGGCGCTGTTCCCCACTTCGCCGGCGATCAGTTTCAGGTCTTCGATGGACAGCGCGGTGGCCTTGCATTCACCGTTCTGAGTCTGGGTGGCCTCCACCGTGATCTCCGACACCCGCGCCACCCGGTTCGCCGCCG
>DAOQNK010000001.1:12238-14708 GCA_035332045.1 Thiobacillaceae bacterium | reverse complement strand
GTCTGGGTGGCCTCCACCGTGATCTCCGACACCCGCGCCACCCGGTTCGCCGCCGATGCCAGGCGCGAGGCATTCTCGGCCACGCGGCCGAGGCTCGTCGCGAACTTGTCCAGCATGCTGTTGACGGCCTGGGCCAAAGCGCCGACCTCGTCCATCCGGTCGGCCGCCAGGCGCCGCCCCAGATCGGAATGCCGCTCGATCTCGCCCATGGTGCCGCGCATGGCCAGCAAGGGCGCCACCACGATGCGGCGCAGGAGGAACACCACCAGGGAGATGCCCACCATGGACAACAGCAGGTTGAGGCCCGCCACGACCATCAGGTTGCTGCGGAATTCTCCATCGAGTTCCGCCAGGGAATAGGTGGCCCGCACCGCGCCCAGCACCGTGCCTTCCGGCACCTGGTGGCAGCCCAGGCAATTCGTTCCCAGGTAGTTGGCGCTGGCAGTGAGCGGTTTTACCACGGTCACATAGCGGCCGCTGGCATCCTCACCGGCATAGGCCACCGTTTCACCGTTCGTCCCCCGTTCCTCCAGGGCATCCTGGGGCTTGGATTCCCGGTTGCTCAAACCCGCCAGTCGGCCCGGGGCATGGGCGATACGCATCTCCCTGACGCCTCGCACGGAGAGGAATTTCTTGCGCAGGTTGTCACGCTGATCCATGGTGCCGGTCAGCATCATGGTATTGACCCCGTCAAAATACGATTGGGCCAGGTCGCGAGCCTTTTCTATCCCCACCGACACCGCCAGATCCCGTTCATTTCTGGCCGTCAGCAACGTGGACGTGGCCAGGGCGGCGATGAAAATCAGGGTGATGGTGATGACAATCTTGGACTGGACCGACAAGGGAGCCTTGATCATTTGTGCCTCACGACTGGATTGCGTGCACCGCCACGACACCGTGACCGTCGACCGCTTAACGGACCATGACAACTAGAACTTTAATACCATTCTCCCAGGCGGCTCGCCTCATTTGGCGGGGGACTTCATTCGTCTGTGTTCTCCTTCCCCTCCTCTTCGCCGCCGGGGCCCGGGCCGCGGCTGGCACCCCGGAGGATTGCGCTGGCGACCATCCCATCCTGATCCGTCAGACGACCCGTCTCAATCCGGCCTGTGTCTATCGGACCACCCTGCGGATCGAGGCCGGCAATCTGGAACTGGACTGCCGGAACGCCCTCATCCTGCCCGGGACCCGTGGCCAGGGCATTCAGGTCGGGGGTAACGTCCGGGGTGTATCCGGGGTCGCGATTCGCCATTGCCGCATTCGCGGTGGCGGCAATGGCGTCTTCATCGGCCTTAATGAAGCGGACAACGTAAAGGTCGCACGCCATGACCGGGAAACCCTGTACAGGATCACGCCCCACGACATCACCCTGGATAACGTACACGTGGAAGACAGCCGCGGGGTAGGGATCTACGTGGATGATTACGCCAGCCGGGTGAAAATCCTCAATTCCCGAGTGGAAGGCGCCGGCTCCTCGGGAATTTATCTGGAACACAGCACCCGGGAAATCGAGGTCCGGGATTCGCTGCTGCGCGGCAATGGCTTCGGAAGCTTTCCCGTCTACCGTTTTGGCGAGGCCCGCCGCGAAGGCTTGTCCATAGACTCATCCGCGTACAACCTGGTCTCGGGCAACCGTTTCGAGGGCAATGCCGCCGGTGGCATCTTTCTTTACAAGAATTGCCAGGAGCATATCCATACCAAGCCCTACAGCGTGCCCCGCTGGCAGGGATCGGACCACAACAGCATCCTGGACAATACCTTCCTGAATGAGAAAGTCGGCGTCTGGATCGCCTCCAGGCAAAGCCGCGACCTGTCGTCCTGGGACTGCGGCGACAAACCCTACCTGGGGGACAGCCATTACCCGGATTTCGCCCGCCACAACCGGGTGACCGGCAACCGCTTCGAAGGAGGTGGCACGGGGGTGCGGGTGGAGGATGATGACAACCTGCTGGAGGACAATACCTTCGTGGATGTCGCCAATCCGATCGAACTAGGCGCCGATCTGCGCCGACAAGTCACCGGCAAGCCCCTCACCGGTGTCGTGATACGGGGCAACCGGACACGGCCCGGCAAGGAGTAAGTCGTTCCGGATGCAGGCGGAAACAACCAGCCGTCGCACCCCAGTGCTTACTTGCGAAAGTAAGCACTAGTAACGGAACAGCCGCTGCAACGCCAGACTCCAGTCGGTGGGCAGCCAGCCCAGCAGGCGCATGGCAAGCCCCAGGGGCCAGGGAAAGGCCACCACCGCCCGGTTTCTCTCCAGGCCCTCCCGGATACGCGCCGCCGCCTTTTCCGCAGTCCACTTGAAGGGCATGGGGCCCGGATAACGTTGACTCATGGCGGAGTCCACGAAACCGGGACAGATGACCGTCACCCCCACGCCCCGGGGGGCCAGCCAGCCACGCAGCCCTTCGCCATAGATTTTCAGCGCCGCCTTGCTGGCGTTGTAGGCCGGAGAAATAGGCATGCC
>DAOQNK010000001.1:8225-12138 GCA_035332045.1 Thiobacillaceae bacterium | reverse complement strand
GCCTCGCGGTCGCGCACATCCAGGGCAATGGTCTGGACCGACGCACCCCGGGCGCGGCACAGCTCGGCCACTTGCTCCAGCCTGGCCGGGTCCCGCCCGGCCAGGCTGAGCACTATGCCGGGCGCCGCATAGGCCTGCGCCAGGGCGAGGCCTATGCCACCGCTGGCGCCGGTGATGAGGACGTGGCTCGGTCCGTCGGCATCCCGGAATCTCACCCCGCCGCCCCCTCTGGCACAGGTGCATTCACCCATTCCGCGTCCAGACGATGCACGGCCGCCGCCACCGCCGCATCCAGCCCTGGGCGGGCGTAGAAAACACCCCGTATCTGGATGCAGGCGGTCATGGCCGCGAGGTAGTCCGCCAGCAGGTCAGTCCTCGGTTGAATTGCTCCAGTCCAGAAGCGGTCCAGGCTCTCCTGGAAGGTGAGACCGGGGACGTCATAAATGGCCTGTCCCAGGGTAATGACCGGACATCCCAGGCAGAGCGCCTTGAGGCCGGCCGTGCTGTTGATGGTGACCATGCCCCTGGCGCCCCGGGACATGTCGTCCAGGCTGCCGCCATCCACATACCGCACCCGCTCCCGGATACCCGCGGCCCGGGCGGCGGCTTCCACCTGGCGGCGCCAGTTCACCAGGCCCGGGTCCCAGGGATGCACCTTGACCAGAAGATGGGCTTCCCCGGAGGCATGGCGTGCAAAGGAATCGATGACCTGGACGATGGCCTCGCCTTGGTCACCGAAGTGGGAATAGGCACGCAACTGGAAATCGTTGGCCATTTGCAGGGGATAGACGAAGTAGGGCGTTCCATCCGCCAACAAGGTCTTCAGGCTGGCTTCGGCACGCCGGTTGTTGCGTTTCGCGAAAAGCAGGCGCAGGCCGGTACCCAGGTAGACCAGCACCGGATTCTCCAGCTTGTGGTTGCGAAAGCGCGGGAACAGCCAGGCGAGGAAATAGTTGCCCAGGTGATAGGCCATGTCCCAGAGGGCCATGGTCCAGAAACTGTCCCGATAGCGCGGCACCAGATCCGCAGGCGGGCAGCGGGATGCCAGCGCGCGGATGGCTTTCGGCTCCCGGGGGAAACGGGACTGGGCGGACATGCCATCCAGTTCCAGGGTGATCCAATCCGGGCGGAGATAACCGAAATCGGTGACGACGACCCGGATGCCCCGCCGATGGGCGATCTCGATGGCTTTGCGGTGGTATTCCCTTTGCTCCCCCAACAACAGGATGTCCGTGATGCCGCGGCGCTCGTAGAGGCCTTCGATGAAGGCCGGCCAATC
The DNA here is from genome assembly GCA_035332045.1 of Thiobacillaceae bacterium. Classification (GTDB taxonomy): domain Bacteria; phylum Pseudomonadota; class Gammaproteobacteria; order Burkholderiales; family Thiobacillaceae; genus PFJX01. The sequence goes on along the minus strand of DAOQNK010000001.1, from coordinate 10,859 downwards.
CGCCAGGCTGCCCCGGTAACGCAACGCGCCTGGATGGCGCCAGAAGAGGCGGTCGCAGAAATTGAGCTGGACCGCGTGGATGCCATGCCCCCGCGCCGCCAGGTTGGCGGCGATTTCGCTGAAGAAAGGAGAGATGGGGCCTTGCAGGAAGAGAAACTGACGCGTCATGGGCAAGAGGATGGGCTGCGCTTCAGCGGGCCGGTTCCCAGATCATCGAATGGAGGACCAGGCCCCCGGACAGGGGGGTATCGGCCTGACGGGAAAAGCCATGCCGGCGATAAAACGCTACATTTTCCAGGCTGCTGGTTTCCAGATAAACCCCTTTTCCGCATTCGCCGGCCTGGTCCAGCAAGCGCCGGAGCAACGCGCTGGCGCGCCCGCCACGCCGGTGGCCGGCATCGGTGCCCAGCAGCACCAGGTGGAAATGGGGTGATGCGGGATGTCGCCCTTCCATGCGCTTGAGATCCAGGCCCCGACGCAGGGCCCGGACCGGGCCGGCAATGCCCAGCAGCGCCATGAAGAAGGCGCCCTGTTGGCGCCAACCCGGACCGACGGCGGGCGGATACCACAGGGCGGCGGCCTGCCGGTCCCGGGTGGCATACAGCTCGGCGCCCAGGTGCTCCACCAGTTGCGTGAACAAGGTGGTCCGGCGCGCCTCCAGGTGGGCGCCGGGCCGCAGCAGCCAGTCGATGTGGGCATCCCCGCGGAAAGCCTGGGCGAGCAACGCCGCGAGCCGGAGCGACTCCGCCGTGCCCGGACTGATCCTATCCACCGCCTGAATGGCCGCCGACACCTCCCCGGTGCCGCTCACCAGCCCGCCACCTCCGCCAGGGCGCCCACCGCCGCGCGGATCTGATCTTCCGTGTGGTTGCAGCTCAGGAAAAAGCGCAGGCGGGCAGCGCCTTCCTCCACCGCCGGATACGTGATGGGCTGGACATTGATGCCCCGCTGGAAGAGGGCATTGGAGTACTTCGCCGCCTTGAGGGAGTTTCGGATGATGGCCGGCACCACCGAGTAGCCGGCGCTGGTGCCCACATCGATGCCACGCTGACGAGCCAGATCCAGGAAAAAGCGGCCCCGGGCCTGAAGCCGGCCGACCCGCTCCGGCTCGGCCAATAGGATACGCAAGGCCTCCAGGGCCGCCGCCGCCACGGGAGGCGAAATACCCACGCTGTAGAGAAAACCCGGCGCGGCATATTTCAGGTGTTCGACCAGGGCCCGTTCGCCCGCGATGTAGCCGCCACACGCCGCCAGAGTCTTGCTGAGGGTGCCCATCCAGATGTCCACGTCCCGGCCCGCCAGGCCGAAATGCTCCCGGATACCGCCACCGCTCTCCCCCAGCACCCCCAGGGAATGGGCTTCATCCACCATGAGAAACGCCTTGTGCCGGTTCTTCACCTCCACGAACCTGGGCAGGTCCGGGAAATCCCCGTCCATGCTGTACAGACCCTCGACAACCACCAGGACCCGTTCGTGCCGGCCACGGATCTCGGCCAGGAGTTGGTCCAGGCTCTGCCAGTCGTTGTGGGGAAAAGCCCGACGCTGGGCGCCGGACAGCTGTATGCCCTGGAGCACGCTGTTGTGGATCAGGGCGTCATGCACCACCAGATCCTTGGGGCCGAACAGATAGCCGATGCTGGTGACGTTGGTGGCATGGCCGCTGACGAAGGCCACACAGGCTTCGGTATCGTGGAACTCGGCCAGCGCCGACTCCAGGTCCCGCTGCACCGATCGTTCACCGGACACCAGCCTGCTGGCGGAGGCCGAGGTCCCCCACCGGTCTATGGCGTCCCGGGCGGACTTGTTGACCCGGGGATGGCCATTGAGCCCCAGGTAGTTGTAGCTGGAAAAATTGATATAGGGACGCCCCTCGATCTGGGTCGTGGCCCCGGCCACGCCGTCATGGACCCGGAAGAAGGGGTTGTCGATACCCAAGCGGCGGGCGGCAGCCTGGGGCACCAGCAGCTTTTCGTAGCCGGGAAGGCGGTCGAAGCGGCAGAACGCCTCGGGAATATCCCGCCTCACTGAATGGGTGCGCGCCGCAACCGCATCGGCTTCGTTCTCCCCGTCTTCCGACTTCCGATGGAGAAAACGGCGGATGAGGTCATCCTTCGCCTGGCCGGACAACCCGAACAGGCCACCGCCTGATGCCTTGTCCTTGCTCATCCCACATTCCTCGTCAAGTAATCAGCCGGGCACCCTGCAACGCCTGGGCACGTACATCCTCCACCGCCTCGGCCACCTCCTCCGGCGTGAAGTCCTCGGCATGCTGGGCCGCCATGCCGCTCACCAATTCCGCGAGGCGGTTTCCATCAGGATCCCCCTCATGCTCGCCTCCGGTCAGGCTGGTGGCCAGGCGCTCGGCGATGCGATCGATACTGGGCCCCTCGTTCAAGGCCATGACGGGAAGACTGACGCCGAAACGTTTTTCGATGCCCAACACCAATTCCACCCCCATCAGGGAATCCATGCCGAGATCGTACAGGGAACGGGCAGGATCGATGCGGTCGGCGGGAATCTGGAGTATCTGCGCCACTTCCGCCGCAAGCCGCTCCGCGATCAGGGCCTTCGCCTCTTCCGGAGCAAGGCCCTGGAGCAAGGTCCGGATATCCTCGCCTTGCGTCGGCGAATCCA
>DAOQNK010000001.1:0-8125 GCA_035332045.1 Thiobacillaceae bacterium | reverse complement strand
ATGGCGCCCCAGCAGATGCTGGTGCCCGGCAATCCTTCTGCCCGGCGCATGGCCGCCAAGGATTCGAGGTAGAGGTTCGCGGCAACGTAGTTGGCCTGCCCCGGATTGCCGATGTACGTGGTGGCGGAGGAATACAGGATGAAGAAATCCAGGGGCAGGTCCAGGGTCAGCTGATGCAGGTTCCAGGCCCCTTGGACTTTGGGGGCCAGGACCTTGCGGAAACGTGCGGGGTCCAGGTTACGGATCAGGCCGTCATCCAGCACCATGGCGGCATGCAGAACGCCACGCAGGGGTGGCAGGTCGCGGCGGACCTCTTTCAGTACACGGGAGAGGGCCACCCGGTCGGTGATGTCGCAGGCCATGACATGCACCCGGGTGCCCCGGGCTTCCAGGCCGGCGACGGCCGCCTCGATGCCCGGCGTGGTCAGTCCCCGGCGCCCCAGCAGGACAAGATGACCCGCACCGCGGTCAGCCAGCCAGGCAGCAGACTTCAGGCCGAAGCCATCCGCACCGCCAGTGACCAGATAGCAGGCGTCCCGATGCAGAGCCGGCGGCGTCACGAGTCCGGTGGCTGGGGCCGCGACCATGGGTTGGCTCTCTTCAAGGTCCACCACCACCTTGCCGATCTGCCTGGCCTGCTGCATGTAGCGGAAGGCATCCACCACCCGGTCGGCCTGGAAGGCGCGATAAGGCAGGGGGCGCAGGACGCCATCGGCGAACAGTTCCATCATCTCCCGGAACAGCCGGGCCGCCAGAGCGGGGCGCTCCACCATGAGCTGATCGGCGTCGATGCCGAAATAGCTGATGTTGTCCTTGAAAGGCCGCAAACCGATACGCGTATTCTCGTAGAAGTCCCGCTTGCCGAGCTCGAGAAAGCGGCCGAAGGGGCGCAACACCCTCAGATTGCGCTGGATGGCCTCACCCGCCAGGGAGTTGAGCACCACGTCCACGCCCTGGCCGCGGGTCAGGGCCAGGATTTCGTCAGCGAAGGCCAGGGTACGCGAATTGAAGACATGGTCCGCGCCCAGCAGGCGCACAAATTCCCGCTTCTCGTCGCTGCCCGCCGTGGCGAAGATTTCGGCGCCCAGCCAGCGGGCCACCTGGATGGCCGCGATCCCGACGCCACCGGCGGCGCCGTGGATCAGCACCTTCTCCCCGGGCTGCACATCGGCCAGATGCTTGAGGGCGTAGTAAACGGTGAAGAACACCGTTGGCACCGTTGCGGCCTCCCGGAAGGACCATTCGGCCGGCTTGGCCGCCACCGAGGCGGCACGCGTCAACACATGGCTGGAGAAGCAGGCAGGCGCGAAAGCCACCACCTCGTCGCCCACGGCGATATCTCTGACCCGGGTCCCCACCCGGGTGACCCGCCCGGCGAGTTCCAGGCCCAGGGAAGCCCCCGAAAAACCGTTCTCCACCGCCTCGTCGGAAAGCAGCCCCATGGCATACATGACATCCCGGAAGTTGAGGCCGACGGCGGCGGGGCGGATCTCCACCTCGTCCTCCGCGGGGGGGCGGGGCACCAGAGGCTGCCAGCCCAGGTTTCGCAATTGGCCGGGCACCGGGAAGTCCAGGCGGTAGCCGGCTTCCGCTATGGGTTCCGCTTTCGTGGGCGCGGGGCGCGAGACCATGCGTGGCACGAAGCGGCCGGCCCGGGTCAGGGCCACCTCATCCTCGCCATCCGGAGCCAGCAGTTCACGGCAGAGCCAGGCGGGCGCTTCCGCGGTGACGCTGTCGGCGGCGACATCCAGCAAGGTGCAGCGGAAATCCGGGTGCTCATTGCGGATCACCCGGCCGAAACCCCAGAGTGGGGCCTGGTCGGGGCGCGGTGTGCCGGCGATGGCGTGATCGATGAAGGGCGCCCCCCCGGCGGTGACAAGCCAAAGCCTGGGCGGCGGGTCGGCCGGCTCGGCAGCCAGGGACTGGATAAGATGCAGGGTGGTTTCGCATCGCAGTCCCGGGGTGGCCAGAGCATCCTCGACCCCAGGCATGGGCGCCGCCAGGCCGAGGCAGTGCACCACATGGTCAAGCCCGCCCAACAAGGTCCGGGCGCGCCGCAACGCGGCCGCACACGAGGCGCCATCGCAGGGATCGATTCGGATCAGGGGCGCGGCCGGCATCTCCTCTTCCAGGCCGGGCAAAGCCACCACCACCCGCTGGTCCTGGCCGCGCAGCTGGGCGGCAAGCCGCTCGACCATTTCCCGGCTCGGCCCGGCCGGATCGCCAAGCAGAAGCCAGGTGCCGGGTGCGGTCGAATCGCCCTCCTGAGTCAGGGCGGGCTTTCTCGCCAGGATCGCGAAAGCGCCCGCCTCCCGTTCTGCGGCGGCCCGCTCCAGCAGGGTCTCCAGATCGACGAAGCCCTGGCCGGCCAACAGTTCCTTCCAGGCCTCGGGAGCCAGCAGGCTGGAATGGGGGTGGCCCTCGGCATCCGTATGCCACCAGGCGGGATCCAGGCCATGTCGCAGGTCCGCTTCGGCGTCGGGATGGCGTTCCAGCAGCAACAGCCGCGCCCCGGGCGCCATCATTGCGCCCAAGCTGGCCAGCCGCGTCGGCAGGTGATCGGCCCGATGCAGCCAATGATGGACGATCACCAGATCGTAGCGCCCAGGCAACGTCGTCTTGCCCGACAACCACTGCTCCCCGGAGGCATCCAGCCTGGCCACGCTGACGATGGGATGCCCCGCATATTCGGACTCCAGCCGGGCCTGCCGCTCATTCCCCTCCTCGGCGATGACGTAATCGCACCGCTCGGCCGGGAGAGCCGGCAGCAACTGTCGCGGCAGATCCTCGGACCCTCCCGAGATTTCCAGGATGCGCAGACGGCGATTCTCAGGCCAGTCCGCCGCCAAGGTCTGTACGATCTCCATGGCGGCCCGATTCATGCCCAGGTAGGTGGGCGAGGCATCGTACATCTGCTCCACCAAATGGCTGCGAGCGAGTCCGTCCCGGAACGTTCCGGTCTCGTCGCCCTCCAGCAGCAAGTCCGCCAAGTGGCGGCCGACGCGACCGATAAACACCAGATCGGGCAGGCTGTTGGGGCTGTCACCGAGGACCGCTCGCCAGATGTCCTCGGGGGCGGGCGTGGCGCCCTCGTCCGCCAGCCGCCAGGCACCGTCCGCCAGGTCGAGCAGGCCAAACTCCCTCAGAAGCCTGACCAAACGCTGGAACAGGGGCCCCGACGTGCTGGGGAGATTCCCACGGGATTCCATGGCCTCCCGAAGCCACCCCGCTTGCCGCGCCTCCAGCGCGTGGAACGCCCTGAGGGTATACGCGGCCACCAGCGCTTCCTGGAGCGGCAAGGTGGACTGGAAGTATTCCCGCCGATGCAAGATCGGTTCCAGGTCTGCCAGCACACTTCCGACTTGGCGCACCAGCTCTCTGTTGGCCGGCCCGGGGACCGGTGGCTCATCGTCGGGATGAGGCTGGAGCCGGCCCACCTGTCGCCAGAGGGACGGCTGAACCGGTTTGCGCTGCCCCAAGGCGGCCCCCCGGAATCGGCAGCCTTCCAACTGGGCCACGGTTTCTCCCGCCCCATCAAGAAGCAGAAACTCGGCGAGGACAGAACGCGGGCTGCGTCGCAGAAGACGGCCACGAATGCCCGACACCGGTCCGCCACCGTAGTAGCGCAACCGCCCCACCCGCACGGGAAGGAGGGTGGCGCCCCGGCCGGCCTCAATGTCGCCCTGGAAGAGGTCGAGAAGGGACTGGAAGCACACATCCAGCAGCGCGGGATGGAGCAGGTGGGTGTCGAGTTCTTGAACTATCGTCGGTGGGGCCGAGACATGGGCGTGCAGTTCTTCGCCTCGGACCATGACGGACTCCAGTCCCCGGAACGCGGGGCCATAGTCGAGGCCCATCCGCCGGGCCAGGGAATAGTGGCCTTCCGCATCCAGGGTAATGTCAGGGGAGCCCTCGAACGGCCCGGCAACTGGCGGGGGCACCAGGGGGGCGCCCAGCAGCCGTCCCACCGCATTGAGGCTCCAATCCTCCTGGGCGAGGCGCTGGCGACTGAGAATCCGGAAGCCACCGTCGGCGGGGTTGAGCTCGAATCGCAGGACTCGGGCATGTTCTCCGTCGAAGACGACCGGCGCCAGGATATCCATCTCCTCCAGTTCATGCCGATCCTGGCCAAACCATTCGCGGCTCGCCGCCAGGGCCATCTCCGCATAGGCCGCGCCAGGCAGGACCACGGCCCCACCGACCCGATGGTCCGCGAGGTAAGGCAGGACCAGCGGATCCAAGGGGTTCTCCCAGACCGCGGTGGCCTCCTTGAGACGATAGCCCAGCAGGGGGTGGGCCCGTCGACGATTGATGAGGTCATAGCCTTCGCCGGTCAGGGCATGCCAGTGGCGTTCCCGTTGCCAGGGATAGTTGGGCAAACGAACCCAGGCCGCCTGCCTCCCGAACAGGGCGGACAAGTCCAGGGGCGCCCCCAGCAAGCCGGCGGACAGCGTGGTAGCCAGAAGCCGATCGGCGCCGTCATCGCCCTTCCTGAGGCTGGGTAGTGCCCGTCCGACGAACGCGCGATTGCCCAGGGACTCGGCAATATAGCGTTGCAGGATGGCATGGGGACCGATTTCCACGAATACCCGGCAGCCTGCCTCCGCCATGGCAACGATGGCATCATCGAAGCGAACCGGCTGGCGGATGTTGTCCCACCAGTAGGCGGCGTCCAGTTGATCGCCGGGCAGTTCGGTGCCCGTGACCGTCGAGAAGAACCGTCCAGGACCATTTTCCGGTCGCAACCCATCCAGGCTCTCCCGCACCCGACTCTGGATGGGTTCCATGGCCTGGCTGTGGAACGCATGCTCCAAATCCAGCATGCGGAAGAATGTTCCCCCGGCTTCCAGTGCCGCACCCAGAGCTTCCAAGGCGGCCAGGGGACCCGACAGCGTGACGTTACCGGGACTGTTGATGCCGGCCACCTCCACGCGGGCTTCCAGGCCAGCCTCCCGGATGACCTCCCGGACCTTTACCTCGGGCAAGCCCACGGCCGCCATACGGCCACTGCCCTTGGTCAGCGCCTGGGCGGCGCTGCGGGCGCAGATCACCCGTACCGCCTGATCCAGAGACAAGGCCCCTATCGCCCAGGCCGCCGCCACTTCGCCCACGCTATGGCCCGCGGCATGGCGGACGACCAGGCCCATGCCCCGGAGCGCTTCCGTCACCGCCACTTGGATGGCGAACAGGCAAGGCTGGGCCACCTCGGTACGCACCAGCCTGGATTCCGCCTCGACGGCTTTCAATTCGGCCAGGATGGAAAAACCCGCCTGGCGCCCGATGCGATCATCCAAGTCCGCGACACAGGCGGCGAAGGCCGGCGATTCGGCCAGCAGCCGACGCCCCATGCCCCACCACTGGGCCCCATTGCCGGAAAAGATGAAGGCGGCCTCCCCCGCCTCGGGCAGGACATCCAACTCCACCAGCCCAGCCGCGGCCTCGCCCCGGGAATAGGCATCCAGGCGCGCGACGATCTGGTCCGGGTCAACGCCATGCACGGCCAGCCGATGCTCCAGCCATTGCCGGCGGTGGGCGGCGCCATGGGCGACATCGTGGTAGCCCGGTGAATCCCCGGCCTTCAGACAGGCGGCGTAGCGGCCGGCCAGCTCCCGCAAAGCCATGGGCGAACGCGCGGAAATGATCAGGGGCGGCGGCGCGCCTTCCCATTCACTCGACCGAAGCGTACGGGCAGGTCGCTCCTCCAGCAGGACATGGGCGTTGGCGCCGCCGAATCCGAAGGAGTTGACCCCTATCCGCAGGGGACGATCCCGTTTCGGCAAAGGCCGATGGGCCGTCACCACTTCCAGGTTGAGCCCCGGGAAGTCGATGCGGGGGTTGGGTGTCTCCAGATGGATGGACGGCGGCAGGGCCCGATGCTTGAGGGAAAGTACCGCCTTGACCAGGCCGGCCATGCCCGAAGCCGGTTCCAGATGGCCCAGGTTGCTCTTCACCGAACCCACGGGCAAAGGCCCCGCGCTACGGCGCGCCTGGCCAATGACCTGACCGATGGCCGCGGTCTCGATGGGGTCCCCCACCGCCGTGCCTGTGCCATGGGCCTCCATGTAATCCAGCTCATCCGGCTGGATACCCGCCTCAGCCATCACCCTGCGCAACAGATCGGCCTGCCCTTCGACACTGGGAATGGTGATGCCACTCTTGCGGCCGCCATCGGAGTTGGTGCCGCTGGCAAGAATCACCGCCTGGATGTCGTCACCATCGGCCTCCGCCTGCGCCAACGGCTTTAACAACAGAACCGCGCCGCCTTCGGCCCGTACATATCCATCTCCGGCTGCGTCGAAAGTCTTGCAGCGTCCCCCGGCGGACAGCATGGAGGCCTTGGTGAAACCCACGAAGGGATAGGGGTGCAGCAACAGATTGACCCCACCCACCAGAGCCAGGGTCGATTCGCCGTCGCGCAGACAGCGGCAGGCTTGGTGCAGCGCCACCAGGGAGGAGGAACAGGCGGTGTCCACAGCCATGCTGGGCCCGCGCAGATCGAACACGTAGGACAGACGGTTGGCGGCAATGCTGAGGGTATTGCCGGTCATGGAGTAGGCATCCATTCCGCTCAGATCGTCCAGGGCGCGCATGCCATAGTCCAAGCCGGAAATACCCACGTAGACGGCACAGTCGGACCCTGCGAGGCGACTGGGAACTTGACCGCCGTTTTCCATGGCCTCCCAGGCCAACTCCAGCAACATGCGCTGCTGGGGATCCAAACGCGCGGCCTCCCTGGGAGAGATGCCAAAGAAGCCGGCATCGAATTCTTCCAGACGGGAGAGCACGCCAGCTGAAAAGGTGACACTGCGTCCGGGCTCACTCCGGATAGGATGCGCAAGCACATCGGTCGCCCAGCGGTCCTCGCCGATCTTGCCGACCAAATCTCTGCCTTCTGCCAGAGCCTGCCAGAGCGCGGACTCGGTAGCCAAATCCCCGGGAAATCGGAAAGCCAAACCGACAATGGCAATTTTCATGGATTCAGTACTCATACCCGACCCTCAAATATTTATTTTTGTATCGCGTTACCCGAACCCTCAGGTTCTTGCGTCTAAATTGGCCTGTCTCGTGGTGCAGCACGACATGGTTTCCATCACAGCATGTCGGAAGATTTTACACGACTCCCGGTCTTAAGTAATTCTTAAGTATTCAATCTCCATGCAGTCAACCCAGGACTTCAAACAAGCCAGACCGCTCCGTCCGATTCTGCCCAGGCCTGAATCATGTCCCGCTCTCCTGGCCATGCGTGTCTGGCCCCTGGGGGCTTGCCAGGCACCGCATGATGGTATTTTTCCTTAAGAGTATCCACCCTGTTGAAGCCAACTAGACTTATACCCGCCAGCCCATCTTTCCTGATCTCGCGTAGCCAGGCCAGGAACAAGGCACCCGCAGATGGAGGCGCTCCCAGTCGCGCCACCAGGCTCTGCCAAATAGGCAGAGGCACCGTCAAGATAGGCTTCCCAGCGTCGATCACCGGCTGCATCGCCAGCCAATTTGACGACCGGAATCGGACATCAGGACCGGATAACACCACCCACTGCGCCTGCACCGGTATCGTCGGCCGAGGTACGCCAGGCATGCGCACCCAAACATCTGTTCGCGTACCGATATCCTCGGCACGGGAGTCCGCTCCCGAATACTGGTTGAAGCGCACCACGCAGTCATGCCCGTCAATCCGCGCCCCCATGCCTGAACCGTTCATCCTCGCGGCATTTCCCACAACGCAGATCCGGCGGGTGGCACTTAGACGATGAAAGAAAGCCTGACGCCGCATCTCCTGCCGCAACACCACTTCCGAAACGCCTCTCAGCAACTGCGTTCCCCGCACCAGGGGATGTTCGGCATAACTCGCGGACAAGGTTGCCGACATGGCACAAAACCGTCGCAGAAATGGCAGGTAGTGCAGGGGTAGCCGCCAGGGCGGCCTGCCGCTCTCGGCCACCAGGTGGCAAGCATCCAGCCAAGCCTGCGGGCCCAGACGCCATCGCACTCTATTTAACAAGGGCACACCCAGGGTAGGCATGGGGTAACCCAGTTCTCGACGGAATGTCAGCCAAGCCACCAGGCTGGCCGGATCCCGAGACAATCTGGCGGACTGCCGGAAACACGCCAATGTCAGGGCATCGAA